>DJYI01000051.1 GCA_002448475.1 Verrucomicrobia bacterium UBA6982
TCCACGCCGCAGCGGTCGCAGACGATGCCCTTGTGCTTGATGCGGCGGTATTTGCCGCAGGCGCACTCCCAGTCGCGGGTCGGCCCGAAGATGCGCTCGCAGAAAAGCCCGTCGCGCTCGGGGCGGTAGGTGCGGTAGTTGATTGTCTCGGGGTTCTTCACCTCGCCGCGACTCCAGGAGCGAATCGTCGCCGGAGAGGCGAGGGTGAGGCGAACGTCGTCGTATTGATCGACGGGAATGTCGGATTCGAGCAGGCTGCCTGCATACGGATTCATTGACTTTTTCTCCTCGTGAAATTTCGGTTAGAGGGCTTCGGCGGCGGCGCGCTCGGCGGCGTGCTCTCTCTCGCCTTCCAGTTTCATGTCAAGGCAAAGGCCCTTGAGTTCGCTGATGAGCACCTTGAAGGTCTCCGGCATGCCGGCGTTGAGCGAATTCTGGCCCTTGACGATCGACTCGTAGATGCGAGTGCGGCCGGACACGTCGTCGGACTTGACGGTGAGCATCTCCTGCAGCGCGTATGCCACGCCGTAGGCTTCGAGCGCCCACACCTCCATTTCGCCCATGCGCTGGCCGCCCGCCTGCGCCTTGCCGCCGAGCGGCTGCTGCGTGACGAGGGAGTAGGGGCCGACGGCGCGGGCGTGGATCTTGTCCGTAACGAGGTGGTGGAGCTTGAGCATGTAGGTGACGCCCACCATGACGCGCTGGTCGAACGGCTCGCCCGTGCGCCCGTCGTAGAGGACGGACTTGCCGTCCTCGTCGATCCACTCGAAGTCGTCCTCCTTGCCGGCCTCGCCGAGAAGCTCGTGGATCTTGCTCTCGGAGATGCCGTCGAACACCGGGGTGGCGGCGTAGATGCCCAGGGCGCGGCAGGCCGCGCCAAGGTGCGTCTCGAACACCTGACCGAGGTTCATTCGCGAGGGAACGCCCATCGGGTTGAGGACGATGTCCATCGGCTGCCCGTTGGGGAGGAACGGCATGTCGCAGTCCGGCAGGACGCGGGCGACGACGCCCTTGTTGCCGTGACGTCCGGAGAGCTTGTCGCCCACGGAGAGGTTCTTCTTCTCCGCAAGATACACCTTGACGGAGCGCACGATGTCGCGCGAGACCGGCTCGCCTGCCTTGAGGGCGGCCACGTCGCGCTCGAAGCGGGCCTCGACCTCCTTGTATTTCGGCGCGGCGGCGTCGATGATTTCGCGGATCCGGTCTCCGGCCGCGGAGGAGGCGATCTTCGCGCTGAGGCGATACTTGACGAGGTGGTTGAGGTGGGTCTTCGTGACCTTCTTGCCGCCGGGAATGATTACCGCCCCTGTTTCGCCGTTCACGATGTCGTCGGGGAGCTTCTGCCCGATGAACACGTCGCTGAGCTGCTTGTGCAGGTCGCCGTCGATCTTCTTGCAGTCGGCGTCGCGGCGCTTCTTCAGGTCGCGCTCGGACTGCGGCTTGCGGCGCGGGGCGTCGCCGTCCAGCAGGGAGTCTGCTGCGGCGGCGACGGAGCGGCGGCCGGACGTCTTGCCATCCTCGGGATTGGAGACCTTGACGTCCATGACGATGCCGTATGTGCCCGGCTGAACCTTGAGCGACGTGTCGCGCACGTCGGCGGCCTTTTCGCCGAAAATCGCGCGCAGGAGGCGCTCCTCCGGCATAAGTTCGGAGTCGGCCTTCGGCGTGACCTTGCCGACGAGGATGTCGCCGGGCTTAACCTCGGCTCCGACGCGGATGACGCCCCTGTCGTCGAGGTTGCGCAAAGCCTCCTCGCCGACGTTCGGGATGTCGCGCGTGATTTCCTCCGGGCCGAGCTTCGTGTCGCGCGCGGTGCACTCGAACTCGAGGATGTGCACGCTCGTGAACACGTCGTCGCGGACGATGCGCTGCGAGACGAGGATGGCGTCCTCGAAGTTGTAGCCGCACCAGGGCATGTATGCGACCAGCAGGTTCTTGCCGATCGCCAGTTCGCCCTGATCGGTGGCGGGACCGTCGGCGATGATGTCGCCCTTCTTCACGGCCTGGCCCTTTTCGACGATGGGCCACTGGTTGAAGCACGTTCCGGCGTTCGTGCGGCGGAACTTCTGCAGGTCGTAGCGGCGATAGGAGCCCTCGGGGGCGCCGGGGGCTGGCTTTTTGCCGTCTGGCGTCACGATGACGTGGCGCGCATCGACTTCGGCGACGATGCCGTCGCCGTCGGACTCCACGATGACCTTGGAGTCGCGCGCGGCGCGGCCCTCAAGGCCCGTGGCCACGTAGGGGCGCTCGGTGCGCAGCAGCGGGACCGCCTGGCGCATCATGTTGGCTCCCATCAGCGCGCGGTTGGCGTCGTCGTGCTCCAGGAACGGGATCAGGCCGGCGGCGATGGAGATCACCTGCATCGGGCTCACGTCCATGTATTGGACGCGGCGGCGGGGCGCCTCCTGAAACTCGCCGCGGTAGCGGACGCGGATCATCGGGTCGATGAAGTGGTTGCCCTCGTCCAGGCGGGCGTTCGCCTGCGCGATGACGAACTTCTCCTCCTCGTCGGCGCTCATCCACTGCACGTCGTCGGTGACGTGCGGAGTGCCGTCGGCCTCGTGCTCGACCTTGCGATACGGGGTTTCGACGAATCCGTATTCGTTGATCTTGGCGTAGATGCCGAGAGAGGAGATGAGGCCGATGTTCGGACCTTCGGGGGTCTCGATCGGGCAGATGCGGCCGTAGTGCGAGGGGTGGACGTCGCGAACCTCGAAGCCGGCGTGGTCGCGCGTGAGGCCGCCGGGGCCGAGGGCCGAAAGGCGGCGCTTGTGCGCGAGCGCGGAGAGCGGGTTCGTCTGGTCCATGAACTGCGAGAGCTGGCTGCGCGCGAAGAAGTCGGCGACCACGGAGCCGAACGTCTTGGAGTTGACGAGGCGCGTCGGGCGGAGCATCTCGGCCTCGCTGTCGGCGTTCTGGCTGCCGGCCATCGTCATGCGCTCGTGAATCGTGCGCTCGGTGCGGGCCAGGCCGATGCGGCACTGGTTCTCCAGAAGCTCGCCGGCCGTGCGGATGCGGCGGGAGCCGAGGTGGTCGATGTCGTCGATCGGGACGTTGGTGGCCAGCTTGCACTGCGGCACGCGTCCGGCCACGCCGGCCTTCGTGGTGGTGTTCACGGCGCCGAGGAGGCGCAGGGCGGCGATGATGTCGCTCCTGTCCAGGACGCGCAGGTCGCCGGGCAGTTCGATCGGCTCGCCGCGGCTTGTGTCGCGGAAGGCGCGAAGCTTGGCGTTGAGCTTGTAGCGGCCAACCTTTCCGAGATCGTAGCGGCGATTGTCGAAGAACAGGCGGCGAACGAGCTGCTGGGCGTTGGAAGCGGTGACGGGATCGCCCGGGCGAAGGCGGTGGTAGATGTCCTTCAGCGCCTCCTCCTGGCTGTGCGTCGTGTCCGAACGCATCGTTTCAAGCAGCAGACCGCCGTCCCACGAGACGTTGACGACCTCTATCTTGTCGAAGCCGGCCTTGGAGAGCTGCTTGAGGGCGTTGGTCGTCACGAACTCGTAGCGGTGCGCCAGCAGCGCGTTCGTGGTCGGGTCGCGCAGGTCCTCGGGGAACACGAGCGAGTCGAGGCGCCGGCCGGAGTTGTCCGCCGCGGTCTCAAGCGTCTCGTATGTGTAGAAGTTCTGCAGGATGTCGCGGTCGGAGGAGAACTCAAGGCAGCGCAGGAACGTCGAGACGAGGAACTTGCGCCCCTTGCGGCGGCGGTCCATGTAAACCCAGATCTTGCGGCTGGCGTCGAACTGGAACTCGAGCCACGAGCCGCGGTCGGGAATGATGCGCACCGAATAGAGCGGCGTGCCGTTCGCGTGGAACGAGCGCTCGGAGCAGATGCCGGGGGAGCGGTGCAGTTGCGAGACCACGACGCGCTCGGCGCCGTTCACGACAAAGGCGCCGTCGTCGCACATGAGCGGAAGCTCGCCCATGTAAACCCATTCGCGAGTGGCCCCCTTGTCGCCGTTTTCAAGCGCGAACTCGACGTTGAGCGAAGCGGAATACGTCACGCCCTCGCGCAGCGCGGTGAGAGGATCGTCCTTGGGATCAGGATCGCCGGGCCTGTCGCCCTCGCCGCGGCCAAGGCGGTATTGCAGGAACTCGAGCTTGTAGTGCCCGTCGTAGCTTTCGATCGGGAATATGCTCTTGAAAATGCCTTGGAGCCCGACGGGCTTGCGCTCTTCGGGCGGAACGTCCTTCTGGAGGAACTCCTCGTAGGACTTTGTCTGGATTTCGATCTGGTCGGGCGGGGCGAGAACCGGCGAGAGTCTGCCGTAAACTGTTCTTTCCAGCATCTTGGGCCTCTGTTTCTCGTTGGAGGTGGAGAAGGGAAGGTTGTGTCGTTGCGGCCTCGGCTATGCGCACCTGAGGACCGGATGGAAATCAAAGAGCGAATTGCGCGGATCCGACCCTCGGAAAGCGTCCGGGCCGCCCCGCCGCGCGCGGGGAAATGGCGGGCGCGCGAAGCGCCCTTTTGAAGCGGCAAACCCCGCGCTGACGCGCGGGGATGCCTGACTGCCTTCCGCGCCGGCACGGCGCCGCATTGGCGGGGCCGGCGCGGAATGGCGCGGGTCGAGACCTACTTGACCTCGACCTTGGCGCCGGCGGCCTCGAGCTTCTTCTTGAGCTCTTCGGCGTCGGCCTTCGAGATGCCGGACTTGACGACGCCCTTGTCCTCGACGAGCTTCTTGGACTCGGCAAGGCCGAGACCGGTCGCGCCGCGGACTTCCTTGATGACGGCGATCTTCTTGTCGGCGGGAACGTCGGCGAGCTTGACGTCGAACTCGGTCTTTTCCTCGGCCGGAGCGGCGGCGGCGGCAGGGCCGGCGGCGACTGCGGCGACGGGAGCGGCGGCGGAAACGCCCCACTTCTCTTCGAGAGCCTTGACGAGATTGGCGACTTCAAGCACGGAGAGCTTCGAGAGCGCCTCGACGATTTCTTCCTGGGTCATTTTTTTGTCTTTCTTCTTTGTTTGTCCAACCTCCCGGGCCTCTGCCCGGGCGGAACCGCGGATCCGTTTCGCGGCACCCGCCGCGGCGGCGTCCACGGTTTTGTGGAACGTGATTTGATGTGGCGGCGGCAGTGACTATGCCTCCGCCGGGGCCCCGCCGTCCTTCTCGGCCTTCGCCTTGAGGACGTAGAGAACGCTCTTGAGCGAGGCGGCCAGAACGCGGACCATGTCGGTGGCGGGCGCGTTGAGGGTGCCGAGCAGCTTGGCGCGCATCGCGTCCTTGCCCGGGAGCTCGGAGAGCTGCTTGACCTGCGCGGCGTCGAGCGTCTGGTCCTCGAGCTGGGCGCCCTTCACGGACGCCTGCTCGTTCTTCTTGAGAAACTCGACGACGGCCTTGGCGACCTCGGCCGGATCGCCGGCGCCGGCGACAAGGGCCGTGGGGCCGCTCAGCACCGACTCAAGCTTTGTCCAGCCCTTGTCTTCGAGGGCCTTGGCCAGATACGTGTTCTTGACGACCTTGAGCGTGGACTCGTGCTTGCCGAGCTCGACGCGAAGGGCGGAGAGCTGCTCCACCGTGAGGCCGCCGTAGTTGAGGATGAAGCAGTAGCCCGAGTTCTTGACGAATTCGTCGATTTCGGCGATCGCCGAGAGTTTCTCGGGGCGCTTGGAATTTGCCTGGGGTTTGGTCATGGCTTTTCTTTCCTTACTTCCCTTGGCGCCTAGTCGTGGATGTCAACATGGACGGGAACGCCCATGGTGGAGCTCACGGAGACTTTCCTGAAGAGCTGGCCCTTGACGGCGGCGGGACGGACCGCGCGAATGGCCTCGATCATCGCGTTGATGTTGTCAACGAGCTGCGACGCCTCGAACGAGCGCTTGCCGACGAGCGTGCAGATGTTGCCCTGACGGTCCATGCGGAACTCGACCTTGCCCGCCTTCTGCGCCTTGACGGCGGCGGCGACGTCGTCCGTCACGGTTCCGGTCTTGGGGTTTGGCATGAGGCCGCGGGGGCCGAGGACGCGGGCGAGCTTGCGGACGCTGGTCATGGCCTCGGGCGTGGCGATCGCCACGTCGAAGTCCATCCAGCCGCCCTTGATCTTTTCGAGAAGATCGTCAACTCCGGCCTCGATCGCGCCGGCAGCCTTGGCGGCGTCGGCCGCGGCGCCGCCAGCGAACACAACGACGCGAACGTCCTTGCCCGTGCCGTGCGGAAGGCTGGTTGTGCCGCGGATCATCTGGTCGCTCTTGCGCGGGTCGCAGCCCATGCGCATGCCGAGCTCGACCGACTCGTCGAACTTCGCGCCGGGGTTGGCCTTCACGAAGGCGACAGCCTCCTCGACGGAGACAGCGTCCTTCGGAGCCTTCTTCGCGGCGTCCGTGTATTTCTTTCCGTGCTTGACCATTGCAAAGGCTCCTTTCTACTTGACCACGGTGATGCCCATGGAGCGGGCGGTGCCTTCGACCATGCGCGCGGCGTGCTCCGGATCGACGGCGTTGAGGTCCGCCGCCTTCGTCTTCACGATTTCAAGAATCTGCGCGTGGGTCACCTTGCCGACCTTCGTCTTGTTCGGGGTGCCGGAGCCCTTCTCGATGCCGGCGGCCTTCTTCAGGAGAACCGCGGCCGGCGGGCTCTTGAGGATGAAGGTGAACGACTTGTCGGCATAGACGGTGATGACGACCGGGATGTCCAGACCCGCCTTGTCCGCCGTGGCGGCGTTGAACTGCTTGCAGAACGCCATGATGTTGACGCCCTGCGCGCCTAGCGCCGGACCGATCGGCGGCGCGGGATTCGCTTTTCCGGCGGGCACCTGAAGGCGCACGATGCCGGTGACTTTCTTTGCCATTGTGGGGTGTTTGGCTGTGTTGTTTTCGCCCTCCCCCGCCCTCCCGGTACCCTGCCGGTGCAACCGAGCGGAGGAAAATGCGGGCGGGATTCTAGGGCAGGCGCCCCGCAAAGGCAAGCAAAAAATCGCGGGCGCCGAAAAGAGGGGGCGGAACGGGCGCGCAGTGGCGGCCGGAGTCAGCGGGAGGTGGCGATTTCGGCACGATACGCGGCGGCGATGTCGTTGTGGTCAAGCACCGCCACCGCGCGGCGGCGGGAAGCCGGGCCGTCGACGACGACTATCGCCTCCGCATCGTCGTCGTCCATCTTCGAGAGCACCTTGCGCAGCGGCTCCGGTCCCGTGACGACGGGATGCGCGGAGAGAACCAGGTCGCCCACGAGCATTGTCTGGCGGAACACGGGATCCGTTTCCACGACGGCGTCGAGCTCCCGCCGCCCGACGACTCCCGCGAGGGAGCCGTCGGGGGCGACCACCGGGAAGACGGCCTGGCCTGTCCGCGAAAACTTGTCGAAAAGAGTCGAAAGCGGCGTGGCGGCGGTGACCGCGGTGAACTCCACGCGGCGGCGGCGCGAGGCGAGCACGTCGCGCACCGTGATGCAGCCGAGCGTTCCCGAAACGACCGCCGAGCGGTGGACGGGCGCCTCGAAGCGGTTGGGAAGCTGCGAGCGGTAGAGCGACACCTTGCGCGTGAGAAGATACGCGATCACGACCACCCACATCGACGGCACGAGGAGACGGTAGTTGCCGGTCATTTCGCCGATCATGAGGATCATCGAGATCGGGGTCTTGGCGGCGCAGCCGAAGAAGGCGACCATGCCCACCAGCACGAACGAGCCGGGATTCACGTTCCACGACGGGAGGATCGTCGCGAACACCATGCCGACGGCGCCGCCCAGCGCACCGCCGCACACGAGCGCCGGGCCGAAAATGCCGCCGGAGCCTCCGGAGCCGACTGAAAACGCCGTGGTGGCCGTCTTGGCGAAGAACACGCCGAGCAGCAGGGCGAACGCGGCTCCGTGGCCGGGCAGCGTCCATGAGTCGTCGAACCGGAGGGCGTCCTGTATCGTGCCGTAGCCCGATCCGAGCGCCGGCAGGAACAGGCATCCGACAAGCCCAGTGGCCAGGCCTCCGATGGCCGGGCGAAGCCAGACGGGGACGCGCAGCCGCGAAAAGCGCTCGTGCGCGGTCCAGAACGCCCACGTGTAGAACCGGGCCCCCTGCACGAGCACCAGCGCAAGGACGATGTAGAGCAGCAGCATATGCGGACGCCCGAAGGAGTTCTCCGGCGTGTCGAACAGCGGGCAGAAGCCGAACACTCGCGAATACACGGTATAGCTCGTGACCGAAGCCACGATGGAGGGCACGAGAACTTCGTATTCGAGGTCGAGATCGCGGTAGAGCAGCTCCGCCGCGAAAAGCGCGCCGGCGAGCGGGGCGTGGAAGAGCGCCCCGACGCCGGCCCCCATGCCGGCGGCCATGAGCTTGCGGCGCGACGCGACCGGCAGGCGAAGGACCGATCCGACGAGCGAGCCTATGCCCGCTCCGATCTGCGTGATCGGCCCTTCGCACCCGGCCGAGCCGCCGGTGCCTATGAGAAGCGTCGTGGCGAGGGCCTTGACGGGGATCGCCACCGGGCGGACTCGCCCGCCCCGGAAGTGATACGCCTCGATGGCGGCGTCGGTGCCGTGCCCGGCGGCCTCGGGGGCGAAACGCTGGACGAACCAGCCCGAAATGAGTCCGCCAAGCGCCGGCAGCAGCGCAACGGCCCAGCGGCGAACCGGACCCGAAACCGGAGGAAGGTTCAGCGGATGTGGCTCGTGGGCCGCGCCTTCAGGCAGCCATCCGCCCATGCTGCCGAGAAACGTCCAGTCGAAAAGCTGGAGCATCGTCGAGAGCAGCACCGCGCCAAGTCCGGCGCAGACGCCCACGACGACCGAAAGGACGAGCGTCCGCGCGATTCCCGCGCCCCGCTGGTCCGGGGCAGTGCGCAAAAGGCGCAGGAAAACCGCGATTCGGCTGCGACGTCCTTTGGCCATTTCCCGACGCAAGGCGAAGTCCGCTGTCCTACGCCGTCTTCCCGGTCCTGCGCGAGCAGATCGCGCGAAGGGCGAAGAGGGCGGCGAGCATCAGGACGACCGCCACCGGGAGCGCCACGTGCCATGAGCCGAGGAACGGCGCCACGACGTAGGAGACGAACGACACGGCGGCGACGAACAGCGCGTATGGCAGCTGCGTGTTCACGTGCTCGACGTGGTTGCAGTCCGCGCCGGCGCTCGCCATGATCGTCGTGTCCGAGATCGGCGAGCAGTGGTCGCCGCACACGGCGCCCGCCATGCAGGCCGAGACGCAGATGATCGTGATCTCCGGCCCCAGGGACGCTGCCAGGACGATCGGGATCAGGATGCCGAACGTGCCCCACGAGGTGCCGGTCGAGAACGCCAGCACGATCGCGATGAGGAAGATGATCGCCGGGAGGAAGTCCTGGAGGCCCGCGGCCGGCCCGTTGATGATCTGCGAGATGAAGACCTTCGCGCCGAGCGAGTCGGTCATCGCCTTGAGGGTCCAGGCGGAGCAGAGGATGAGAATCGCCGGGACCATCGCCTTGAAGCCCTCGGGCAGAGAGTCCATGCAGTCCTTGAACGAGATCACGCGGCGGCAGAGGAAGTAGGCCACCGCGAAGACGATCGTCACCGCCGAGCCGTAGACGAGGCCGACGGAGGCGTCGGATGCTGAGAACGCCTCGACGAAGTCGCGGTAGGCGTCCTTGTTGTCGGCGTCGAAGAACCCGCCCGAGTAGATCATGCCGACGACGCACGCCGCGACGAGGAACACGACCGGGACCACGAGGTCGTAGACGCGGCCCTTCGGGTTGGCGTTCTTGAACTCGTCGGCGCCGAGCGCGCCGAGGTCGCCCGCGAGGGCGCGCTCCTCGTGCTTGCGCATGCCGCCGAAGTCAAAGCCGGAGATCGCGACGAAGAAGAGCGTGACGATCGTGAGAATCGCGTAGAAGTTCCACGGGATCGCGTTGATGAAGAGCGCGAATCCGTTCTCGGCGCCGGTCCCCTTGGCGAAGCCGGCGACGGCGGCGGCCCACGACGAGACGGGCGCGATGATGCAGATCGGGGCGGCCGTCGCGTCAATGAGGTAGGCGAGCTTGGCGCGGGAGACCTTCTTGGCGTCCGTGACTGGCTTCATCACCGAACCGACGGTCAGGCAGTTGAAGTAGTCGTCCATGAAGATCAGCATGCCGAGCACGACCGTGCAGACCTGGGCGCCGACGCGGCTGCGAATGTGGGCGGCGGCCCAGCGGCCGAACGCGGCCGAGGCCCCGGTCTTGTTCATCATCGCGACGAGCGCGCCCAGAAGGACGAGGAAGACGAGGATGCCGATGTTGTAGGCGTCCGCGACCGAGGCGATGTAGCCGTCGGAAAACACATGGACGACCGTGCCCTCGAAGGCGCCGCCGGCGTAGAGGAGGCCGCCGGCGAGGATGCCGAGGAAGAGCGAGGAGTAAACCTCCTTCGTGACGAGCGCCAGGACGATGGCCAGAAGCGGCGGGAAGATCGCCCAGAACGTTCCGTAGCACTTGATCTGGCCGCGAACCGTCGCCAGCGCTGTCTCGATGTTCTTGGAGAACTCCGGATCCTCCTGCACGTTGTCGGCGTAGTTGTCAACGTATTCGCGGGCCGCTTCGCCCTGCGTCAGGTCGATCGCGGCTTCGGGCGCGGCCGGAGCTTCGGCCTCGCCGGCCTGGGAAGGCGTCGCGAACGCGAACAGGGCGGCGAGCGCCGCCACCGTCGTCATGGAACGAATGCTCGTTTGCATTGTTTTGCGGATGATGGTTGTTTTGTTTTTTCGGCGGCGGGGAAGACCCGCGTCAAAGTGTCTGCCCGCTTATGACGGCCGCCGGCGGCGGCTCGTCGCCGCCGGCCGGAGCGGACGCCGGCGAGGAGGAGGGCGACGCCGGCGCGGTCGCTGCGCCGTCGCCCTGCGTGGCGAAGGAAATGTTCCACACGTCGCTCTTCCGGCACTCGTCCATGACGAGCATCACATGCTCGTATCGGGCGGCCTTGTCGGCGCGCAGGACGATGGGCTGGCCGGGAAACGCGGCGGACACGGCGCGCAGGCGCGCGCCAAGCTGATCGGGCGTGAGGTCCCGGCCGTTGACCCGGATCGAGCCGTCGGCGGCGACGTTCACGACTATCTCGCCCGGAAGGCGCTCCGGAGTTTCGCCGGAGACGGCGGTGGGAAGCTGGATCGAGATTTCGTTCTCCCACTGCGAATAGACGGATGTCGCCACGAAAAAGCACAGCAGTAGAAAGACCACGTCGAGCATCGGCGTGATCTGAAAGCCGGGAAGGGCCGATTGTCCGGATCGGAACTTCATTGGCGCGGCGGACCGGCGAGAAGGGCGTTCACGAGGTCCTGGGAGGCTATCTCCAGAGCGGCCGTCCGGCTTTCGGCGCGGCGGCGCATGAAGGCGTAGAGGATCATGCACGGGATCGCCACGACAAGCCCCGCCACGGTGGTGACGAGGGCCAGGGAGACGCCCTGGGCGAGAACCACCGGCTTGGCCGAGGCCACCATGTCGCCGCCGACGCCCTGAAAGGCGGTGAACATTCCGAGAACCGTCCCGAGAAGTCCCAGCATCGGAGCCACGGCGGCGATGTCAAGCAGCCACTGCGCGCTCGCGCTCAGGCGCGCGGCCTCGCGGCTCCCCTCCCCCTCCACGGCTGACGAGAGCGCCGCGGATTCGCCGTGCGGCAGGACGCGCGCGGCGTCCAGCGCCGCGAGCGCCACGCGGGAGAACGGGCATGGGCGCCAGTCGCACTCCTTGCGCGCGGCGGCGAAGTCCCCAGCGCGCACCGCGTCGAGGACGTCGCGCACCAGCGCCCGGGGCGCGACGGCCCCGGCGCGGAGCGCGACCAGGAGATAGACCGCGTCCGCGAGGGCGAATACCGACAGGACCGCAAGCGGCCACATCAGCAGCCCACCGGCGCGGAAAAGCTCGGCAAACGTCATGGCGAAGCGGTCCCCGGCGCGCTAGTCCCTGATCCTGACCTCGTACCCGGCCTTCGCCGAGTCGTAGAGGCCGCAGAGGATCTTCTGGACGTTGAGGCCGATTTCGCCGGAGGCGCCGAGTTCGGTGCCCTTGAGGCAGCCGTCGGCCCAGTTCGAGAGCTTCCTCTCGAAGATGTACTCCCAGCCGGAGTCCGGCATGAACACGGGCGTCATGTTGACCATCATGTTGTTCTGGTCGGTGTAGATTTCGCTCGTGCTCCACTGGCAGCCGGCCTTCGTGCCGTAGGCCCACCAGTCCTCGACGTCGTGCTCCTTCTGGTGGTCGGCGAACGACGCCTCGATCTGCATGATCGTCCCGTTTTCAAAGCGGATCTGGCCGGCGGCGAAGTCTTCGACGGTGTATGTCTTGTAGTCCCAGCCGGGCCACATGCTCATCACCTGCGAGGGCTTGTCTCCGAGGAACGTCCAGGTGTTTGCGGAGGCGTAAACCGGCTTGGGGTTGCCGAGGAACGCCATCGCGGACTCGATGATGTGGACGCCGATGTCGATGAGAGGCCCGCCGCCCTGCTTGTCCTTCTGCCCGAAGACGCCCCAGTTAGGGATGCCGCGGCGGCGGCAGGCGCGCACCTTCACGAGCATGATGTCGCCGAAGAATCCGTCGGCGCGCATCCTGGCGAGGTTTTCGCTGTTGTGCTGGTAGCGGCGCTGGAAGCCGACGGAGAGCTTGACCCCGTTCTTCTTCGCGGCGGCGATCATGTCCTTGCACTCCTTCACGGTCATGGCCATCGGCTTCTCGGTCATGGCGTGAAGGCCAGCGTTGCAGGCGTCGATGACGGCGGGGGCGTGCACTCCGTTGGGCGTGCAGACGTCCACGGCGTCGATTTTGCCCTTCATGGCCTTGAACATCCTCAGCCACGGCTTCTGCGTCCCGTCGATGAAGAGATTCTCCTTCGCGATGCCCCACTTCTCGTTCATCAGGTCCAGGCGCTCCTGCACGATGTCGCACCCGGCCACGACCTCCACCTGCGGAATGTTCCCGTAGGCCTTCATGTGCGCCTGGCAGATGCCGCCGCATCCGATGATGGCGACGCGTAGTTTCTTGCCTTTGTATTCGGCCTTCTTGCCTTCGATTTTGGTGGAAACGCTCTGGTTGTTGTCGGCCATTGGGAGCCTCGCGTGTGTTTTGTCGTTTGTGTTGGTTGCTTCCGGGCCGTTCGCCGAGGCCGAATGGCCGCAACGTGGCGCGGTGACGGGGCGGATTCTACTGTAGCGCGCGCCACGAACGCAAGCCTTTTCGTAGCGGCACCGTCACGCGAACTTCGGCGCAGGTCCGGAATCGCGCCGCCAGGCGCGAGCGCCCGACCGGGGGCGGCGAATCACTTGGCGGAGGATTTCGAGAACGGGGAGACTGTCCAGCGCGGGGACGACGCGCTGCCCGTCGCGTGGAGGCCGAACAGGCCGGAAAGCGGGCGGAGCAGATCGCGGACGCGACGCCCGACCCACGATTTTTCGTTTAGCAGCCGCACTCGCACGACGAGATCCAGATCCGATCCGTCCGCGTCGGCCGTTCCGGAGCCGTCGATGCTGAACGCGCCTCCGGAAACGGCAAGGCGCGAGACGTTCCACCGCCCCTCGTCGATGGTCGCGCGAATGTGCGCCTCGTTCTGTTCCACGAGAAAATCGACCCCGGGAACGAAGTCGGCGAGGATGTCGGTCAGCCCCGCGAAAAGTGGAACGCGGAAAATGTTCGTCTCCCGGATGTCGGCGTTGAACGTGCCGCGCCCCCGTTTCGGCACGTCGGCGCCAAGCTCCGAAAGCGGGCCGTCGAAGGTGGCCGCCAGATCGAGAGTCCCGCCAGCCCGGGCGTCGGCCTCGTTGCCGACAAGACTCGCCCAGCGGGAGTGCGGAACTCCGCGCAGATCGAGCGTCGCGGACACTGTCTTCTCCTCGCCGGCGCGCTCTCCGGCGTCCAGCCTGAACGAGCATTCGAGCGAGCCGTCCATGGCCCCGGCGGAGATTCTTGGCACGTCGAGGACTCGCCCCCGAAGCGTTCCCGAGGCCGAAATGTCCGAAAAGCGGAACCCGCGCACCGACGCGCCGGGAATCGAGGCGGAAAAATCCACCGCCGTGCTGGATGTCGCCTCCCCGATGTCGATGGCCCCGGTCCCGCGGATGTCGGTTGGGAATTCAAAGTCGATGTCCGGCGCGTCGGCGGAGTCCACAAGCCCCAGCATCGTGGCGAAGCGCAGCGGATCCATCGACGAAACGCAGTCGAACGACAGAACCTCCCTGTCGATGTCAACCGCCAGACTGCCCGTCACAGTTCCCTCCGGTCTGCGGATCTCAAGCGGCTTCACGTCCACGCGGTTCCACGACGCCCCGCCGCCGACTCGGACGAGTCCGGAAAATCCGGAGAGCGGAACGTCGTTGTAGCGCATCGGGCCGGACTCCACGGAAACGCGCAGCGACCTGACGCCGCGCGGCGGCGATCGCAGAAGCGTCGCCGAAATGCTCGGCGGCTCGCCAGGGAAGTCGAATTTTTCCAGTTCGCCGGCCAGGGACGGGCAATCCAGAGCGCGAAGCGCGGGGGTGAGCTTCGCGAAGTCGATGGATCCCGAAACCGACGCCTCGATCAGATTCCGGTCCAGAAAGACGCGCCCGCCCAGCGTCTGGACCCGGTCCCCGCGCCCGTGCATGGAGACGGTCGCGCCGTCGATGCTCAGCGCGCCAAACGCGGCGGCGACGTTGAAACTCAGGCCGTGCGCCTCAAGCCCCAGGCCGGACGCGCGACGGATGAAGACTTTGATCGGCGGGAAGTCCGGCAATTTGAATTCTTCATCGCCGCCGCCGGTGTCAAGGGAAAAAAGGGAGTCCGCGTCCAGCTCCAGCGCCTCCATCCGTATTTCGCCTATCCAGTCCGGCCCCGGTCTCCAGGACGCGGGCTTCAGGCGCAGGTCGATTCCGGCCACGGACACGACCGCGCGCCGCACCACGCCGCGCGGATACGCGGCGAACGAATCCACGCGCAGGCGCATCCTCGGAAGGCTGAAGGAAACGCCCCTGATCTCGACGGCCAGCTCGTCGGTCGAAAGCGCGTTCGACACGCGCCGCTCCCACGACGCCGGAAAGCTCGACGCCGCCAGCCGCGCGAGGATCCACAGCGCAAGGGCCAGGCAAAGCCCGGCGACGACCGGCACGGAGCGCCAGAAACGCCGTCGGCTTCTGTCGCGGAACTTCCGCGCCCGCCCGCGCAGGTCCGGCGAGCTGGCCGGACGCACGACATCGCCAGGGACCGGGGCGGCCGCGGCGCCAGATTGGGACTTCACAGCCATGGCAGACGCAGACGCCATGGCGGAACCAGCAGGAGCCACGAGCAGACTAGCCGGTGCCCCCAGAACAGCCAGATCGCGGCCCCCATCGCGAGAAACGGGCCGAACGGAATTCGGCGCGGCCCGTCGCCTTTGACGCCATCGCCTTCGCCGCCCTCGACCGTTTTTGGACGGCGAAGAAGCGCGGGCACGGCGCCGAACAGTCCGAGAAACGCGCCGGCGACCAGCGAGAACACCGCGGCCTGCCAGCCAAGAAACGCGCCTATCGCGCCCAGAAGCTTGACATCCCCGAAACCCATGGCCTCGTCGTCCCGGCCTATGCGTCCAAGTCGTCGCATGGTCCAGGTCCCCCCCACGCGAATCGTCTGCAAAAGCGCGAATCCCGCGCAAAGGCCGATCAACGACGAAACAACCGCGCCGAGCGCGCAGGCAGGGTGCCGAAGGACCGGGAACAGACCGACTCCGGGAATGACGGCGAAGCCGACGTTGGTCTGCATCTGCGGAACGAGCGCCGAAAGCGCGATTCCTGCGACCATCCCGCCAATAGTGACGGAATCCGGGATGATGAGATGGTCAAAATCGACAAGGGAGCCAAGAACGAGGCCAGAAAGAAAAACCCATTCGACTGGGATGGCAAGCAGCGGCTGCAACTGCGCCCACGAGCCCGTGGCGGCGACTGGCAGCAGAAGGGGGCGCAGCCCGAAGGGCGGGTGCGCTCCGACCGCCGGAAATGTGCAGAACGCGGCGGTGAAGAGCATTCCGGTAAACGCCTCGACCGCCGCGTAGCGAAACGAAAACGGGGCGCCGCAGCTTGCGCACTTGCCGCGCAGCGCGAAGTAGCTCACGACCGGGATGTTGTGATACCACGGAATCGCCGAACCGCAGCGCATGCAGTGCGAGCGCGGACGAACTACCGATTGCCCGAGCGGAATCCGGTAGATGCAGACGTTGAGAAACGACCCGATGCAACATCCGAAAAGGAAGGAGAAAACGGCCAGAAGCGCCCAGTGCGCCGGAAGAAAGAGCCCAAGCTCCGTCGCCGCGCCGCCAACAGTTGAACTGCGCGAAACATCCGCCAGCCACGCCGAAAACGATGTCATGCAGCGATCCTCTTCATGTTTTCACGGGCGCGGGGCGCCTTGCCCGCGCAGGCGGGCAGGGCCCTTCACTTCGCTCCGTCCCCTTTCCCGTCGAACGGAAGAAACTCCCGGATGTCGGCCGCGTCGCGCAGGTGGCCGATCCAGATCCGGAACAGCTCATCCTTGCGCCGGGCCACAAGCTCGGCGCGAAGCTCGTCCCAGACTTCGGAAAGCGTCTTCAGACCAGCCTCCTCGGTTTCTCCGCGCATGATGACATAGCGCTGCGATCCAATCGCCACCGGTTCGGAAACGCCGCCCTCAGGAAGCGCCGCGAGCGCGGCGCAAATGGCCGGCGCGAACTCGTCCTCGGGAGTCACGAGACCGCAGTCCCCGCCATGCGCGGCATGCGACTCGGTGGACAGCGCGCGGGCGAGGTCGGCAAACGACTCTCCGGCGCGAAGTCGCGCGAGAAACGAGGCCGCCGCCTCGTCCCCCGGCAGGGCGGCCAGGCGGACGCGGACTCTGGCCGGGCGGGAATAGCGCTCGTCTCGCAGACGCTCGTATTCGCGGGTCACCTCGTTTGGGGAAACGGCGGCGTTGCCGTCCACGTAGAGGTTTTTCATCGACGCGACGATGATCTCCTCCTCCATGCCGCGGCGCCATTCCTCCCACGAGAGCTTGCGCTCGGCCAGATCGGCGAGAAGACGCTGGCGATTGCCGTCAAAGCGATTTTCGAGAACAGACGCCACGGCGCGGTCCACGGCGTGCTCCGGAATGCGGACGTCGCTGGCGCGGTATTTCTGCAGGACGAGAGTCTTGTCCTCCAGCGCCGAGAGCGCCTTGCGGAACGCCGAGCGCCAGAGATCGCGCGGATCCGCTCCGGGCCGGGCTGTCGCGACCTCCTCGCGCATCCAGCGCGGCATTTCGCGGGACACGTCCCCGATGGTGATCGGCTCCCCGTTCACAAACGCGGCCAGTCCGTCCGTCACGTCGTCGCGCGGCGGCAGCGTGTCGGCGTAGGACGAGGATCCGAAGGCGAGAATGCAGAGAGCGCACGAAATCGCGGCCGTGAGCGACTTTGTTGAACGAATCATGGCAAATCAGTTTGGTGGGTTCTGGCGGTGGCGGTTCCGATCGGTCCGATCATGCCGGGCGGATCACTTGCCCCCAGTGGCGCGCGGCGCAGGCTCGGCCGCCGAGGTCTCGGATGCCGAAAACGCGGCCTGGTCGGCGAGTGAAACGTGACCGGAGACCATTCCGTTGTCGAGAGCGTCGCGGGTGCGGTTCTCGAGGTCGCGGAAGAGACGGCGAATGTCGATTATCGAGCCGATCGTGAACCACACGGTCGTGCCGATGCCGAGAACGAACGGCACCGCGAGCGTGATCACGAAGAAGTAATCGCTCCACTGCTTCACGCCCCAGTGGAACGTCTGGCTTGCGATGTATGCCCCGACGAAAACCAGCAGGAACTTGTAGAAGACCGTGTAGAAGAACACGAACCAGGTGATGATCTTGTCTCCGCGCGTGTATTCCGGCGTGATCGAGACGAAGTGGTTGAGGAGCGTCTTCCATGTCAGGCGCGTGTGAATTTCCTTCTTTTCGTCGGCGCCGGCCCACTTGCCGCGGTGCAGCATGCGCTCCAGATTGAACGGCTCGCGGCAGGTGGCGAGCGAGATCGTGATGTAGAGGAAATATGCGACAAGATCGGCGATGAAGCCGATTTCGGTGGAGTTTATCGGGAACTTGACCGGCCAGAGCTCGTCGGAAACCTCCCAATCGACGATAGGATGGATGTGCAGCCAGTGCGGAATGCGCTCAAGCATGTGCCGAAGCCCGGTGTCGAGGCCGTTCGCGACAAGCCACGGATAGACGCCTGTCTGCCAGTTGCGCTGGATCAGGATGCCGGCGAGCGCCAGAAGGCCGCCGGCCGCAAGCGCGGCGTAGGCCCCCGCCGACGTGCCTCGCCGCCAGTAGAGGCCGCCGGTGACGACGATGCCGGCGCCGGCGATCCAGATCGAACACGCGATGGACACGAACATGTTGATGTAGTCCATCTGCGCAAGGAAGTAGGAGCCGCACCAGAAGATCACGCCCATCAGTATGACGCCGCACTTGAACATCATCAGGTGGGTTCGCTGGGACGGAGGCTTCTTGAAGAATGGCAGGATGAAGTCCTGAATCCAGGTGTTTGTGGAGTCGAAGATGCGGGTGTCGTCCGTGGAAACCACCAGCAGGACGCACAGCATGACGAGCATCGCCGTCAGCCATCGCGGGAAAAAGTTGCGGATGACCATCGGCAGCATTTGCTGCATGTAGGTGGTGCGATAGCCCTGGTAGAGCTTGTTCGCCTCGGCCTCGCTGTCCATTTTGGCCAGATACGTTTCGTGGACGGCCTCAAGGTATGGGGTGTCGAGGTTGCTGGCACGCGAAAGCGGCGGATCGACGCCGATTTCGTGCCGCTGCACGGGGAGCTGGGCAAGACGATCGCCGACGGCGGCGACAAGCGCGTCGTTGTCGGAGAGCTCGTCCGACACGCGCACGGAAAGCTCCTGGCGGATCTCGTGCGCGGTGTCGGCGAAGTTCTTGTGGTTCATGACCGCAAGCAGGGCGAGAACGAACAGAATTGGCAGAAGCGCCGAGAATCCGTTGCCGAAGTTGCCCGTGATGCCGGACATTTTCTGCTCGTGCGGGGAGCGCGCCACCGTGCCGTATCCGTTGCCGACCCATGCGCCGCCGAAGATGCGGTGGAAGACCGTCACGACCAGGGCAAAGAGATTGAAGTCCCTCAGTTCCGAAATGTCGAACGGGTCCATGAAGCTTTCGTGCGGGACGCGATCGGCCATGACCGCCGAAATCTCCTCCGTCCAAGAGAACTCGGTGAAGATGTAAACGCACATGATAACGAAAATGGGATACGCGACAAGGCCCTGGATGGCGTCCGTCACAAGCAGCGAAATGCGCCCGCCGCAGAGGATGAAGAAGACGGCGATAAAGAGACATCCCGCAAGCATGAACGGAAACGACGGCAGGACGTATCCGAAGAGCGTGAATCTGTGCGGTATGCCGAGCAGGTAGATCAGAAAGCGGACCGCGACCGCGGGGCCGATGCAGTTGGCCAGAGCGTCGGCGGTGCCGCGCAGAATCGCCGCGAGGCGGCGGACGCCGCGGCTGTAGCGCATTTCCAGGAACTGCCCGCAGCTCATCGCCCGGGTTTCGCGGAACCGGTATGATATCCACCCGAACATGCTCATGAGGATGGACATGGGGAGCAATATCTGGTTCCAGTAGTTCATCCCGTATCCGGTGTTGTAGTGGACTTCGGCGTTCCCGACGAACGTCACGACCGAAAGTCCGCCCATCATGCCCCCGGACAGCAGCACATAGCGCCCGGCGCAGCGCCCGGCGACAAGGAAGTCCGTCACGCTCCGAACATATTTCCGGCAATGCAGCGCGGCAATGAAGACCCCTGCTATCGGAACGAGAATTATGAGCCAGTGAAACCAGGAGAACATCGTGATGCCGGTTGGTTGGAGCGCGAAAGCGGCGCAGGTGGAAAAAAAGGGCGGAATTTGGATTTGCATGGCGCAAAGTAAATGCGCCAACTCGAAAATCGGTTCGTCAATCCGCAACGACGCGCCGGAGAATAGCGGAAACATCCAGCCCGAAAAACACCCAGTGGGGGTATGTTTCGAAAGAAAGACGGGCGTGGGGGCGGACATCGCCGGCGCTGCATTTGCGGTAGGCGGATTTTCCGGAACTGCCGGAACGAAAGGCCGACATTGGAGCGTGAATGTTTTTCTCTTTCGCGTGTGAATGTTTTTCTCTTTCTTTTTCCCGGTTGTTGCGCTAGTTTTTCTGCGAAGCGTTCCTCGTCGCGCGACTAGTGGATGAACGCGCTCGTCGGCCGAACCGGCCGGCGCTTGAAGGAAAACTGGCAGGAACCGCGATGTCCTCCCCGGGCCGGGGTGGCGAAATGGCAGACGCAGGGGACTTAAAATCCCCTTTCCGATAGGAAGTGCGGGTTCGATCCCCGCCCCCGGCACCAACACAGCCCCCACTGAAAACGTTGATCTCTGCGTGATCGCATCCGCCCAGGCGCCGTGGCGCGGCCTTCGGCCTTCCGGACAACGCTCCGCGCGTCGTATGCCTCAAGGCCTCAAACGGTCAAACGGTCAAACGGTAAAACGGTAAAACGGTAAAACGGCGCTCCGCGCCTCGCGGAGCAATTTCGCGTGACGTGACGGGCGCGTTCGTGTAGAATGGCCGCCGTCATGGACAATCAGGAAGCGATCGAGGAGCTCCGGGCCGCACTGGCGGAGCTGGAATCGGGAGAGGGTCTCTCGCGGTTCGTGGAGGGTCACGGGCTGCAGAGCCGCGTCTTCGTCTTCTCGTGGGAGTCGGAGGAGCTGTCGATCGACTTCGAGCTGCCCTGCGAGCGGGTCCTTTCCGACGAGGAGGAGCGGGCCCTCGACGCCCTCCGCGTCGGCTCGGCGCTCCGCCTGGCGATCCTGCTGCTCTCGGCCGCCGCCGAGGGGCTGCTCCTGGCCGAGGGCGAGGCGGGCCTTTCCGTCGCGGCCGACGAGGACGGCGTGCGCTACGCCGTCTCCGGCCCGGAGGGCGATGTGATCGACGAAGCCGAGGACTGGGACCCGCTCGTCGCGCGGCTCGACGTCGCGCTCCCGGACGGCGACGACGTCCAGATCTTCTGGCCGTAACCTTTCGCGGCACCACGGGTACTTACCGCATCAGACAACCAACCGAAACGAGGAGAACCCATGAGCGGACACGGAGGCTTCAGCGTCATCGCGGGCGGCATGAACAATCCGCTTCCCGTCGAGCTTCCCAAGATCGTGGGGCCAAATCCCGGCCACGGCGGGGCCGGCGCGCCGAACGCCGAGGGCGAGAAGGGCGAGCCGGCCGTCGCGGACGCCCGGCTCGAACAGGCCGGCCGCATCGCCGCCAAGCTGGACACGATGCTCCTCAAGGCGGCCAGGTCGGTCGCCAAGCCGGTCGACGCCCAGGCGCTCAAGGCGACGACAGCCGGGCTTCCCAAGGCGTCGCGCAAAGCGATCGACAAGGCCGCCGGGGCCGCGGAGAAGGCCTACGGGGAGATTGGAAAGTTCTCGGGCCGCCAGATCGCCGACGCGCTCGTGAAGGACAAGAGCAACCGCTTCGTCTGGAACGAGCGCAACCCCGTCGGCAAGGCGGTCAAGGCCGCTCTCGACGCGCAGGCGAAGCTTTCGGAGCAACTCGCCAAGGCGCTCAACGGACTTCCGCGCGGCACGCCCCCCGCCGTGCGGTCCGCGCTCGAGGAGGCGATGTTCCTCAACGACCGCCGCGCCACGGAGGTCGAGACGCTCGTCTGCGAGTTCGCCGACCTGGCGGAGAAGGCCCCGAACGACCCCGAGACCGCCGCCCGCCTCGACAGGACGCTCGCCTCGCTCGTCCCCGAGAAGTCGCTCGGGATGCACGGCTCGGAGAAGATCGCGGCCGACTTCCGCGGCGCGCTCGAGCCGCTCGCCCGGCGCATCGACGACCTCGCCGCCGCGGCCAGGGAGCGCCAGCTCGACGCCGGCGAGGCGATGGACATCCGCCGCCAGCTCGACGAGGCGGAGAACGCGCTCTCGAAGGCGGAGCGCGACCACGCCGCGAAGGGCGCGCCGCTCGATCCCGGGCTCTTCCGCGCGGCCCGCGACCAGCTCAAGGCGTGCCGGATGCGCCTCGCGGACATCAAGGGCAGCGTGGCGCTCAAGGCGCTGGCGAACTTCGCCGTCACGACCTTCTCGCCGCCCGACGTCCCGCTCCTGCAGCCGAAGTTCGCCCCGCTCCTGCGCATGCTCTTCCCCGCGCTCGGCGAGGTGGTCGGGGCGCAGCGGCGGCTCCGGGAAGTCGCCCTCGAGTTCGTCGCGAACCCGACCGACGCGAACCGGAGGGAGATGGACAAGCTCGCCGCGGCCCTGGCGGAGCACGCGGGCCAGGTCTCCGGCGAGCTGAAGCGTTTCGCGGACGGCGCCTCCGCGCAGGACTACGACCTGGCCGCGCTCACGGTCCCGGAGCTGCAAACGCTGATCCAGGAGCTTCCCATGCAGGAACAGGACCGCTGCACGCTGCGGCTCGTGCGGGAGTTCCGCGAGGCGCTGAGGAGCCACCTGGCATCGCCCGCGAAGACGCTCGACGCGCTGAAGCTCGCCTACGGCTCGCTCGGGGCCATCGAGACCCAGACGAAGCACCTGGCCGAGATGCGCCGGATCGTGGACGCGCGGGACGCCTCGCAGTTCCTCACGAGCAAGACGCTCGAGGCCGCCTTCGAGGGGCGCCTCGCCGTCACGACCCTCGTCGAGACGCGCCTGAACGGCCTCCCGGACGAGGACGCCGATCCCGCGCTCGACGACGCCAACGCCGTCTCCTCCAAGGCGCTCGGCAGCGGCGCCGCCAACACCGTTTACCAGGTCGGCTTCAAGGACGGCTCCACCTACGTCTTCAAGCCGGAGGCCCCCGGCCGCCAGGGCATCTCCGCGCTCCAGCTCTCGCAGGGCACCTACCGGGACGAGCTGCTCGTCGCGCAGCTCAACATGGCCGCGCAGCGCACCGCCGACGCCTTCGGGCTCGGCGACGAGATGACAAAGACGTCCGTCGGCGCGCACGGCGGGCGGTTCGGGCTGTTCATGGAGAAGGCGCCAGGCACGGAGGCGGCGGGTTTCGCGCGCGCCAAGAGGAGCCCCGGCCGCCTGAACGCCGCCCAGATCCGCGCCCTCGACGACGCAAAATACGCGAAGGTCGTCGGCGGGCTGATGCGCAAGGCCAACCGCCTCGAGTGGTTCGACCTGCTGACCGCCCAGGGCGACCGCCACGGCAGGAACTACCTCGTGGAGGTGCGCGAGGACGGCACCACCTCGCTCAAGGGCATCGACAACGACGCCTGCTTCGGCAAGTTCCTGATCGGGCCGGGGCTCTTCCGGCTCACGGGCAAACACGCGAAGGCGTTCCAGATCCAGCTCTCCAACGCCAAGACGGTTTACGGCCCGAACGGCGGCGAGGGGAGCGCCCCGCTCGAAAAGGACCCCGGCATACGCGTGGGCGAGGACGGCTCGATCGTCGTGGACGTCTCCAAGATCAAGGCACGGGTTCTCCTCCACTGCCTCACGAAGGCGACGGGCAGCCATTCCGTGCGCCTGCCCGACCATATCGACGAGGAGCTCTACGACCGCCTCGTCGCGATGGAGAGCGGCCAAGCGCGCGACGACTACGTCGCCAGCCTTCGCTCGCGCCTCTCGGAAGACCAGGTCCAGGTCGCGATCCAGCGCCTGGACGGGGCCATCGCCCACGCGAAGGCGCTCAAGGGCCGCGGCTGCGTCGTCTCCACCGCCAACTGGGAGAAGCGCGAAGTCCAGCGCAAGGTCGCGGGACCGCCGCCGGCGCCGCTCCCGGCCTACAAGGGAACCAGAAAGGCGTTCCGGGAATACGCCACCAACGCGCAGAAATCCGTCCTGCGCGCCGTCTGCCCCTTCCGCCGCGACCTCCTCGGCGCCATCGCCAAGGAAGGCTGGTTCGAGGAGTAGCCCAGCCGGCCCTGCGAGCAACCCGTCAACCTTTCAACCGTATTGCCCCGCACGTGCCGCTGTGGTAGAATTGAGGGCCGTGAACCGCAATGTGCATGAAGACCGAAAAACAAGCGAAAACGGCCGAGAGCGCGGCGCGCAGGATTGCCCGCAGACGCGGTGCAACTGAAAACAAACAGGTGCCACGTTATGGGCCGATTGCCGGGCTTTGACTACAAGCGGCCATTCTTCTACATGGTCACGCTAAAGCGGGCGCGGGTTTTGCAGGGTGCCGCGTCTGCGGCACCCACTAGGGTCTTGCAGGGTGCCGCGCCTGGGGCACCCACCCAGGTCTTGCAGGG
>DJYI01000020.1 GCA_002448475.1 Verrucomicrobia bacterium UBA6982
CGGTAGGGCGCGACCGCCGGGCGCGCCGCCATTCCCCGGTAGGGCGCGCCCGCCGGGCGCGCCGCCGAGGATCGCGCCGATCTTGGCTCGCCAGGCGGCGGCCACCCAGTCGACGCGCGCGCCGATGCCGATCATGGCGTCGGGTGAGGAGATGCGCCCGGGAGGCAGGGTCACGGCGTAGGTCGTTTCCAGCGGCTCGGCGTCGCCGCGCAGAAAGAGGCAGACGCTCGCCCGTTCGGAGGCCATCTGCAGCGGATCGGTCGCGAGGTTGAAATAGCCGGCCGTGCCCGTCCCGGGATGCAGCGCCGCGTCGATTCCATGCGCCCACGCGAAGCGCCACAGCCCCGCCCAGTCCTGGAGCGCCGCCTCCGCGCCGACCGCGATGCCGCCGACGCCCCGGTACCGCCCCGGTCCGCAGAAGTTGTACTCGGACACCGTGAACGGCCGGTCGAGAATGCGCACGGCGGAGACCGTTGCCGCGCCCATTGCCGCGCCCTTGAAGGGGTTTTCGTTGGGGCACCAGCTCGGACGCGCCCAGTTCTTTTCCAGGAAGGCCGGATGGTCGACGTAGAAGTGCGTGTCGACGTAGTCGAACGACCCGGCCCGCACCTTCTCCATCGCGGCGGTGAACTGGCCGCAGTTGTTCATGTCGGTAAGGAGCGCATGGCAGCCCAGGTTGGCGAGGAAACGCCGGGTCCGCGCGACGAACCGCGCCTCGACGTCCTGCAGGAAGACGAGAAACGCGCGCCCCTGGCGGTTCTTGCCGAGGCCGTTGGGCAGTTCGGGGGTGATGTCGCCCCAGGTCGCCGGATCGGACGCCTGTTTCGCGGCGCGCCAGGCATCCCACGCCTCCTGCCAGCCGGGATGTCCGGCGAAGGCGTAGCCGGACATGTCGTCGATGTTTCCCTCGTTGACGAGCGAAATCCACGCGAGCGCCGGCTCCTCGGCGTAGCGCAGCCCGGTGTAGGCGTTGACGTGGCCGAGCCAGTTCGCGGCGAAGGCGAGGAAGTTGGAATACACGCCTTCGTGGACGTAAACGCTTTGCTTGAAGTCCTGCATCGAAAGGGTGCCGTCGCGGTCCACCCCGACGGCACGCCAGGCGATGGGAAGGCGCGTCCGCGAGACGAAGAGGTCGGTCGAAAGGTAGAGCCCCTCTTCCGTGCAGGCGGTGACGAGCGCGTCCAGGCGGCGCATGGCCGATTCGTCGAGGCGCGTCGCCGTCGGATCGGTTTCGTCGATGCAGTAGCCGTCGTGGTGGTGGATGCGGACGGAGTTGTAGCCGACGCGGGCGAGCGTCCGCGCGAGCGAGCGGGCGTCGTCGAGGGATTCGGGGTAGTTGGCGCTCATGCAGAGGTTCACGCCGTAGAAGCGCTGCGGGACGCCCGGCAGCCCCTCGAACTCGAAGTGCGGCCCGTGCGCCACGACGCGCCCGAAGAGGCCGCAGGGCTTGCCAGTGGGGCGCATTTCCGAAAAGTCCAGCGCGCTTCCCTCGGCGATGCCCCCCGAAGCGTTGAACGGGATCCAGTCCGGGCCGGCTTCCACCGTCGACGGCATCAGCGTCGATTTGCGGTGCGGCCCCGCGCCGGAGAGCGCGAACGCGAGCGTCCGCGCCCTGCCGCCGCGGTAGAGATGGGTGGCGGCATCGTCCGGCGGGAGGAGGAAGCGCAGCGACATCGTCTTGCCGCCCCAGTATTGCACAAACAGGCGGATCGGCTCGTGGAAGGCGAAATCGAGGCGCTTGTCGCCGTCGGAATCCATGAGCGCAAGCCGCGAGACGCCTTCGCGCCGGACGTCCTCCGGCGCGCCCTCCCTGGGAAGCGAAACGCGCTCGCCATCCACAAGAAGCGACCCGCCGCCGTAGTCCTCCATGCGGAGGTCGCCCATGAGGCCGAACATCTCCAGGCGCATGTCGGCCTCCGGGGTGAAGACCCACTCGGCCTCGACGAACGACGGGGGCTCTGCCCCCGAACCCCCGGTGCGGGCCGCCCGGAGGTCGGCCCCTACCGGCTCGCCGGGACGGCTCGCCCCACCATCCGGCAGGGCGGGACCTCCGGGCGCGCCGCCTCCTGACGCGCCGCCGCGCATGCGGTACACGCCGGAAATGCCCGGCGCGCCGGGCGCCGAGAAGGCGATGTCGCGCGAGCCGTCCTCGCGCTCCGTCATGCCGGCGGCGTTCATCATGCGCCAGGGGGCGAGGGCGGCCGCGGCGGAAAGCTCCAGCCGCACCGGCGTGTCGGCCAGCAGCTTGCCGGCGAACCACTGGCCCACCTCGGAGCGGGCGGTCACCGTGGCGAGAATGGCGGTCGAGAGGACGATTTCGTGGATGTGTCGTGTCTTCATGGGGCGTGGGAGTACGACTTTGCGGCACACCGCAGGGCGGGAGTCATGGCCTCGCCCCCTGGAAACGGATGCCGTGTTCCGCATCCGGCGCGGGAAGGTCCTGGAAAACCGTTCGGGCCTGGCCCTGCATCGGTTGGACGAACGAAAGGAAACCCTCCGCTTCGCCGCGGAACAGCATCGACTGCAGGGCCCGCGCCTGATTGGAGACGACCTCGTGCCGTTCGATTCCACCGTCCTTGTACTGGCACTTGTAGAGGCGGATGATTTCGCGCTTGCGCTCCGCGATGTCGGAAATGTCCAGGAACACGTCCGGCGTGAAGCGCTTGGTCTGGTAGGCCTCCTCAAAGAAGTAGATCTCCGGGGAGAGGCCCGCGAGGAAAACCGCCTTCAGCGCCGCGACGCCGGCCATGGCGTGGTCGCCGTGGATGTCCACCGGCCAGTGGGCGAAGACGGCGCGCGGCTTCAAGTCCGCGAGAATCGCCGCAAGACGCCCGCACGTCTCGCGCGAGGCGTAGGCTTCGCCGTCGATCTCGTCGAGCCAGTGGAGCGAGGCGCCGACGGCCGCGCAAACGGACTCCTCCTCGGCCGTCCGGGTCGTCTTGGCACTGCCGTCGGCGAAAGCGGCGGCCCCGCAGCCGCGCTCGCCGTGCGTGAAGTCGATCACGTGGACGTCGAAGACGCCTTTCGCCCGGAGACAAAGTCCAAGGCAGGCGACCAGGTCGTCGGGATGGGCGGGGATGATGGCAATTGTGTTCATGGATGACTCTGAGAGAACAACTCCGCTACAGGCAGCCCCCGCCGCCGCACGTCGTCGAGGAAGAAACTTGCGTAGAGTCGCGCTCCCTTGACTGCCGGGTGGGTGCGGTCGCCGGAAGCATACCACGTCAGCGCCTCCGTTTCACCCGCCTCGTTGGCGGCCTTGCGCGTCATGGCCCGCATATCGACGAGATCGACGCCGATTTCCACCGCCGTTTCGCGCATGGCCTCCGCCCAGTCGTCGAGGCGGGGCGCATCGGTGAGGAGGCCATCCTTTCCGTATGTGAGACGCACGAGGGGCGTGGCGAAGACCGGCGTTGCGCCCTTTGCGAGGACCTCCGCCGCCATGCGCCGGAGGTTCTCCCTGTATTGCGGAATTGGCGTCGCCACGTCCGGTTTGTCGAGCTTCTGGTCGTTGTGGCCGAATTGGATCACGACGAAATCGCCCGGCGCGAGGGCTTCGACGATCTTCCCCCACCAGCCCTCGCGGATGAAGGAGCTCGTGGAGCGTCCGCTCCGGCCGTAGTTCACGATGGCGCAGCCCTCGCGCAGGAAGGGTCGGAGCGAACTGCCCCAGCTGGCGTATTTGCTTTCGTCGCCGCCGTGCTCGTCCAACGTCGAGGCCCCGGCCAAATAAAGAGTGTGCGCGTGGGAAGCCGCATCGGCCCCCAGGCAGGCGGCGAGGAGTTCCGGCGAGAGGAATTCGCGCGTGTCGTCATCGACGAGCGAGAAGCGGTTGCCGTCGTTTGGCGTCGAGAGGTAGTTCCAGACGCACCACGGGATGCCGCGCTCCTTGCAGAACGAAACCACGTCGCGCATCCAGGCCACGCGGCTTGCGGGCGGCGCGTGCCGGATCGTTCCGAACTCGCCGAGCCACAGGATCTTGTCGGGATGCGCGGCGACGAAATCGGAAGCGCCGCGAAGCTCTCGCTCCATGAACGCCTTGTCCACGGCCGCGTCGTCGGGGCATGCGTCGTCTTCGTCCCAGCCAAGGCGGCGGCATTCGCGGTAGCGCCCGATGTCGGCGCAGGGATACTCCATCACCATGTTGGGATAGAGCGCCCGCGACTGCAGCACGCCGCGCTGGTGCGTGAACTCGAACGGCGCGTAGGTGTGGAAGGTGTACACGACCCTGGGGTCGTCCCAGAGGCGGAGCTTGTCCAGTTTCGACACGGAGTTCCAGCAGATGGAGCCGACGACGACCCAGCGGTCCGGATTCGCCTCGCGGAGGGCGCGCAGCGTCCTTTCGGCAAGGTCGTTCCA
Organism: Verrucomicrobia bacterium UBA6982; assembly: GCA_002448475.1. Classification (GTDB taxonomy): domain Bacteria; phylum Verrucomicrobiota; class Kiritimatiellia; order RFP12; family UBA3636; genus UBA3636. Next base: position 4,360 of record DJYI01000020.1, read on the forward strand.
CTTGTCGGGATCGACGTCGCGCACCTCGTTCAGCAGCTCGAAGGCCACGCCGGGGCGGTCGTGGAAACGGCGCTCGATTTCAAGCCAGAGGGCGATGAAGCGCCGCTGGAGGCCGTCGTCGTCCAGCAGCTGGACTTCCTCCTTGATGTCGCAGTAGTTGCCGACGGCCTTGTGGAGGTTCAGGACGACGTTGAGGCCGCGCTTTTCGCACCAGCCAACGAATTCCCCGAGTTTGCGAAATGCGCTTTCGCGCCAGACGCCGGGAGACGCTTCGAGGACGATCTGGTCGAAGCCGAGCCGGACGTGGTCGAAGCCCCAGTCCCGGATGCGCTCCACGTCGGCCTCCGAGATGTAGGTCTCGAAATGCTCCAGATCGCCCTGCGTCACCTTGAAGCGCCACTTGTCGGGAAGGACGTTGAAGCGCTTGTAGTTCGTGAGCCAGCCGCCGAGCCCCATGCCACGCTCGAAGCCGGGCCACGGCGCGGACTTCGCCGCATTTCGCCCAAGGCTGTCTGGCGCCGTCGTCGCCGCATCGGCCGCCGCCGCTTCAACGCAAAGTCCGCAAAAGCAAACGCAAAGAGGCGCAAGGGTTTTCATGGTTAGCAAATCTCCAGAATGTTGGAGTCGGACAAGTTCATAGTGGTTAGTGCGTAGTTGTTAGTGATTGGTGGGTAGTGGCGGGTTGTTAGTGGCGGGGGAAGAGGCAGATAGCCAGATGCTCGGATGTCGTCCATGAAGGGCGCGGCATCTTCGCCTAGCGGGACTTTGAGGAAGTAGTGCTTGCCGTCGCGCTGGAATGCGTAGTCGCAGAAGTTGCGGGCGCGGATGCGCGTCACGGCGCCGGTGCGGGTGTCCCGCGAAAGCAAGGCCGCAATGCGGTTGGGGCGCGACGGATCCATCTCTACGCCAATCGCGCACTGCCCGAGGCGCAGAATCGGCGCCACGCCGGGGACCGAGCCGTATCGTTCGCGTAGATGGAACGCCGTTTCCTTGCGGGCGTCCTCGTAGCAGCGGCCGGGAAGCGGGTCGCCGAATCCGAAAAGCGGCTGTATTTCCTCGACAATGCGGCCAAGCGCCGGATACGGCGGCACGTGGATGTGGCCGCCAAGGCCTACGCGCACCTCCGACGAGTTGCAGCCGCCAAGCACGTCGCGGTCCTGCAGGAGAAGCGCCTTTGCGCCGCTCCGTGATGCGGCCAGCGCGGCGCAGCATCCCGCGATGCCGCCGCCGGCGACGACGAGGTCGTAGGTTTCGGGGTCGTCCACGACCTGCGGGGGCTGCGCCCCGGAACCCATGGCGGTCGCCGGGGACGGCGACCCTCCCATAGCCGTTGCCTCTTGGTTTGGCGGGGGGCAGCGCCCCTCGTCGTTCGCAGGTGCGAACCACAGCGCCGCGCAGCGGCCTTCAAAGCCCGTCAAATCGCGCAGCGCCACGCGTGCCACCCCGGCCGGAAGGTCGATTTCGCCGGCCTTCGCCCAGTGCCAGTCGGCCGATCCGGCACCAAGTTCCGCCGCCAGAGGCGTGTCGTTCACGAGGATGCGGAAACGACCGGCGGCGCCGGGCGTCCAGACGGCATTCCAGTTCCGCGTCCGCGCCCAGACCGTCCAGCGCCCGGCCTCCGGGATTACGACCTCCGTCACGGCGTCCGCGACTGGCCTTCCGATGCCATGGGCCATCAGGTAGCCCGTTCCAAGCTGGCGCGTCGATTGCGTCTCGAGAATCCAGCCGCCGAATTCACGAAAAGATTCGCAGTTGATCAGCATGCCAACAGACTCCGCCGCTTCCACGCAAATTGCGCAAAGCGGCGCGCAAATTCGACTCAGATGAGAACCATTGTGTACATAGACGGCTACAATCTCTACTACGGTCTGTTGAAGGACTCGCCGTTCAGCGCATCCACAAGCGGGACTATCTCGCTCCACAGCTTGTCCGGGTCGTTCGAGCGTATGCGCCTCGCCCCTCCCTCAAACGCCGCCACGGCCTCGTCGGCGTCGTCGATGACCGGCGAACCGTCCGTATCGGTGAAACTCGCTTTCGGGAACGTCTTTTCGAACACCCCCCGCGTTTCGCCGCCTGCGGCGACCGTGGAATCGGGGTATGCGGTGGCGATGCCGCACACGCCGTGTATCATGCCGCGGGACACAAGCTTCCCGGAAGGCAGGATAAGCGCCGTCACCGGCTCGTCCAGCAGGAAGGCCTTGCCCTGGCGCGGCCCCATCGGGTCCGCCGGCACGCACGCGACAAGCACCGCCGTGTTCGTTGGATCGCCAGAATAGTACGCAAGGTAGTGGCTGTCCCCCATCGCGACCGAGGTGACGTTGCCGGAATCGTACGGGCGCTTTTTGCCGCCACGCGCAACCAGCACGGGCGCCGGCCAGCTTTCCGGACTGTCGAACACCTCCGCCGCCTTCGCCGTCCGCCGCCACAGCAAGCCGGGGCCGCGCTGGTAGTAGTAGTGCGACACCGCTCCCGTCTCGCTGTCGTAGATGAGCGACGGGGTCGATTCACTCACGTCGCGGATGTTCGTTCCGGCCTTCCTCCATGTCTTGCCGCCGTCAAGCGACGTCAGCTGGAACTGCCGCTTCACGTCGCCTTCAGACCTTCCTATGGCGAGTATCCGCCCGCCTCCAAGCGTCACTGCGCAAATCTCTGTGGGCCACTCCCTCTTCGCAAGTCCGCTTTCTATCGTGCGCTGCGTCCAGGTCTTCCCGTCGTCACGGCTCACGAGCGTGCCCCACGCGTTGCAGTCCTCGCCGCTCCGGTAGTCGCCGGTGAACCAGAGCGACATCAGCCCCACATCCGGCACGGTAAATATGCCTGTCACCTGTATCGGCTCGGGCGACATCTCGGGCGCAGCTATCTTCGTGAAGGTCGCGCCATCTTCGGTGCGGTACAGCTCGTGCCGGATGTGCCCTCTCGCCCGGCAGTTCATCCAGAAGAGCGCCGCACCGGACGAGTCACGCCCGGCACCTTCCGCGCCTTCGCAGATTCCGGGATCATTCATGATGCAGACTTCAGGCGACCAGGTGCGACCGCCGTCGGACGACGTGCGCGCATACGCGCCGCGCGAGCCCTCCACATAATGTCCCTTTCCGCGCCCGTAGGCGCACACGAGCCTTCCGTCCACAACCTGTATCATCGGCCATGAGTTGTAGCCGTCCACATCCTGCACCACGGAAAGCCGCGCCTTCTGAGAGCCCCCCGCCGCTGCCGCGAACGCTACCGGAGCCAGAACAATGCCTGCTATTGTCTTCTTCATAACGCGATTTGCCGCCAATTCACTGCAATCCTCCGCTCGCCGAGACCAGTGCGCCCTACCGCACGACCAGCATGGTCGCGAGCGGCAGGAGGCGGACGGCACCTCCTTCGAAGCAGAGGCCGTTGTCGAGGCGCGTGCCGTTGAGAGAGACGGTCCACGACGAGAGGCGCGAGGCGTTCGGGCAGGAGCCGGCGAGAAGAAGGTCGCCCTTCACGGACCGGCGGTCGCCCGTGACGTTGAGGGTGCCGCTCGCCTCGGGGTTGAGAACCGCGACCGTGGCGAGATCCTTCGTGAGATCGACCGTGATTTCGGAGACGCTCTGGTTCGCCGTGAGCGGGAGCGCCGCGCCGCGCGTGAGGTCGAGCTGGACGCCCGTCGCGCTGCCGGAGAACGTGTCGCACGTGACCTGAGCTCCGGTCGCCTCCACTTTCGAGCCGTTTGCAAGCGAGAGCGTTCCGACGTGAAGCGACGGGGAAACGGGGCAGGAGAGGACGAAGTTCGTGGACGTCCAGCCGCCAACCTCGACGACGCTGTAGCCCGTCACCTGGTCGAGGAGGTCGCCGCCGGCCGGCGAGAACCCGCCGAACACGCGCCAGGCCGTGGGGTTGAGTTGCCACTGGAATTCGCTGGAGTAAAACGGAGCCAGCCGATATTCATCGAACACCTTGCATCCAGTGTATTCAAGGGAAATCTGGACCTTGTCCCTGTCGCTGTCATCGATCGCCTTGTGCATGCGGTAGTCTTCATAGACAGTGTCAAGATTCCCGTCGAATAGTCTTTCGGGATTGGTGATCCAGCTCGTCCCGGACATGTCGTAATGGGCCTTGGAGTAGGGGCGCGTCATGTCCTGGCCGTTTGAGAGGTATGCAATTTCGCGGACGCGCATGGTGTTGTTGATGCTCGAGTTGTCGTCCATTCCCGACCTGTCGAACTTGAAGCGATAGAGCGGGTATCCCATGGTGGCGCGGTCCTTGACGACGAGCGTTCCGCCCCGGATGTCGAGCGAGTCGATTTCGCTGCCGCAGAGCGTGAGCGCGGCGCCGCCCTGCTTGACGAAGGCGATGCCGGGGAAAATGCGGGAGAGCGTCGAGCCTCGCCCGTCGTTGCGCGCGCCGATGGTCGCCGTGGCCGTTCCGGCGGCGGAGTTCGTGACGAATCCTGTGCCCGACGCCGTGATGGAGTTGAGGCCGATGTCGCAGCCGGCGAGGTCGAACGAGGCGCCATTCTCCACCACCAGGTCAACGGGTCGGGACGCATAGTTGCTGACGGCCAGGAACGTCGGTCCTTTCGGCGTGGCATTGGCCACGGAGAAGCCTCCATCGCGGATGACAAAGTCTCCCGTGAACAGGAACCGAATGTTGGGGACGCTGCCGTCCCAACTTGACGTCATGTCGGCGAGCGGGAAAACGCCCGCGCCGGTCTTGACGAACCCGCCGTCGCCGGACATGATGATGTTGCACGACGAGGAACCGAAGGTCGTAAGCGCAGAAAGACTCCCACGTGTCGGAAGATACATTTGAATCGGGCAGCCATTGGTACCTTCAAGATGAAGGTTCGTGTTCTTCGAGTCCCAGTCCATGTAGATGTATGCGTTGTTGTACGTACTTGAGCGCTGCACGAGCTGACCGCCATTGAAGAGGATTTTCTCGGACACCGCGGAGCGGATGCGAATACGCTGCGTCGAAAGCTTCGCCCCCTTGTCGAGACGAATCTCCGCCTTGATGTCGGATTTCGACGTTCCACTTGGATAATAACCGTTACTGTTGCTTCCCCACCCGAAGAAGAAATCGACTCCCGTGTAGATGGTGGAATTCGGGCCGGCGACGAGCAACGCCTCGGTCATGCGCGCGCCGCTCGCGGGCGTGCTTTCGTACCCGTAGCAGAAAAAGAGGTTGCCGGAATGGGCGTCCAGCGTTGCGCCCGTGCCAAGATAGACCTCGGCGCGACCCTTGCCGACGCCAATCTTGGTCTTGCTGCTTCCCGAGATGGAAACCGTGGCCCCGTCGCCAACGGTGAGGGTGGCGGTGCCGCTGATGTCGTTCGCCACCGTCAGGCTCGTGCAGTTGAGCGTGACATTGGGTGCCACGGTGAGGTTCCCGTTGACGACGACGGCGTCGTAGGTGACGTCGGCGGAGATGGTCTGCGAATCTCCCTGGTTGACCGTCAGGTTGTCGGCGATGGCCGTGGAGGACGCGCCCAGAGCGGCCGCAAGCGCCGATGCGAGGATTGTCTTTGCAGTCATGGTTTTCCGTTGCTGGCTGGTTTGCGCGGGCGAAATTGCCCGTCACGGGGACCATTCTCCCGCAAGGGAAAAGACAAGTCAAGGATAGTGCGTCTATTTTAGCACAACTTTTTTGCGTCTATTTCGGCATATCGGCCGGACGGGGCTGTGTCGGTCAATGGAAAAGATCGTCGAGCGTGGCTTCCGACTGCACGTCGTTCCGGTAGATGTCGTGCTTCAGGCCCGACGGGGTCGCCCCGCCCGGCTACAGACCGAGCAGGCGGCGGAACGGGACGACGGCGTCGAAATACCCGTCGGCCTCCACCGAGGGCGCGAGATTCCCGTCGTAGACGAGGGCCGTGCGCACCGAAAAGCCCTTCGGGGCCGCGAAACGTTCCACCTTGCCCTTCATTTCGTCGATCACTTCCCGGCCGATTTCGCGCTGCCGCTTGATTTCCACAAGGCAGAAGGACATCTTCGTCTGGATCAGGAAATCGATCTGGACCCCCTTTTTGCGCGATTTTTCCGAAGCGACCCTGCGGAACGGAGCGGCGGAAAGGATGAGGTTTTTGTCCAGTCCGAGATGCGGAAGGAGCGTCCGGTAGTTGTTGATCGCGAGATTTTCAAACTGCAGGCCCATGACCGGCTGCCATCCGGCGAACTGGTCCATGCCGGAGAACAGGAACGAACCCGCGTCGATCGCGTCCTTCGCCGGCTCCACGAATTTCAAGTAGAAACGGGCGTAGTTGTCCTTCAGGCGGTATCGCCGGCAGCGGAGGGGCTCTCCGGTCACGGGGTTCATTCCGGGATCGGAGGAAACGAATCCCGCCTCTTCGAGTTCCTCCATCGCCGCCGAAACGCGGCCGCTCTTTTCCGCGCCCAGCGAGGACGCGATCTCCGAGACGCTTTTCGGCCCGTCGAGCAAAGTCCGGGCGGCCAACCCGGCAAACTTCGGCTGGTGCGTGACCACGTCCGAAAACATCTCGTCGAAATCCGTGCGCAAAACCGATTTCGGGAGAAAGGCAAGACGCCGGATGTTGTCGGCGGCGGAAAGTCCGGGATCGACCTCTTCGAGATAGCGCGGGACTCCGCCGGTCACGGAAAGGACGTCGATGATCTCGCGGGGAGCGAGGCGCGACGCCGCGTCGCCCCAGAATTGGGCGCATTCGCGCGGCGGAAGTTCGCCGACGACGATGTCGAGGGAGCGCCGCCCGACGTAGGCGCGGTTGTCGATGAAGTTTTCCCTGACCCAGCTTGACACGCTCCCGCAGAGCACGACGATCAGCTTGTCGTGGGGTTTCAGCCAGTTCTCCCACGCGATGCGAAAAAGGTCGGCGAACATCGGCTCCCCATGGCCGAGCCAGGAAATCTCGTCCAGCAGGACGACCGTTCTCTCGTCGTCGCGGATCTGCCCGGCCAGCAGGATGAACGCATTGAGCCAGTTGGAGGGGACGGCGTCCCCGCACTCCGTCTGGGCGGCGAGCTGCTGCGCGAAAACCCGCAGTTCGTCCTCCCGCGTCGTTTTCGGCGCGGGTCTGGCCCCTTCGATTTTGATGAACCGGCTTTGCGACTCCTTCGCGAACTGCCGGACAAGGGAACTTTTCCCGACGCGACGCCGGCCCCGGCACGTCACAAGCGAGGAAACCCGCTTGCGCCACAGGCCCGACATTTGCATGATTGAATCCTCGCGACCGAAAAACATGGGAACCTCCAGATCGTTGCTTTTCGGAAAGTCTAGCATTCCCCTCTTCCAAAAACAAGGCAGAATTTTCACCTATTCTGCACTTTGCAAATTAGGTGAAATTTTCAAAAGGCAAAAAGTTTCACCTATTTTGCATTTTGCAAATTAGGTGAAATTTACGACCGTCTGCTCATGTCCGGGATTCCGCGTTCCGGCGCCGCCACTCGGTCATGGACAGGCCCGCGCGGCGGCGGAAGAACTGGCGGAGGGCCGAGGCGGTGCGGAAGCCGCACATCGCCGGAAGGGCGGCGATGTCGGCCTTCCGGCGGCGCAGCAGCACCAGTAGCCGCTCCCAGCGCATTTCCTCGATCGTTTCGAGGATGCTTTTGCCGGTCTCCTCGCGGAAGCGCAGCTCGGCGTGGCCCCGCGAGCAGCCCATCGCCGCCACCACGTCGGCGACCCCTATCGGCGAGGCGAACTCGGCGGCGATGAAGGCGAGCCCCCTCTCCACCCGCTCGTCCGTCGGGCGGCGGTAGTCGTCCCGGGTCGAGGCGCGTCGCGTCACGCCGACGGCGCCGTAGAGGTATTCCCGGTTTGGCTTTTCGCCGCGCATCTGCGCCTCAAGCGCCTCCACGACGAGACGGCCCCCCTCCGCCCAGTCGGGATGGACGCTGGAGAGCGTGACCGGCGCGCCCATGCAGACCATCTCGTCGTCGTCCACGCCCACGACCTTGATGTCGCGCGGGCATTTCAGGCCCATCGACGAAGCAGCCATGAGGACGATGTTCGCCAGACGGTCGGTGACGGCGAACACCGAGACCGGGCGCGGGAGGCGGACCAGCCGCTTCAGGGCGGCGCGCACGGCGTCGAGGGCCGCGTATTGGTTTTCCACGTGAGTGTCGAGCCGCACCATGCGACAACGCAGCCCCTTCTCGCGAACGCACGCGACAAAGGCGCGCTCGCGGGCCGAGGACCAGGTATGGCGCTTCAGGCCGAACACGGCGTAGCCGCCAGTACCGCCGGCAAGGGCGTCCGCCGCCGCCACGCCGAAGCGCGCGTTGTCGTGTCGGACGACGCACGAACCTTTCGGCGCGTGGGAAGTGTCTATCCATACTGCGGGCGTTCCTGCCGGCGGCACAACGGGCACGTTGTCTGCGCCCACATAGCCGCCTATGAAACCGGCCGGGCGCAACACGTCGAACAACCTCGCGACGCGCTCCGCCTCGTCTGGCGCGGACGTCGGCTCCACGATGGCGAAGCACCACCCCCGGCGCCGTCCCTCGCGCATGAGCGAGAGGAACAGCTCGTTGTAGCTCGCGTTGAGCCGCTGCGTGTAGACGAGGATCGTCTTCACTCCGGCGCGGGCGTCACCCGAACGTGAGGGGGTCCCGGAGCTTTGCGAGGAGCAGGTCGCCCATGGACGGCGACGTCATGCAGGCGAGCATCGGCCAGTAGGAGGCGAGCGTCGCGACTTTGACCTTGCTGCGGTCGCTTTCGAGGATGTCGTAGTAGAAGCCGTCCGTCGCGTCCCAGTAGAGCGCGTTCGCCTTGTCGCGCAGCTCCGCCCATCGCGCCCGCCACGCATTCGCTTCGGAAGCGCGCCCGAGAAGGGAGGCGATGCGGGAAAGGCAGAGGGCGGAAAGGCCCTGCTGCGCGAGGGCGTCGATCCACAGCAGGCCGGGGTTGTTCGGGCAGCGCCCGGGGTCGTCGGAGGGGTGGTCCGCCGTCCGGCCGCGCGGGGT
>DJYI01000069.1:0-1686 GCA_002448475.1 Verrucomicrobia bacterium UBA6982
ATTCGTCTCGGCGCTGGTGGCCTGAAGCTTGAAGATGTCGGAGTTGTGGACCGCCATGCGGTCGACGGGCGTGATTCGAAGGCCCATGCTGCTCGGGCATGCGACCGCCCAGCGGAAGTTTTTGCGGATTTCCATCGTGTGTGTGGGGTTGTGGGTTGATTGTGCTTGGGAAATGGAATCGCCAAAAGGCGAGGTTCCGTAAGTCGGGATGCTAGATGCAGTAGTCGGGTTCTTCCGGTCCGGAGTATCGGCTCTGCTCGGCAACGACGTCGGAGAGCTTGACGCGCCGCAGCGCGGCCGAAAGGGCGTCGTTCACCCGCCCCCAGGCCTTTTCCGCGGCGCAGCGGCCCTGCCTCTGGCAGACGCCAGGACGCGAAAGGCAGCGGACGAGCGAGAGCGCGCCGTCGGTGGCAGTCACGATGTCAAGCAGAGTTATCTTGTCCGGGAAGCGCGCCAGACGCAGGCCTCCGTTGACGCCGCGCTCCGTTGCGAGCAGCCCCGCCCGGCGCAGCGGCACCGCTATGCGGCTGATGAACTTTTCCGAAATGCCCTGGGAGGCGGCGATCTCCTTGATCGTGCGAGGCCCCTCGCCGCCGCTTGCCGCGATATCGACAAGAATTCTGAGCGCGTATCTGGATTTGGCGGTGATCTTCATTGTTTTTCGTCTTGTTTCCGGCCCTTCCGGGGCTTCTTCGCCCCGACACGTGCCGGACGCGCGTCCAGTATCGGGCCTTCCCCTGTCGAAGTCAAACTAAAATCGTCTGACCAAAACACGCCGGGCGCGCCGTCCCTTGCGCGCAGGCAGCTTGTGGAATCTCCCCTTCGGACTGCCTCCACAACAGTCGCTACGGCGTTTTCCACCGCTTCGACGTGCGTGACGATGCCGACAAGCGTTCCCTGCGAGCCGATTCGCTCCAGAACTTCGACCGCCGCGTCGAGGGTCTGGCTGTCCAGGGCGCCGAACCCCTCGTCGATGAACAGGTTTTCGCAGCCGCCGCTGCCGAGCGCCGAGAATCCAAGCGCCAGCGCGAGCGACGCGAAGAACGACTCCCCGCCGGAAAGGTTGGTGACTGGGCGGGAGCCCGACTGCTCGGCGTCGATTACGCGAAGCGCCGCCCTGCGCACTTTTCCAGTGCCAGTTGCTTCCGTCGTGTCGGCCCACGCGAACCTGTAGCGCCCGCCGGACATTGTCTGGAGGAACGGATCCGCGGCCGCGACCAGGTTCCCGAAGTTGAGCCGCTGGGCGAACAGTCGGAAGTTCTTGCCGTCTTCGCCGCCGAGCTGGGCGTCGAGCGCCCTCCAGTCCTCCGCCGCCCTTTCAAGACGCTCCAGCGCTTCAAGCTCCCCCCGCGACTTGGCGAGCAGGGCGTCAAGTTCCTCGACTTTCCTCTTTGCCGCTCCGGCTGCCATGTCGGCCTCCGTCCGCGCCAGCTCGGCGACTTGCAGCGCGGCGTCGATTTCGCCCTCGCAGCGGCGCGCCTCGGGTCTGTCGGGGTGACGGGCGAGGGCTTCGAGTTCCCGCGCGATCCGTGCCTTTTCCCCTCCGGCGCCGTCCGCCCCGAATAGCCGCACTTCCTCGTCGCGCAGTTGGCGTTCGCGCCTTTGCAGCTCGTCCGACTCTTCGTGCGGGAGCGCGGCGGCGCGCCAGTCCTCGTCCGTGGCGAATCCCGCCTCCAGGCGCCTTCG
>DJYI01000069.1:1773-4729 GCA_002448475.1 Verrucomicrobia bacterium UBA6982
CTGCAAGTTTTTCCCTGTGCCGCGCCAGTTCGGCTTCGGCCCGCGTCTTCTCCTCGCGAGAGGCGTCGAGGCTGTTCCTTGCCGCCTCCAGCGTAGCATTGGCCGACGACGCCAGGCTTGTCGCCTTGGCCAGCTCGTCGTTCAGGGCTTTCCTTTCGACGACCGGATTTGCGTCGCCGTATAGCGCCTTGCGCTCTGATTCAAGCGCGGCGAGCTTCTTGTTCTCCGCGTCCGATTCCAAGGCCGCGCGCGACGCCTCCTCCTGCTCTGCGATGGCGGTCTTGCGCAGCCTGCCGATCATCCCCGCTTTTGTTTCGGCGTCCTGAATGGCCGCGGCGACGCCGCTTGTGGCCGCCTCCAGGTCCGCCTCGGCCCGCCTCTTTGTCTCTTCGAGACTTTCCCTCGCGCGCCTTAGCGCGTCTTCCGCGCCTTGCCACCTGCGAAACGCCGCCTCGACGCCCATTCTCCGTTCGGCGGCCGCCTTTTCGCCGGCTGCGATTTTCGCAGCGTATTTCGACGATGGCGGAAACGCGGCCAATGGCGAGGCATCGCCTTTGGCGCTGAAGATCGCGCCGCAGACAGGGCATGGCCGCCCTTCTTCCAGATGTGCCCGCAAGTCCCGCGCATTTTCGCTTTCGGCCAGAAGGGCGAGTTTTTCCAGTCTCTGCAAGTCGGCGCGATCCTCGTTCCAGCGGGCGTCCGTTTCCTCGGCCGCGCGTCGCGCTCTCTCATGCTCGCCGCCTGCGGCCTCCGCCGCCTGCCGGAGTGGTTCCAGCCGTGCCGCGGCCTCGTCTATTCGGCGTCTGGCGTCGCGGGCAGACGCTATCTCGGAGAAAAGCTGATCGTTCTCCAGGAGCCCGGCCGGCGGCGGCGTTCCGTCGGAGAGGAGCCGTTTGGCTGCGGCGGCGCGCTCGGCCGCCGTTTGCGCCTGCTCCATTGCGCGGCGCAGATTCGCGTCCGCCGTCTTGGCGCTTCTTGACGCCGACGCGGCGGCGTCCGCCAGCGCTTTGGCCCTTGCGCCGACGCCGTGAATCTCCCTGTCCTTCTCGTCCATGTCGTCCAGGAACCGGCCGCGTTCCTCGGATCTTCTGGTGGCTTCGGCAAGCGTCTTTGCGGCGGTGACGGCGGACTGCTCGAAGTCGGGCATGGACGCGACTGCCGAGTCGATCTCGGCGCGGATTTCGCGCAGTCTCCCCTCGGCGGTTTCCGCTGTCTGTCGCGCCAGCGAGAGCGCTGTCCATTCGCCTTGCAGCGAGGCCGCGCGGCGTGCTCCGTCCAGCCTGGCCGCATCGGGGACGAACGCCGCCTTCGCGCGGGCGTGGCCCTGCTCGTCTGTCCGGAAGGAGGCGGCTTCCGCGTCGAGCGCGTCTGCGCGGCGAGTCCAGTCGAGTTCGGCGCGCAGTCTCGCGACGTCTCTCCCGGCGGCGGCGGCGCGCGCCTCCAGTTCCATGCGCTGTTCGTCGAGCGCGCTGCGGTCGCCCTTCTCTTCGATCAGACTCCTCGTGCCGCCGGATACGGCGCGCTGCCTTTCCGCCTCAGCGTCGGCTTCGATCTTGATGGCGTTGATGGAAGCGCCGACGCGCGAAAAAAGAAACGTGTCCGACACCTTTTCGAGGATTTCGGCCCGCTCGTCCTCGTCGGCCTTGAGAAACTGGTCGAAGCGGCCCTGCGAAAGCATTGCAATGCGAGTGAACTCCTCGTAGGAGAGACCGAAGCGCTCCTCGATTGTCGGACGCCACTCCGCCGTCCTGTGGGTTTCGCAGATCGTTTTCGGGACGCCCGAATCCGTTGCGACCGTCTCGTCTTGCAAAACGAGCCGCACTGAGTCGAATCCGGTCGCTTGTTTTTTGCGGCGCTGCGACCATTCGGCCCTGTAAACGTGGCCGTCGCATCCGCGGAACCGCACTGCCGCGCGGCAGAACGGCGCTCCGCGCGACATGACTTCGTTGGCGGCTCCGGAAATCGCGTTCCCCTCCTGGCGCGCAGTCTGCCCGTAAAGCGCAAGCGTTATCGCGTCGAGGACCGTCGTCTTTCCGGCGCCTGTGTTGCCTGCCACGACGAACGTGCCGCCGGTCGCGCGAATGGCCTCGAAGTCGATGCGCGCGGTTCCCTTGAGGCTGTTGAGATTGGCGAGTTCGACCGAGAAGATTCGTGCCGCGACGCGTCCGCCGCCGCCATGCTTCGAGCCTGCGGTCTCCGGGCGTTCGGCGGCGCCGGACGCGCGTTCAGCCCGCGCGACCGCCTGCCTGACAAGATCTAGCATTCCCCGCGTCCGCTCCGGCGATGCCCCGTCCGCGTCGAATCTAAGCCTGGCCACTTCAAGCGGATCGAGTCTTGCAAATGTCGCCGGCTCAAACGATGGGAGCGCGGCAGCGGCCCTGGAGGCGCGACTGTCGCGAAGACCGAAAAACTCAGCGCCCGATCCGCGCGTGACTTCTGTTAGTCGCGCCTGCAATTCGTCGAGCGAGCCGCCGCCGTCGGTGATCTTTGCCGTGAACCACGGGGCGGCGACCGGGTTCCGCGCGGAGTCGGGGTCCGGAAACTCCCGGACGAGCCTTTGGGCCTCCTCGACGATCTGCTCCGTGGATCCGGCGAAGGCCCGTATCGGTCGCAGAACCGACGCGTCCACGGGCCTGCGCTCCACAGCGGCCTCCCCGCCGCCCACAAGCGTGACGAACGGCACGGACTTGGGCGTTCTCAGCTCGCCAGTGCCAACCGGATACGGAGAGCCGGCGTAGAAGGCCCGCCCGAATTCCACCGGGACCTCCTGCGGAACATGGAGGTGTCCGAGCGCCACGTAGTCCGCCTTTGGAAGACTGGACGCCGGAATCTGCGCAAGATTGCCCACGACGCGAATCTCGGCGTCCGGCGCGTCAGAGGCCTTCGCTCCGCCAAGCGCGCAGTGCGCGACAAGGACGAGCGGGGCGCCGCTCGGCGCGGCCGCCCTGGCGCGGGC
>DJYI01000069.1:4784-77316 GCA_002448475.1 Verrucomicrobia bacterium UBA6982
CCGCCCTGGCGCGGGCGGCCGCCGCCGCGCAATGGGCGCGGAACCCGGCCTCGATCGCGCGCGCCGGCTCGGAGTCTGCCGGAGCCTCGTTGCGAAGACGGGCTTCGCGCATGAACGGCACCGCCGCTACGGCCATGACGCCGCCTCCGGCGCACTCCAGTGCGAACGCCTCGTCTTCGGCGAGAGATGGTTCGTCTGCCACGATCCGAATGCCGCTGTGGCGAGCGAGTGCGCCGGCGCAGCGCATAGCCGGCGCTGAGTCATGGTTGCCGGCGATGGCGACGACCGCGCCGGCGAGCGGATTCGCGGGATCGCGGACGCGGGCCAGAAAGTCATACCAGACTGTGCGTGCGGCGGGGGAGGGGGCATGGCCGTCGAAAACGTCGCCGGCTACGACAAGCAGGTCAATGCGCGGAGTCTCCCGCGCAAGCTCGCCGCAGAACCAGTCGAGAAACAGTTTCTGCTCTTCAAGCCGCTCCCGGTCGTGGAGCGTCGCCCCGAGGTGCAGATCCGCCAGATGCGCCAGTTTCATCGTTTTTTTCTCCGGTGTTGTCAATCGCCGCCGATTCTACAGAATCGCCGCGCGCGGCGCAAACTCGGCGCCACTCGGCCGACATTGCGCGGCGGCCGCGAATTTTCGTATGGCGTTTTGCAGATTTGTGTGCTATCGTTCGGCGCAACGCGGCTGTGTTCGCCGCGCGGAAAGAAAACGTCCTAAAACACAAGGGCCATCAAGTGAAAAAAGTTCGCATCGGCGTGATCGGTCTCGGCAACATGGGATCCGGCCACATCCGCAACATCGAAGACGGCAAGATCGACGGCATGGAACTCGTCGCCGTCTGCGACATCGATCCGAAGAAACTCGAAAAATACGAGGGCAAATACAAGACGTTCGCCCGCAGCGAGGACCTGATCCGCTCCGGCGAAGTCGATGCGGTGATGGTGGAGACTCCGCACTACTCCCACACCACGATCGGAATCGACGCGCTCGACAACGGGCTGCACGTTCTGGTCGAAAAGCCGGTTTCGGTCCATGTCGCCGATTGCGAACGGCTCTTCGCCGCCCACAAGCGCCACAGTAAGCTCGTTTTCGGCGCGATGTTCAACCAGCGCCCCGACCCCCACTTCGCGAAGGTCCGCGAGATCGTCAAGTCCGGAATGCTCGGCGAAATCACCCGCGTGAACTGGATCATAACCGACTGGTATCGCCCCGAATTCTACTACAAGACCGGCGGCTGGCGCGCCACGTGGAAGGGCGAGGGCGGCGGCGTTCTGATGAACCAGTGCCCGCACAATCTGGACCTTCTGCAGTGGATGTTCGGCATGCCCAAGACCGTGCGCGCGTTTTGCCAGTTCGGCAAGTGGCATGACATCGAGGTCGAGGACGCGGTCACGGCCTACTTCACGTATCCGAACGGCGCGACCGGCGTGTTCGTGACGACGACCGGCGAGGCGCCCGGCACGAACCGACTCGAGGTTTGCGGCGAAATGGGCAAGATCGTCGTGGAGGGCGGCAGCATCGTCTGGACCCGCAACACAGTCGGGCAGCGCAAGTTCTCCACCACGACTACGAGCTCCTTCGCCAAGCCCGAAACGTGGAAGGTCGAGATACCGGCCTCCGGCAACGGCGGGCAGCACGTCACGGTCCTTCAGAACTTCATCGACGCGATCCGCTCCGGCGCCAAGCTTGTCGCGCCCGCCGAGGAGGGGATCAACTCCGTCATGCTCGCCAACGCGATGATCTACTCCTCGATCAAGGAGAAGACGGTTGAACTGCCGCTTGACGGCGCGGAATACGAGAAGCTTCTCATGAAACTCGTGAAGGGCTCCAAGGCGAAGAAGGAGACCGTTTCCGTGGAACTCTCGGCCGCCGAATTCGCCGCCTCGGCCTCCAAGTAGCGAACGCCGCCGGAGAGCCGGCGGAAATGACTGAAAGATAGACGATGACTCACCGACCAATCTTCCCGTTCCGCCGGCTCTTCGCCGCTGTGCCGTTTTTTGCCGCCGCGGCGGCGTGGGCCTGGGGCGTTCAGACGTCTCCGGACCGCGATTCGCGTTGGGCGTTCTCCTACGGTGCGTTTCTAGACGTCTCCGGCCACGTTGACGAGACGTTCCGGGCATACTACAAGGCGACGGGCCAGCACTCGAAGCAGGCTCTCGCCGAATCATACGACCTGGACGAATTCGGCATCGATCCGCCATACGGGACGTTCGGCCTGCACTTCGCCCGCCAGTGGGAGTTCTTCTCGTTCCGCTGGGACCTCGACGTGTTCTCCATCTCCGCCGACGCCAAGGCCCGACGCAACTACTACATCGGCCTTGGCGACGACGTGAAATACGGCGGTCGCAAATACGACCACATGCAGATTCCCGGCGGGTCCGACTTCTCGGTGGATTTCAATGGCGCCCTTTCCGATCTGGCCTTCTCGTTTACCCCCGTCGAACTGCGTTTCTCGGATTCTTTCGCGATTATTCCGTCGATTGACCTCGGACTCGCCTTTTTCGGCGGCCAGTGGAAAATCGACGCCGGCCCGGCGCGCGGAACCACGACATATCAGAACCCGCCCGTCGATTTCGTCGTGGGCGGGTCGTCGTCGAGTTTTCTCGGCGCCGGCGCGCCGCTTGTCGGTTTCGGCGCGGAGTTTCGGCTCGGACAACCGGACTGGGTTCAGTGGAACACCCGCGCCGGCGTGGGCGCGTTCCGCTACGACGGCAGCACACGGCTTTTCACGGGCAAGGGGCGCGAAAAGGATCTGGAGCTTGAGTGCCTGTCGGTCGAGGTCGATTCCCGCGTTCTTTTGCCCATGACCGAAACGACCTGTCTTGAACTGGGCGCGCGCG
Source organism: Verrucomicrobia bacterium UBA6982 (assembly GCA_002448475.1). Classification (GTDB taxonomy): domain Bacteria; phylum Verrucomicrobiota; class Kiritimatiellia; order RFP12; family UBA3636; genus UBA3636. Next base: position 7,626 of record DJYI01000069.1, read on the forward strand.
TGCGCTGGCTTTCGATCGACGCCGACATCAGGTCGAAGGAGCGCGACACGGCCGCCATCATCGCCGCGCGCGAGCGCTTCGACAAGTCCGCGTCGTTCGACACGCTCTTGGGCGAACTCTACGTCGGAATTTCGTTCTAGATTTCCGCCGGCGCGCCATGTGACGGATAGTTTACGGAGGGTTGGAAAAACTTTTTGTTTCGATTGAAGGTTTTGCGGCGAATCGGTTATGTTCTCCATTGAGAGATTTAATGTCATGACCGTCGTCGATGAAATAAGACGCGATCCCGAACAGGGGGCAAGGCGTCTGGACAGTGAATACCGAGCGGGGCTTACCACCCTTGCGCGGCGCATCTGCGCGGACCCCGGGGACGCCGACGAGCTTGTCAACCGCACGTTTGCGGAGGTCGTCGCCAACATTGACCGCTACGCCGAGCAGTCCGCCTTCTTCGGCTGGATGAGCAAGATTCTCGTCAATCTCAACGCCAACGACCATCGGCGCCAGTCAGTCAAAAACGAGGTTCTTCCCGGCGATCTTCAGGATTGCCCCGACGAGGATGCGCAGGAGGCGATTTTCAGGAACCTCGACCACTCGCTGCTGCGGGACGCGGTTGGGCAGCTCTCTCCGGAAATGCGCGATGTCGTGGTCATGCGCTACTTCATGGATCTTCCTCTGAGCCGAATCGCGAAGCTGCTTTCGGTTCCGGAGGGGACGGTCAATTCGCGTCTGCATTATGCGCGCCTCGCCCTCGCCGCCAAGCTCGGCGCCGCCGTCAAGAAGCCCGGCGGCAAGGCGGTGCTGCTCGCGCTCGCCCTCTGCGGCCTCACCGCCCTCGGCGCGGCGGTTTACAACCTCGGGTGGAGCGAGCCGTCCCGGCAAGCCGAGGCCGCCGTTTGGACCGGCGGGACTGGCGAGACCGGCGGGACGAGCGAGACCGGCGGGACCGGCGAGACGAGCGAGACCGGCGGGACGAGCGAGACCGGCGCCAGTCCCGCTAGTCCCGCAAGTCCTTCCGTCCCAGGCCTTGAACTTTTCAACCTTTCGACCTTCGACCGAACCAACCAGGAGCAAAACATGAACGCAACAGCAAAAACCGCAGCGGTCCTCGCGTCCGCGCTCGCCCTGCAAACAGCAGCCCCCCTTGTCGCCACCGGCGAAACGCTCTACCTCACGGCGAACGACCAAGGTAACCACTCCAGTTTCGACCATTGGGACTATGAGACGGCAGGCTCCTCCGCGCCGGCCCCGTCCACTGAGAACGACTACGTGGTGGACAACAACAAGTACATACGTGTTGTCTACAACCGTACGTTTGGCGGAAATTCGATTAGGTTCGGCACCGGGACCGCAGCATCAAACCAAGGCGGTCTCGTTGTCAAGCGGGCAGATTCCAGCGTTGACCATCAGATCGGATTCAAAAACAACGGGGCCATCCTGCAGAACGGCTACTTCACGACATACGAAAACAACCGGGCGCCGCGCATCATCTCCGCCGGTCCTCTCACCGTGACGGCTCCGGAGAGCAACCCGTTCCGCATCGCCGCAGCCGAGGTTGACACAAGAGTTACCGCGACATCTTTCAACACCAACAACGCTTGGTCGATTGAGGCTCCAATCAAGGGGGATGCCGGAACGGCGCTAATGCTCTGCGCCGGCGGCGTAAGGGGTTCTCTCGTCATTCCGGCAAGTACCAACTCCTTCACGATTAGGGGGAGCATGGCGGAGTTCTACGGAAAGCTCATCGTGAGCGGCGGCCTTGCCGGAAGCGCCCGCGAAGCTGTCCCGGTAAACGCCCTTTTCTTCAAAGGCGGAGATGTGGTCGGCGGATCGATTGTCGTTGAGAATGACGCGACCGCGACGTTTGAGAGCCTTACCGTGAATGGTTCCGTCGTCGTCCAGAGCGGCGCGAAGGTCATGATGCGCTACACGGACCGAACACTCACGACGGCGGGCCTCGAACTTCAGGCCGATTCGATCCTGCTCGTGAACAACAAGGTCGGGGAAAGTAAGTGCGGCAAGATCGCCGTTACGGAATCGCTGACCGTCGAAAATGGCGCTATCGTCCGGCTCGAAACCCATCCCTATTCCGGATCCAACTTCGACCCCTACGACTGGGTCGTCCTGACGCTCCCGGCGGACAAGGGCACGATCCCGCTGGAGAACTTCGAATGCCCGGACGTTGACGGCATGCCTCCCTGCACGCTTTCGACAAACCTCGTGGACGGCGTGTGGCAGCTCGTGATCCACAAGGACGCGCACGACGTCCTGGAGGCGAACGACGACAACGACACGACGATCTCCCATGCGCTTCCCTCCGCGTGCACCAACGCCACGTCTTGGAAGAGCGGCAATGCTCCTGCGCCTGGAAAGATGTATGTTGCGGGAAACGGCGTCGGAGGCCTTTCCTCGACAACCTATCCCATCATCCGCACCCCGTATTACCCCAAAACTGCGACGGAGTTTGTCTTCGCAGGCGACACGCTCGCCCTCGGTGAACGTTCACTAGTTCTGCCGTGTTCAAAGGATGTCACGTTTCCCCGGCTTGTCCTTTCCAACAACAGCACCTACGTCCTTTCGCTCGCGTCCGTGCCGTCGTATCTGCGCGGAACACTCTATCTGCGAACGTCGAACGACAACTCTTCGCAGAAGATCCAGGCCTACATGCGCGGCCTTAACACCGTCGCCGCCGAGGTTTCGGGTCCGGGAACGCTCTTTGTCACGGGCCGCAGCGGTTCGGGCAACCCCTACGGCGACATCGAGTTCACCGCGCTCAACACGAACTACACCGGCCGCATCAAGGTTTACGCGAACGTCAACAACGTCACGGCCGGAACGGACGACTACAAGCACGAGCGCGTCTTCGTGACGGACGCCCGCAACCTCGGCGGGGCGCTCGACGAGTTCCGCGCCGACGCGCTGGAACTGGCCGACTACTCCGTCCTGGCGGCCCGGAACGACGTGGACCTCAACGTCGCGAACCGCGGCGTGAAGGTGACCGGCAACGCCGGCTTCGCCGCGCCGGAGGACGTCACGCTCGCGATCTCGAACGACATCACCTGGAACGGCACGGCCCGCAAGACCGGCGCCGGAACGCTCGCCCTCGGCGGCGCGCCGCTCATCGCCTCCGGCGCCAACGCCGCGCTCGCCGTGGAGGAAGGATTCCTCTCCGTCTGCTCCACCGGCGCCGTGGACGGCGTCTCCGTCACGTTCGACGATGACGCCTACCTGCTAGTCGATCCGGCTGCGGCGGATGCCGACCTTGCGAGTTTCGGCGCGGTGGATTTGGTCGCCGATCCCTTCGGCGGCAAACTGCCCGTGGCCTTCGACCTCCCGGAGGGAGCCGGTTCCGACTACGCCGCGAGCAATATCGCTGTCTGCACCGTCGCCAACGATGCAACAGCCGGTGCGCTGGCTGTCTCGGCGGCTGCGAACACGCGCAAGATGCACGGCCTCGGGGCGACCTATTCAAAGCGCGCAAACGACGACGGCACCGTCACGGTTCTGGCCTCCATCGCGCCTCAGGCCTTCGTGCTCGTGTTGCGCTAGACCCGGCGATTCCGGAAAACCAGATGAAAGCATCCCTCTTTCTCGCGGTGGCGGCCGTTGCCGCCACCGCCTCCGCCGGTACGGCCGCCGAAGCCGCGGCGCACCCCGGATTCGGCGGATCGCTGATCCTTCCCGGCGCGACGTTCGCGCTTGGGTTCGCGGAACCCGGCTGGAAAGCCACGCACGGCGGCGTGGACGACGCACGGCAAGGTTCCGGCGCCTTCCGCGTCCGCGTCTGCTCCGATCCCGTCTACGTCCGCGGAAGCGCCGCCTTCTCCGAAGCGCCCGGCGGCGGAGTGCGCGCCGAATGGGACGCCGCGGCCGACGCCGACGTGCGCGTGGGCGAGTTCTTCGTCGTGGCGAACTTTCCGGTGGCGGACTTCGGCGGCGGCCGGGCCGCCCTCGACGGCGGGGCTCCCGACGTCGCGCTGCCCGCCGGAATGGCGGACGAGCCGCATCTTTTCCGCGGCAAGGTGTCGGCCCTGTCCCTCTTCGGCCGCGACGGCGCGGAACGCCTCGCCGTCGCCTTCGACGCGCCGTCCGAAATCCTCCTCCAGGACAACCGCAAATGGGGGAACGAGACCTTCACCCTCCGGCTGTTCGCCGGGTGTGGCTCGACCCTGCGCGCCGGCGAACGGGCCGCGCTCGCCGCGACGTTCCGCACGCCCTCCGCCGGGCCTCTCGCGCTCGGCCCGAAGCGCACGTGGAAGGCGGAACCCGGCCCGGACTGGACCCCCGTCGCGACGGAGCCCTGGATCGTGCCGGGAAGCGCCCTCGACTTCTCCGGCGTCGTTCCGCACCACGCGCCCGCCGGGAAGTTCGGCCGCGTCGTCGCCGTGGGCGACCACTTCGAGTTCGAGGGCCTTCCCGGCGTCCCGCAGCGCTTCTACGGCGTGAACATCAACGGGGAAGCCAACACGCCCTCGACCCCCGAGGCCGCCGAGCGCTTCGCCGCCAATCTCGCCCGCATGGGCTACAACGCGCTCCGCATCCACCACCACGGGCGCGCGCTGCTCTCGGAGCCGGGCCACGTCAACGAACCGGACCGCTGCGCGGACGATACCCGGCCGGACCCCGCCGCCATGGATCGCTTCGACGCGCTCGTCGCCGCGTGCGTCCGCCACGGCATCTACCTCACCACCGACCTCTGCGTCTCGCGCTCGCACTACGTCAAGTGGCGTTCGCTCGGCATCGACCGCGACGGCTACATCACGCGCATCCACGACTACAAGGTCCTTTGCTCGTTCTGGGAACCCGCCTACTCCAACCTCTGCGCCTGGTCGCGGAATTTCCTCTGCCACGTGAATCCCTACACCGGGCGCAGCCTCGCCGACGAACCCGCCCTCTGCACCCTGGCGCTCATCAACGAGGGCAACCTCGGCAACCAAGGCTCCGGCGCCCTCCGCAAGCTGCCCGGCGTCAGGGAGGCGTGGGAGGAGTGGCTTGCGGCGAAGTCCGGCGACCCGGCGTTCGCCGGAATCCCGCAGTCGTTCCCGGCGGACCTCTACGCCGACGACGGCTCCACGCCTGAGGGCCGCCACGCCGCCGCGTTCGCGCAGTTCCTCGCGGACCGCGAAATTCGCCTCTTCGACCGGCTCTCCGCCTTCGTCCGCGACGAACTGCACTGCGCCGCGCCCCTTTCGAACCTGTCCTCGTGGTACGACCCCGTCCAGTACCTGCTTCCGCGCTCGCGCTTCGATTACGTGGACGGCCATTCCTACGTCGACCACCCTTCCTTTCTCGACGAGCAGTGGAAACTGCCCTCGCGCTGCCCCAACGCGAACCCCGTGGGCGGCGCCGCCGCCGGCGTGCCGCCGGTGGCGTTCCGGCGCCTGATGGACAGGCCCTTCTGCATTACGGAATGGAACTATAGCGGCCCCGGCCGCTACCGGGGACTCGGCGGGATTGCATTCGGAACGCTGGGGGCGCTCCAGAACTGGTCCGGGATGTGGCGCTTCGCATGGTGCCACGGCCGGGAAGGCGTCGAGTCCCCCGAAACGAAGCGCATGGGCTACTTCGACATGGCGGGCGACCCGCTTTCGCTCGCCGCCGAGCGCGCGGCGCTCTGCCTCTTCTTCCGGGCGGACCAGGCGCCGCTGGGCGCCGAAGCGCCGCTGGTCCTCGACGAAGCCGCCCTGCGCGACCCCGCCTCCGGCGCCCCCAAGATCGGCTCGCAAGTCCGCCTCGCCGATGCGTGGCGCGGCCGCGTGGGAACGGTTCTTGGCGGACGGCGGCCGCCAGCCGCGCCCGCCGGCGACGGCTCCGTCCGCGTCGATCCCGCCGCCGGGACGTTCGTCATCGACACGCCCCGCACGGCCGGCGGCTTCGCCGAAAGCGGCGCCCTCGATTGCGGCCCGCTGCGCTTCGAGATCGTCGGCGGGACGGGGTTGCGCAAGGCGGCAGGGCACACGGAGGAACCTTTGGATTTGCCACTTGTGGACAATGGTGGACAATTGCAATTTGTGGACAATTCGCCGGCCGTGCCGGCGACCGTCTGGGCCTCGTCGCTTGACGACGCTCCTATCGCAGAGTCCTCCCGCATCCTGGTGACCCACCTCACCGACGTGCAGAACAGCGGCATCGAATACGCCGACCCGGAGCTCACGACACTCCTGAAATGGGGAGGACTTCCGCACCTCATGCGCAACGGCGCGGCCGTGGTTTCCATCGCACTTGCCCCGGCAGGCGACGGGGCGGAGCAGCCGGTCGTCTGGCGGCTCTCCCCTTCCGGACGCAGGCTTGGCCGCATTCCATCGCAGTTCGACTCCGGTTCCGGCATTCTCCGCTTCACCGCCCGCACCGACTACGATCCGGATGCGGCGACCTTCCTCTACGAAATCGTCAGGCCCTGATTTTTCTCACGAAATGACCATGAAAAACTTCTCTCTCGCGCTTCTCGCAGGCGCCCTCGCCGCCCTCGCCGCCGCAGCCGACCAGACCGCCGACCAGGCCGTCCCCGACGGCGCGGCAACGCAACGAATCGATGGCACAACGCTCGCCTGGTCGCTTCCCCCCACCGCCCGCATTGAGGGCGACAGGCTGATCGTGGAGGTGCCGCCCGGCGACCCGGAGCGACTGGTGGAGGCGCACGCGCAGTGCACGGCGCAGCTCGACCTCTCGCCCTATCTCGCCGGCGGGCGCGGCCTGCATCTCTCCGTCCGCGTCCGCGCGAGCGACGTCACCAAGCCGGACTACCGCTGGAACGGCGTCAAGTGCATGTTCCGGTATGTTTCCGACATTTCCGGCCAACTTGCGCACCCCGGTGCAACTCTTCCGATCGGCACTTTCGACTGGCGCACGGCCGACCTGCACCTGAATTTCCTCAACACCCACGGCCTGCCCGTCGACGGAAAGGCGACGCTCGTCCTCGGCCTCCAGGGCTGCTCGGGCCGCGCCGAGTTCGACCTTTCGTCGCTCTCCATCGTCTCCGAGGACGTGGGCGTCCCGTTCGCCGAATACCGCGACTACGTGGTGGAATACCCGGAGGGCGAAGGGCCGGACGATCCCGGCCGCCGGCGCTGGCGCGGCTGCATGTCGCCGGGGCGCGACATGACCGAGGACGACATTGAAACGCTCCACCAGTGGGGCGCGACCCTCGTCCGCTTCCAGATCAACCGCAATTGGTGGAAGCTGGACGACAATCAGGACCTCGACGAATACGCGCGTTGGGTGGATCGACGCCTCGACAATCTGATGGACGTGCTGCGCTGGTGCGAAGCGCGCGGCATGAAGGTGTGTATCGACCTGCACGCCCTGCCGGGCGGCAAATGGGGCGAGCGCGAGCGCGAGCCGCTGGAAATGAACATGTTCAGCGACGACCGCTACGCCGCCGCATTCGTCGATACCTGGCGGCGCATCGCGACGCGCTGCGCGCCCGTCGTGCAAACGACGGGACCGGTCATCTACGGCTACGACCTCGTGAACGAGCCCTCGCAGCGCCGCCCCCTCAGGCACAGCTTCTGGCAGCTCCAGCTCGACGCCGCGCGCGCCATCCGCGAAATCGACCCCGTGACGCCGATCGTCTTCGCGGGCAACAACGCCTCGCACGCCGACGACTTCCGCTACCTCGTGCCGATTCCTCTGGACAACGTCATCTACCAGGTGCACTGCTACCATCCGCATTCCTTCACGCACCAGGGCGTGTCCGGAAATGCGTTTTCCACAGCCGAGCATCCGATCACGTGGCCGGGCGTCGATCCGCGCACCGGCGAAGTCTGGAACAAGGACTGGCTGCGGAAAAAGCTCCAGCCCGTGCGCGACTTCCAGCTGCGGCACAAGGCCCGGATTTTCGTCGGGGAATTCAGCGCCGCCGCATGGGCGCCTGGCGCGGAAAACTACCTGCGCGACTGCATCGACCTCTTCGAGGAATACGGCTGGGACTGGACCTACCACGCCTTCCGCGAAGCGCCGTGCTGGGACGTCGAGAAAATCCTGCCTGAAGGCATTGAGCCCTCTACCAGCAACAGCAAGCTGCTGGTCGACGCCCCGGCCGACACGCCCCGCAAGCGCGCCCTGCTGGAAGGCCTCAGCCGCTAGACGCGGCCGTCGTCGGTTTCGTCGATATCCTTGCGGGCGGAGAGGTCGCGGAAGAGCTGCCGCAGGCCCAGAACGCCGCCGACGCCGAACCAGACGGTGCTGACGGAGGCGACGATCGCCGGGACGATGAACTGCATGAAGACGAAATACCGGCTCCACCACTGGATCGGCCACGGGGCAAAGGTATTCCATGCAACGACGGCGAGGAAGCAGATGCCGAAGTTGAAGACAAGGCTGTAGAAGAACACCCCCCATGCGATCGCGCGGTCGCCGCGCGTGTATTCGGGCGTGATTCCGACGAGCGCGCGGAGGAGATTCCGCAAGTGCGGCGGCTGCGCCGCTCGCCCTTGCGGGCAGGACGGATCATCGCGCAAGTGCGGGGGCTTTGCGGCTGCTGCAACGCATGGCGGATTTTGCGGGCTGGAGTCGCGCAAGTGCGGGGGCTTTGCGGCTGCTGCAACGCATGGCGGATTTTGCGGGCTGGCCTGCAGGGCGGTTCGTCCTGCCGCGAGGGCGAGCGCGGCCGCAGACCGGGCCGCACTCGCGGTTTTCTCCCGGTGCAGCATGGCGTCGAGGTCGAAGGGCTTGCGGCAGGTCAGCTTGGAGACGACGACGTAGAGGAAGAGCGTGGTCAGCGCGAGGAAGAAGGAGAATTCGATTGTGTTGACCGGGCACTTGACGGCGTCCATCTTCCACTGGATGTAGGGCGAGAAGGGAGATGACACGGCGCGGAGGATGCGGTCAATTGCTTCCACGAGACCGGCTTTCGCGAGCGCTGGATAGACGAGGTCCGCCCAGCTGCGCTGCACGAAGACGAAGGCCGTCGTGGCGACGGTGCTGGTGAGGAGCGCCGCCCACGCGCCGGCGGCCGTGCCAAAGCGCGTGTAGAGTCCGAGGACCATGACCGGCCCGGCGCCGCTCGTCCAGATGGACACGGCGAGGGTCGTGAACATCTGGATGTAGTCGAGCTGCTTCATGTAGTAGGAGCCGAGCAGGAAGAACGCGCCAACGCCGACGGAGACGAGCCGGATCATGCGGATGTGGCCGCGCGGTGTGAAGGGCTTCTTGCTCAGCGGCATCACAACATCCTGCGCGATCGTGAGCGCGGCGCTGTAGATGCGCGTGTCGTCCGAGGAGAGCATCGCGAGGAAGAGCAGAAGCGCGAATGCGCCGAAAAGGCCGGGCGGAAGGAGCCGCCGCATGGTGGCCGAGAGCGACTGCTGGTGGAAGAGCGTGCGGATCTGCTGGAAGCGGTCGTTGGCGAGGCCTTCGGCGTCGATGTCGGAGCCATCGACGCCGGGAAGGGACGGGGGCTGCGCCCCCGAGCCCCTGGAAGCGGAGGGGGCACTTGCCGCTTGCCGAGTACCTTGCGGTGGCGGTATGGCAATGCCAGACTCCCGTCCTGCCGCGAGGGCGAGCGCGGCAGAAGGCTGCGCCGCACTCGCGGATGCCCGCGCCTCCGCGAGCAGTGCTTCGTGGATGGGGGCGAGAAAGGCGGTATCGGGGTTGGAGGTCTGCGAGAGCGGCGGATCGACGCCGATTTCATGGCGGATCGAGGGGACTTGCTCAATGGCACCCTTTACGGCGGCGAGGGCCTCCGGGTCGTCGCGCAGGACGTCTGCCGCGACGCGCGAGGCGAGGTCGCGGCGAACGGCGGACGCCTCTTCGGCGAAGTCGGCGTGGTTCAGGAAGGTGATGAGCGCGCAGGCGATGACGAGGTAGAACATCGCCACTACCGCGCCGCGCCAGGCTCCGAGGACGCCGGCCATCTTCTGCTCGTGCGGGCTCTTGGCCGCCGTGGTGTAGCCGTTGCCGAACCAGCTTGCGCGGTTCATGACCATCCAGTAGGCCGGCACGGCGACCATCGTGAAGAGGTTGAAGTCTCGGAGCTTGCCGATGTCGAACGGGTTGATGAAGCTTTCGCCCGCCACGCGGTCCGCCATCACGGGCATGATTTCGCGCGTGACGGAGAACTTCCATAGGACGAATACGATGAAGCACACGAGCAGCGGGAAGAGGATGGTCGCCTGCACGGTGTCGGCGACGATGAGCGCCAGCGTTCCGCCGCAGCAGATGAGCGTGACGGCGAGCGTCAGGAAGAAGAGCATCAGCGCGACGTAGGTGGAAATCTCCACGCCGCAGACGTGGAAGACGGTCGGCAGGTCCAGCAGCTGCATGAAGAAGCGCGCGGCGATGGACGGCATGATCATGTTGGCGACCATTTCGGCCACGGACCGCAGGGTCGCGCCGTAGATGCGCAATCCGCGGCTGTAGCGCATTTCGAGAAACTGCCCGAGGCTCATCGCGCGCGTGGCGCGGAATCGGAAGGTGCAGAAGCCGGTCAGGCTGAGCAGGATGCCGAGCGGCGCGAGGACGCTCGACCAGAACCCGACGGAAAACCCGGTCTTGTAGTGAATCTCAACGTAGGTGACGAGCGCGATGATGGAAATCGAGTTCGCGACGTCGCCCATGCAGATGACGTAGCGGCTGCAAAGGCGCCCGGCGGAAAGGAAGTCGGTGACTCCGCGCACGAAGCGCCGCGTGTAGAAGCCCATGCCCATCACGAACGCAACGGGAAGAAGCAGGATGAGCCAGTCGAACCAGGTCATGGACAAGTTGAAAGGTTGAAAGGTTGAAAGGTTGAAAAGTTGAAGGGGGGGGGCGGGAGGTCAGAAGGAGAGGTCGCAGTAGAGGGGGTAGTGGTCGGAGGCGGGGTCGAACCACGGCTCGCGCAGGCGGCGGTGGGAAAGGACGGCGCAATCGGCGTCTTTCACGAGGACGTGGTCGATCGATTCGGCGAAGGCGCCCGGCTCGGGGCGCGGGGCGAAGCCGTCGGCGCTGCACGGGTGCGTCCCTTTCGTTTCGTCGGGGGCGGTCGCGAGGTCGTGCGCGTCGCGCCAGCCGAGGTCCGCCGCGGCGCGGAGGCAGGGACTGCCCTGGACGGCGTTGAAGTCGCCCGTCGCGATTCCGGGGCATCCGTGGCGCTCCATCGCCGCCGCGACGGCGGCGGAGGCCATTCTGAACTGATGCTCTCGCGCGGCGTCCGAGCCGGGGCGGCGCTCCTCGCACATCCACCAGAGGTGCATGTCGACGAGCGCAAAGCGGGCCTTTTCCGCGTCGCGCGTCTCGAAGACGCACCAGGTGAAGGACTTGGTTTCGGAGTTGTTGAAACTGCCGTCGAGTCCGGGAACGTTCTCGGGAAAGAGGAAGAACCCCGATTCAAGCAATTTCAGCCGGTCGGCGCGGAACGCGACCGGCGTGTCGCCGCCGGAGACGAACTCGAAGCCGAGCGGGCCGAGCGCCGGGGCAAGGAGGGCTTGCATCTCGCGGGACACCTCCTGGAATCCGATGACGTCCGGGGCGATTTCGCGGTATGCGCGGAGGAGGATCGGGGTGCGCGCGGTGGCGGAGCAGTCGAGGCCGCGCTCGGCCCACCACGGCTTGTTGTCGTCGCAACGCCAGGCGTTGCTTGAAAGGATGCGGAGTGTCATTTCATTTCGCCACAAAGAACACAAAGGCCACAAATCATACGGAAAGGACGATGGAACTACGCGTTCTTTGCGGCCTCCGTCTTAAGCTGCGCAACTGCGGTGCGGATGGCGTCGAGCTTCTCGCCCGAGAACGGTTCAAAGGGAGTCGCGAGGACGTTCCTGACGAGGCCCATTTCGGAAAGCGCGGCCTTCACGCCCTGAATGATGCTGGCGTGGCCGGAGCCGACGGCGTACAGCCGCATGTTCGCGGCGGTCGTGAAACGCTGGAGCGCTCGGACGCGCGCGAGATCGCCCGCCTTGGCGGCGAGGTGGAGTTCCTTGAAAAGGCGCGGCCAGAGATTGGCGCCGGTGCAGACGCCTCCGTCCGCGCCCATGAGGACGGCTTCGCCGACGGCGGCGTCGGGTCCCATGAAAACGGCGAACTTGTTCGCGAACGGCTCCACCGCCACGCGAACCTTGTTGAAGTAGGAGATGGAACCGGAGGAATCCTTGAGCGCGACGACGTTCGGGTGCGCGGCGAGTTTCGCCATCGTGGCGGGAGCGATCGGGGTGTCGACGTGCGAGGGCATGTTGTAGACGACGAGCGGCAGCGGAAGCGCGTCGGCGAGCGCCGTGAACCAGGCGGCGAGTTCGCCTTGCGAAAGCTGGAAGTAGTAGGGTGCGGCGGCGACGGCGAAGGAGGCACCGGCGTCCTTGCAGAAGCGCGCGAAGGCAAGCGCCGCGTCCAGGTCCGTTTCGGTAATGCCGGCGAAGACATGGACGCGGCCCGCGACGAGGCGGCACGTTTCCGCGACGAGTTCGCGCCGGATCGCGTACGGCAGATGGGGCCCTTCGCCGGTGGTGCCGAGAAGGAAAATGCCATCTACGCCGCCGGCGACGAGATGCTCCACCATCTTCGCAACGCCTTCTTTGTCGAGGGCGCTCGGCGAGGCGAGCGGGGTCGCCATGGGACAGATGATGCCGGAGAGTTTCATGTGTTGAAAAGTTGAAAGGGTGAAAGGTTGGCTAGAAAAGGATCGGGAGGGCCTGGCGGAGACGCGGCAGCGCGGCTTCTCCGGCGGCCTTCATTTCGCGCGTGGCGGCGAGAAAGTCGAAACAGGCATCGGCGTCGGCTTCGTCGTGCGGAAGGCCGAGGTCGGCCATCGACGCGGCGAGGCCCCAGCCGCGCAGACGCGCCGCGAGCGCCTCCGCTTCGCCGAAGCGGCCGTAGTACGCGAGCTGTAGCACGAGGCCGATCGCGACGAGTTCGCCGTGGGTGAGGGATGCGGCGCGGGCCGGGTGGCGCGCGCGCATGAAGAAGTAGAAGCGGTGTGCGAGCGCGGTCTGGCGCTTGCCGCCGGAAATGCCGGAGACGATCCCCGCGCCGACGATGGAGGAGAAGACGACGTCGCGGAGAACGGGAGTGGGTTCGCCCTTCGAAAGGTCGGCGACGGCGGCGTCGAGATCGCGGTCGAGCTGCGCGTAGACGAGGTCGGAGATGGAGGCTGCGAGAAGAGTCGGGACCGGCTGGCCGGCGCGTTCTCCTCCCGGCCCGCCATCATCCAGCGCGTTCCAGAATTCGATCTCGATTTTCTTCGCCATGGCGTCGAGCGCGCCGGCGACGAGAAGGCGGCGCGGCTGGCGCGAGAGGACCGTCATGTCAAGCAGCGCGGCGGCGATTTCGCGGCGGAAGAGCGCGGTCTTGAAGTAGCGTCCTTCGCGCGTGTAGCACACGGCAATGGGCGTGAAGGCGCAGCACTGCGCCGAGGAGGTCGGCATCGCGACGACCGGTGCGCCGGCGAGGTCCGCGAGGCATTTGGCGAAGTCGATCACGACGCCTCCGCCGCAGCCGATCACGACGTCGATGCCGTCGAGCGCCCCCTCGTCGGCGCGCGCCTGCGCGTCATCGAGGTTGCAGAAGCCGTCATGGACGAGGAGGCGAGGTTCCATGCCGGCGGCGTGGAGCGAAGCGGAGACCTTTTCCCACGCGATGGACCGGGAGGTGGCGTCGCACACGAAAAGCGGACGGCGGCCGAAGCGAGCCACCTCTTCGGCGCAGTTTTCCAGCAGGCGCTCTTCCTGCCGGTAGCGTCCGCAGCCGAATTTCAGCGCCGGATCGGGGGAAAAAGGAAAGGAATGTTGCATGGAAATTGAAGGGTTGGTCGGCAGGCGCCTGACACCGGCGGGCTACCGATTGCCGTCGATTGCAATCGGAAAATTGATTTCCGCGCTTTCGAGGCCGTCGGCGGAGACGCGGACGCGGATCGGCCCGGTGGCGCCGGGTTTGGCGCGGACGATGATGGAAAGCAGGCCGTTGAAGGCCTTGCGCACGGGCGAGCGGTACCACTCCATGTCGGATTCGTCGCCGTTGTCTGCCGCCACGAACTCGCCGCCGCCTGAGACTTCGATGCGCACGGGTATGCGGGTGCGCGGCACGGTGTCGCCGCGCGCGTCGAGAACGCGGCAGGTGAGAAAATGGATGCCGCAGTGGCGCGGCTGCGCCGCTGCCCCTGCGGCGCAGGACGGACTGGTGGATCGTCCTGCCGCGAGGGTGAGCGCAGCCAAAGGCTGCGCCGCTACCTCTGCGGCGCAGGACGGACTCGGGGATTGTCCTGCCGCGAGGGCGAGCGCAGCCAAAGGCTGCGCCGCACTCGCGGATTCCGATTCCAGCGCGAGGCGGGCGGGGGCGCCGGCGGTGCGGACTGTCTCCTCGCACCAGATGGCGCCGGCCTTGTAGGCCACGGCGCGGAGTTCTCCAGGCTCGTAAACGACATCGCTCCAAACGAATCGCCAGAGACCGGGCTCCCGGCGCTTGCGGCCCAGTGAGCTGCCGTTGAGGAATAGCTCTACTTCGTCGCCGGAGGAATACACGTACACGGGCGTGACCTGCCCGATTCGCCCGGGCCAGTTCCAGTGCGGCAGGATGTGGGCGCAGGGCGCGTCGGGGCGCCACTTGCTGCGGTAGAGCCAGAAGAGGTCCTTCGGGAAACCGGCGGAATCGAAGACGCCGGTCGGACAGGAGTGCATGTTGTCGCGGCAGACGCCGTCGCGCGCGATTTCCGCTGCCGCAGCGGCGGTGCGCGCGGGATCGGAGTAGCGCGGGGCGCGGCGCACCTTCCACATCGAATACGGGCCGCCGAGGTAGTCGAAGCCCGTCCAGGAGAAATCGCCCATCACGGATGGCGTTTCCGCCTGGCGCGCCCACTCCTCGTCGGGCGGGTAGTCGCCGCTCCAGCCGTAGGAGGAGGCGTGGAAGTCGAGATATGGCGAAAGATGCGTCGAGCCGTCCTCGCGGTGCGCGGGGAAGTGGTATTCGCCGCGCGTGGAGAGGATGCAGCACGTTTCCGATCCGAAGAGCGGAACGCCCGGGAGTGAGGTGCGGAGTTTCGCGTAGAGCGGGGCCTTGTAGTTTGCGCCCCAGAGGTCGAGGCGGCGCGGGGCGTCGGACTCCAGCGCGACGGCGGCGTTGTCCGCCGCCGTGCAGACCGGGCGGTGCGCGGGGTCCTCGTCGCGCACGATGGCGCGCAGTTCGTCGCAGATCGCGGAAAACGCGGGCCAGCGCTCGCGCGCCGTGCGCGACTCGGTGATTTCGTTGCCGACGCCCCAGATGATCACGGACGGGTGGTTGCGGCCGGAGCGCACCCACGCGCGCAGGTCGGCTTCGTGCCACTTCGGCCAGAGCTTCCAGTAGTCGTTGGGGTTCTTCGGAAGCGCCCACTGGTCGAAGATCTCGTTCATCACGAGGAAGCCCATTTCGTCGCAGAGGTCCAGGAGCTGCGGCGCAGGCGGGTTGTGGGTCATGCGGATCGCGTTGCAGCCCATATCCCTGAGGAGAGAGAGGCGGCGGCGCGCGGCCTGCGCGTTCCACGCCGCGCCGAGGGCCCCGAAGTCGTGGTGCAGACACATTCCGCGCAGCTGGACGCGGCGGCCGTTGAGCTGGAAGCCGCGTTCGTCGGCGTGGAAGGAAATCGACCGGATGCCGTAGCGGTAGGTGCGGCCTTCGATTTCGAGGGAGTAGAGGAAGGGATCGTCGATGTCCCAGAGACGCGGTTTTTCGACGGTGAAGACCCGCTCCCGCTTGCCGGAAAGCGACATCTCCCACGTCGCGCGCACCGTGGCGCGGTCGCGGGAGACTTCCGTGGTCGCGATCGCGACGGAGCCGAATATCACGTGGTCGGCGGGTTCCACGACGAGGCGGCATTCGCGGTAGAGTCCGGCGCCTGTGTACCAGCGGCTGGACTGCGGCGGGTTGTAGGTTCGAACGGCGAGGACGTTTTCGCCGTCTTCGCGAATCCATGGCGTGAGATCGACGCGGAATGGCGTGTAGCCGTAGCACCAGCCGCCGGCGAAATGGCCGTTCACCCAGACGAGCGGGTAGGCCATTGCGCCGTCGCAGTCGAAGAAGACGCGGGAGCCAACCGATAGTGTTGCCAATGTGAAAGTGTTGCCATTTGCCATTTGCCAATCATCAATTGGAGAATGGGGACTGGAATTGGATATTGGCAACATTGGCACATTCCGTCTTTTGAATCTGCACCGGTACCACCCCGCGCCCGTCGTGCGGAGGCAGCCCATGAGGTGGTCGAGCGATGGATCGAAGGCGTGTTCGATGCCGAAGTCGTGCGGCACGGCGACTGTGCGCCAGGCGGAGTCGTCGAACTCGGGTCGGGCGAACGGAGGGGGGGCGGACGGGAGTCCGCCACCCCCCGGGGCCAGCCATTCGGCCAGCCGCTCAATGGGAAATTCCCGCGCGAGGACAGGGTCCTCGTCGCGGGAAAAGCGCCAGGAAATCAAGGGAATCGGAGACATTTACCTAACCATCAGCACGAATGGGTTGGCACCGGAAATGCGGCCCACGAGCGCGGCACCGGTGTCCGATGCGCCAGGGACGTAGGCGAAGGCGAGCGCCGTGTCTCCGCTTGCGACCTGGATGCGCAGTTCGGACGGGCCGTCCGCGCTCGTGAAGGCGCGAAGAAGTTCCCCGCCAAGATAGACCGAGAGTGTTCCGGTGCCGGTCACGGAGACCGGGACGAGAAGGGCCGTGGCGTCCGTCACGGAAACGGTCGCGTCGATTCCGCCAGACGGAATCGCGACGGCGCTGTCGGCGAGCGCGACTTCCTCCCCGGCGGCTGTGACGGAGACGCGGCGGTTGAGCGCCTGCGCGATGTCGGGCCGCAGATCGTATTCGAACGCGCCGATGTCAACCTGCCCGCCATAGATGCGTTGGCTGCCCGCGAGATCGGTTTCGCCGCCGTCCGCGAGCTTCGCGAGGAGCGCGCGGTCGCCGGCGTCGACAAGCGCCGACCCCGCGAGCGGCGCGTAGCCCTCGTCGAGCATCGCGAGCGCTTCGGCGACCGTCGCGACCGTGGTCACGTTCGCGCACGTGGCGGAATCGATCGTCGCGTTGCCGCCGCCCGTCACGAAGAGGCAGTTCGTCATGTTCTGGAGAACGGGCGAAAGGTCTCCGCCCGTCTTGTTGAGCGTCGCGATGACGGAGTTCTCGAAAGAGGCGCCGTATTCGAAGAGGCTGTCGCCGAGTTCGGCGTTCTGGCCCGACGCCTTGCCTTGCGTGTTCACGTAGGTGCAGGAGGCCATGCCGCCGCAGGCGCGGACGCCGGTGTCGTCGTCGTCCGTGTTGACGAGGAGGCAGTGTTCAAAGCGGGAATACATCGAAATCGCCGCGCCGGCGGTCACTTGGCCGCCGTAGAGACGGCTGCGGCGGAAAATGCCGCCGGCGACGTCGCCGGCCGTGCGGGCGAATCCGTTCGTGAACACGCAGTTTTCGAAGACGGCGGTGCCGGTTTCGCCGTGGCGGCAGGACGGCGCGAGGGCGAGACCGCCCACGTTTTCGTCGCGCATTGCGCCAGTCGTGTTGAACGTCGAGCCGCCGCGAAGCGTGAAGCCGGCGACTTTCGATCCGGCAAGGGCGGTGAGGCAGCGCACGGCGTTGTCGCCGAGGCCGTTGCCGTTGGCGTCGTCGGTCGCGCCGGTGATGAACGTGACGTCCGGGCCGCCGTCGGCGACGAGCGCCACGCCTTCAGGCACGACGCCGCGCGATGCAGAATGGACGCCGTTCGTTGGCGCGATAAGGACCGTGCCGCCAGAGTGTGTCATGGTGCCGTCGGCGTAGTCGCCGGGCGCGGCGTGGACGGTGTCGCCCGTGTGGGCGAGGGCGAGCGCGGCGGCGAGCGTCTTCTTCGCGGAGGAGGCGGAACGGCCGTCGTTCGTGTCATTGCCGCTCGTGGCGTCCACGTAGAGGTCGATGCCGCCGACCACCGTCGAATACGCGCCGGGGACGGGGTTGCCGTCCACGTAGGCGAGGGCGTTGCCCTCAAAGTCGCCGACGGCGAACATCGCCGCCCGGTAGGCCGTGGCGTCGCCCTTCGTCGAAGCGTCCGTCGCGGTCTTGAGGTGGAGGTTGCCGCCGTCGGGATCGGCGAACAATTCGTACTTGTCGTAGCGCGTGAGCCATGACCGGATTGTAAGCGACGTGTCGGCGACGTTTCCGGCGGGAACGATGGTGACGGTGTCATTGTGGGCGTCGAGATAGCCGCCCATGAAGGCGCAGTTGTAGGCGGGCGTGTTGCGGTCCACCGGGCGGTAGTTCGGGTTCCCGGGTGCCACGCCGGCCGTGTAGTTCGTCTCCGCGAAGGTCACGTTGTACGGGTGGCACTTATAGAGCGAGCTCACGGTGTCGGTGCGGGTCTGGAGGTTGTTCCGGACGAGGCAGGCGGACAGGACCGACTTGAAGGCCACGGCGCCGCGCTGGTAGTCGTATCCGGTGTTGCTGGTGGAGACGCGGTTGTTGGCGGTTGCCTGGTTGCCGGAGAAAATGCAGCGCTGCGCCCAGCCGCCGCACATCGCGGCCCCCTGCCGGGCGGCGTTGCCGGTGAAAATGCAGTCCGTCACCTGCGCGTTGCGCTGGTTGTCGATGGCTAGGCCTGCGCCGTCCTTCCAGGACTGCGGCGTGGCGTAGAAGCCGCCGCCGAGCCCGTCCGCATCCGATGCGCCCTTGTCCACCGTGCCGCTTTCGAGCGTGAAGCCCTGTAGATGGACGGTCACGGCCTGGCGCCGAACGGCCACACACCGGGTGTCCGCATCGCCGCGGATGATCGTGTCTTCGGCGCTGCCGGTCGCGCGGATTGCGACCTGGTTTTCAATGCCGACGCGGGAGGCAACCGTGTGCCCCGCAAGCGTGACGCCGCCCGTGGCGTAGGTGCCCGGCGCGACATGGACGAGACCGTAGGCGGCGGTGTGGTCCACCGCGTCCTGGATCGTCGTGAAAGGCTTCGCCTCGGAGCCGTCGGAGTCGCCGCCCGCATACGAACCATCGACCCACTTCTCGTCGGTTGCCGTCTTCGCGTTCACGGCGACGGATTCACCCGAGGCGGGCGGCGTCATCCACGCGCCGCGGTCGGTGCCGAGGTCGGGATAGCGGTAGAAAGCGCCCCAGGCGCCCGTGCAGGAGTAGCCGAAGAGCGGCTTCGAGTCGCCGATCGTCGGGACGAGGCGGACCTGGACGGTGTCGGTCCCGCAGGAAACGAATCCGCGGGGAAGCGACACGATTCCGGAGCCGGCGCGGACGGCGACGTTGGTGCCGAGCTGGATCGTGCCGAGCGCCGGGTCGGCGGCGTCGCCCTGCGCCTCGATGGCGCCGATGTCGACGGACGCCCAGTTGCGCGGGTTGCCGAAGAAGTCGGTGTCGAGGTATTCCTCCGGGACGAACGTCGCGGCGACGGAGCGCGCGTTGAAGCCGGCGTCCTTGAGGTCGCCGCCCACGACTGCTTTCCATTCGCCCGCGTCGGCGGCATACCACGTCTGGAAGGCATCGACACCGACCTTGCACCCGGCGGCGGCGCCTTCCTGTCCCATGCGGCCGCCACTATTCGCCGTGCCCGTCTGGACGCAATTGGTCGTATAAACGTTCGAGTTGTTGCCCGCCGTACCGTATGTCGCCTGCTCGAATCCATCGCCAAGGAACGCGCAATTGTAGGAAACTTGCTTGTATGCGCCTGCGGGGGCGAAACCGAATGCCGTATTGTCGATGAACGTGCAATTCACCGCAGTGACCGGCTGATGTTTCGTAAAAACCGTTGCACCGGAATTGCTGGAACGCTCGCCGGGGCCGTTGTCCGCGAACACGCTGTTGTAGGCGTAGTCCGTGCGATACAGGACATGGGCATTGCTCACGCCCTGTACGCCCTTGTTCCCGACAAAGGAGCACCGGATCGGCACGACCTTGCGCGCCGCCGCGCCGCCGGTGCCGGCGATACAATCCACGACATCGCAATCGACGAGGTATGTGTTTCCGGATGTTGCCCCGTAAACGCCGCCGCCGCAGTCGTAGTCCTTGTTTGCCGCCGTGGCCCCCGCAGTCGCCCCGTTGCGAATCGTGAAGCCTTCGACAAGGACGTCCTTCACGCTTGCCGCCACGAAAATGCAACGATGGGCGCCACCGTTGTTTTCTATGCCGTTGGCCGTGTCGGCCCACTTGCCGACGATGTGCGTCTTGAACTTGCCGTTGCGCGAGACGAGGTGTATGCGCTTTGTGATCTGCACGACCGTTGGGAGCGAATACGACTTGTCGTTCGTCGAGGTCCACGTGGTCGTGTCGGAGTATTCGCCGTCGTCGACGATGACGGTGTCGCCGTCCTTGCAGAGATCGACGGCCGCCTGGATGGTGAGCTTGGCGTCGTCCCACGACGTGCCGCCGTTGGTGTCGCTTCCGGATTTCGACACGTAGTGCGTCTTTCCGTTGAATTGGCCTTCCAGCGTGAAGCCGGAGGCGGGAAGAACCGTGAGCGCCGCAAGCGCCGCGGTGGCGAGCATGGCCCGCAGGGTGTGCTGTGTTTTCATGGTGAGTTTCCTTGTGGAGGTTGTGTCAGATGGCAGTCGCGGTTGCCGATTGCAGTCGATTGCTATCGGTTGCTGTGGATGGTTTCCGGGGGCTGAGGCACTCGCCGCAGCTCGTGCGGGGCGAGGGTCATCGAGGCGGTGTTGCCGGGGCGCCCGAAGATTTCATATTCAAACGTCTGCTCCTTGTCCGAGAGGTTGGTGGCGAGGAGGACGGTTTCGCCGCCAGCCGTGCGCCACCAGTTGCCGATCACGGCGGGGGCGGTGCCGTGCTTCACGGTCGCGCCCTGGCGCCACTTGAAGCGCGGCTTCCACGAATAGCCGATTTCGGGAAGGGGCGAAACGGGGCGCAGTTCGTCGAGGAGGTTGCCGTAGGCGAGCGCGTCGAGATTCTCCTGGCGAAAGGCGCAGAGCTGGCCGACGATGGCGCGCTTCCGCGGCTTGTCGAGGACGTTCGGGTCGAACCATCCGAGCGGATGGCCCCAGAGCATCTCGCGGCACTGCTGGACGCGGAAGGATTGCGGGTCGTCGTCGGTGTCCTCCGGCGTGCAGAAGTAGGTCGTGTAGCCGGAATAGACGGCGCTCCAGAAAGGCACGTCCTCCGGCGTCCGCTCCACGACCTGGAGGAAGCCGTCGAAGAGGTCAAGGTATGCCTCGCCGGCACCCTCGGTGGTCAGGAAGGCGCCGCGCTCGTTGTATGCGCGCCGGACTGGTTCCATCATGCGCGCGTAGCCCTCGCGCCACCACGCGCCGCCGCCCACGGGGTGGCCGTGCGACGGGTCGTAACACGGGAAGGCGCGCGCCGCGCCGACCTGATCGACGAAGAGCGAAGTCGCGCCGAGTTCGTCGAGGATGCGGCCCGAGAAGGTCTGCACGACGCGCCGCCACGTCTCCGTCCAGGGACACATCACGGCAAGCGGCGGCTTCGTGGGGTTGTTCACGGAGGCGTAGCTTTCCACGACGCGGGAGCCGTCGGTCTTCATGGCGGCGTAGGGTTCGGCGAGGAGGTAGCCCATGGTCGTCACGGTCCAGAGGCGTCCGTTCGTGTAGGGCATCGGCTCCTGTCCGATCGAGTGGCAGAAGTCGATCGTCTCCTTGACGCGGGGCTGCGCCGGGAAGTATTCGGGGTAGTTGATGTCGTGGGCGGACTGCTGCCAGAGGTGCCAGTGAAGGCCGGTCGAAAAGTCGGGAAAGCGTTCGCGGGCGCGGGCGAGGACGTTCGAGACGGCGTCGCTGCGGCCGTGGATGTTGATCCAGAGCGGGATTTCGCAGAGGCGGCGCGGGTAGGACGGATTGTCCTTGATCGGGCCGCGAGCGGCCCACGGCTGCCTGAGTGCGAAGGCGCGGTAGCGGCGCGCCGCCTCCCACCAGTCGCCGCAAAGGGGCGCGATGGTCGTGGCGTAGCCGGGGCCGGAGGCGCCGAGTTCGGGGAGCGTGTCGAAGTAGATGTCCTGCTCGCCGGATTCGACGAGGCATTTCTGGCGCGCCTCCGGGTCCTCGGCCGCGAAGTAGAGGCCGGTTTCGCCCTTGAAGAAGGCGGCGACAGGCGGGGCGTAGCCTAGGTAGTGCGCCCAGATGGGGCGCGGCTGGGCGGAGCGCCGGCGGAAGAGCTTCGCGCCGTGGTCCTGCCAAGGCAGGAGGGCGTCGCCCTCGCCGTCGCGCGTGACGCGGCGGAGCATCGGGAAGCGGGTGCGCAGGAGCGCGTGGCGGGACGAGCGGTTCTGGAAGCGGAGGCTCCACTTCTGCGAGCCGTCCGGCTGCGGGGCGATGGTGACGAAGGCGTCGAGGGCGGCCGGCTCTTCGCCGAGCGCGATGCCGCGCCAGGAAAGCTCGATCACGCCGCCAGCCTCGCTCTTCGCGAAGGAGGTGGTATTGGAGGCGGCGACGGTGAGGAAACCCGGCGCTGCCGCGCCGGGCACAGGACAGGGCGCGCATGGCGCGGCGCCCAGCGCCCCATCATCCCAGCCGGATTCGAGCGCGGGTTTCTGTCCTGCGCCCGCGCTGCAAAGCGCGGGTTTCTGTCCTGTGCCCGGCGCGGAAGCGCCTGGGTTAATCAGAAACTCCGCCTCCCAGAGATTTCCGCCACCGGTGGCGAAGACCTCCTCGCCAATGCGGATCGATTCCAGCACCCCGTCGTCGGAGAAGCGGGTTTCAACGGCGGGCGTGGCGGCTACGGCCAATCCGGCGGCCATTGCGACGGGCAGCGAAAGGAGAGTAGCGAAAGGCGTTTTCATGAAGCAAGAAGGTTTTTGAGCGAATCCACGTGCTGGCGGAAGGCAAGGGGGCTACCGTGGCCCGTCCAGCGTTTCTCCGGCCTTCCAGACCGGTCCGATCACGGAGCAGCTGGGATATTCGCCGCTTTGCAGGTAGGCGAGCGCCGCCTCGGCGACCGCGGTGCCGGCTCGCACCGGGTCCATCTCCATGCGCGAAAGTTCGCGGAAGTAGGACGGCCCCATGCCCGCGTTCGCCCAGGCCACGACCCTCACGTTGCACGGCGATTCGAGGCCGGCGCGGGAGAGGGCGAGAAGCGCCCCGCGCGCCAGGTATTCCGACGAGAAGAAATGGACGGCCTCGCGCTCGAACCGGCCCGTGGAAATCGCCTTTGCCACGGCGTTCATCCCGGCTTCCTCGATCGCGTAGAACTTGCCCTTCGCGTAGTCGGGCCTCAGCATCACGGACTTGGCGGAGATTCCCGCCGCGCGGAGAGCTGGCACGGCGTCGCACATCACTTCGTGAAGCCGGTATTCGATGACCTTGCCGACGCCGGCGCCCCTGCATGCCGCGATCAAGTCCGGGACGGCGGTGTTGAAGTCGATGTCGGTGAAGCCGATAGCACCGGCCGGGGCCTTCGGAATGCCGGCCACGACGGCAAACGGCACGCCGAGCTTCGCGAGGTGACTGAAAATCGCCGGGCGGTTGTAGAGTACCACGACGAGATCCACCGAGCGCGTGAGCGCTGCGTCGAGGAGCGAAAAGTCGTATTTGCCGTCCGCGCCGCGGTGTTCGATGCTCGCGCGGGTGAAGAGATAGCCCTCGCGGTTCAGGCGGGTGCGGAGCGTTTCGGCCAGGAGCGTCTGGAAGAAGCCGACGTCCAGGTCGGGGCAGACGAACACGACGTGCCCGCGCCACTGGAGACTCGCGCGGTTGCGCACCACCGAGCCGATGCGCGGGCGGGACTCCACGAACCCCTCGTCAGCGAGGCGGCGCAGCGCGGCCTCCGTCACGATGCGGCTCACGCCGAGCATCGGCGCGAGCGCGCGGTAGGACGGCAGCGTGTCGCCCGGCTTGTAGAACCCGGAGACGATGGCCTCCTTGAGTCCGTCCGTCACCTGGACAAGAAGAGACCGCTTGTCGTTTCTGTTTACGGAAAATGGAATGGTAATTCTCATTTTTCAGTTTTATGGGAACTGCGCCCCCGATTATGTTCAATATGGGCAGAGAGTCAACAACAAAAATCATGGGGTGCAAAAGCAATGGCGACGGAGGCGCAAAGCCGTCCGTCGTCATTGCCTTCGTGCCAGGTCCGAAGAACGACTATTGCGCCGCAGGGAGCAGCTCCAGAAAGTCCAGAACCAGTCTGGCGAGGCGTGGCGCGTGGCGCGCGGCGCAGTCAACTACATCGTTGCCGTCGAGTCTGCGGGAGGAAATCCCAGCCGCCATGTTGGAGACGAACGACAGTCCGGCCACTCGGACGCCCATGGCGCTTGCAACCATTGCCTCTGGGACCGTGGACATGCCCACCACGTCCGCGCCCAGAATGCCGTAGGCGCGGATTTCGGCGGGGGTTTCAAAAGCCGGGCCGCAGGCCAGCGCGTAAACTCCATCGGAAAGGGTCAAGTTCTGCCGAGCGGCGGCGGCGCGGAGAGTTTCGCCGAGTTCAGGGTCGTAAACGCGGCTCTGGTCCGGGAAACGCGGACCGAACGCCGGGTTGTGCGGCCCGCGCAGCGGCGTAAGCGGGGAAAGCCGGAGGTGATCGCTTAAAAGCACCACGTCGCCCGGCGCCAGCGATGTTCGAATGGCACCTGCGGCGTTTGTGACGAGGAACACGGGCGCACCGAGTCTCCGGGCGAGGACGGCCGGCATGACCACGGCCTCCCATTCGCAGCCTTCATACCAGTGGCGGCGACCGCAGAAGACAAGGACTCGGCCGCCGCCGGGGGCTTCGGCCAGAACGAGGCGTCCGTCGTGGCCTGTCACCGTGGCGGCTCCGAATCCTGGAATTTCGGAATACGGAATGGTCTCCAGCGCAGTAAGGGAATCGGCCGCGCGGTTCCAGCCGGAGCCGAGCAGAAGAGCCGCCCTAGGCGCAGGGCCTTCGCGAAAAGTCTGAGGAAGCGAGGCTATGGCGTTGTTGAAAATCGTTTCGTCCATGGCGAATCAAACGGGGGAGAGCAAGCACGATTGGTGAAACGAGGCTCGGTCAGGTCAGTGTCGGGAGAGCCACTCGTCGAAAAACAGGTCCAGATAGTCCGGCGAGAACGCCGAGGAATGGGGAAGCAGGAGGCAGTTCGGGGCGCTGCGCAGCGGGGACGACTCGGGAAGGGGCTCCTCGCGGAACACGTCTAGGACGGCTCCCGCCGGCGTTCCGCGTCGCAGGGCGGCGGCCAGGGCTGCCTCGTCGATGCAGTTGCCGCGTCCGAAGTTGAGGATGTAGGCCGTTTCTTTCATCAGCGCGAAACGGCGGGCGTCGAGCAGACCGTCCGTTTCCGAGCCGGACGGCAGAAACGACACAAGAAAATCGGTCCGCGCAAGAATCTGGTCGAGATCGGAAACACTGGCGGTTTCGTCGCCGGGGCAGAACCACTCAGGCTCCGGGTGGGAGGAACGGGAAATCCCGACGATTTTCGGACCGAATGGCTTGAGAAACTTTCCAGTAGTGCGTCCGATCGCGCCGAAGCCGAGTATCGCGACCGTGGCTCCGGCGATGCGGCGCGCGCGGCGGGCGAACTCCGGACGCGGCCAGGAGCCGCCGGACGGAGGAATCAGAAGTCCGTGGGCGAGTGCAAGAACGGCGCCGGCCGCCGTTTCGCCCATGATCGCGCCGTGGAAGGACCCGTAGGAAAGCGAAACGCCCCGGGGAGGAGAAACGCGGAAATAGTCCTTGCCGGCGGCCGGCGTGGAAACTTCCACGAGAAGAGGGGCAAGCGCAAACCACTCCTGACGGAAAGTCCATGTCACGACATGCGTGGCAGTCGGCAAAAGCCGGAGAAACTCATCCTCCGATCGCGCAATGTCAGCCTCGACGCTCCGTGCGCGCAGGGTGTCGCGAAAGCGGAGAAACTGCTCGTCGGTCGGGACGAACACCGACACGTCCCACTTCAGGTAAACGACAACCTTCATCGTGTCATTCATGGCATCCACGCCAGCCAGTGCGAGAACACGAAATCGTATTTGTTGATGTTCCGATCCTCGATCCGGGAGCGCATCTCCTGGACGAATTCCGGAAGACGCGATGCCACGCGGAAGGAGACATTGGCCGCGCGCTCCGCGAGAGCGTCGCGGAATTCCGGGAAGAACAGGGGGGGATCCTGCGATCCGGGCGGCATCGCGGAAAGCGCCACTATGTCGCGATACCAGTCCTGCATCGCCTGATACACGGCGGCGCGCTTTTCCTTCTCGCGGTTCTTGACCATGGCTTTCATGTCATCCTTTGAAGGCGCTGACCAGTGGTCCGGATCGGCGGAGGAGCGGGCGCGAATCTCGGCTTCGTTCTCCTCCTCGGCAAGCGTCTTTATTTCATCAAAGACGGCGGCGAGGCGCGAGGCAGTGGCCGCGGTGCGCAGGACTGAGCGAGGGGAGTGCTCCGAAAGAATCGAGGCCACTCGGGAGCGCCATGGTTCGGCCGGAGGAGTCCGTCCCGAGGCGAGATCAAGCCTCTGGCAGCGGGATATGATCGTTGGGAGCATTTCGTCCGGACGGTCCGTGACCAGCAGAAAGCACGTGTTTTCCGGAGGTTCCTCAAGAGTCTTCAGGATGATGTTCGCCGCCTGTTCGTTGAGCCGGTCCGCAAAGAGCATTATGCCGATCTTCCAGCCGCCCTCGAACGACTTCTGGTTCGCCCATTCGAGGAAGAACCGACGCGAACCGGGAGGGTTGTCGGCGTCCGGCCGGATCGCGCCGACCAAAATGCGCCGCGAGGCCTTTTCCGGCTCTATCACGAGAACGTCAGGATGGGCCCCCGACTCCACGCGGCGGCACGCGGAGCATGAACCGCACGGCGCGCGCTGCGGGTCCTCCTCGCAAAGCATCATCGAAGCGACCCGGCGCGCAAACGTCCCGCCCTCGGTGCGTGGGTTCCCAACGACGAGATACGAATGCGCGAGACGCCCGGAGCGCCAGCCGGCGCGGACGATGTCGAAAGCGGCGGAACTTTGCATGGATGTCGATCTGCTCAAACGGACGCGCCCTGCCGCCGCGCGTCGCGGCGGCAGGGCGCTTGGGAGAAGCCAGGGCCCTAGATGAGGCTCCTGTAGAGATCGGCGATGTCCTGCTCGGTGACATCGCGCGGGTTGCCTGGACGGCAGGCGTCAACGTATGCGGAGTGCGCGAGGAAAGGAATGTCCTTCTCCTGGACGATTCCCTTGAGGTTCGGCGGGATTCCGACATCCTTGCCGAGTTTCGCGACGGCGTCGCAGGCGGCCTTGATGGCGGCCTTGCCCTTGAGCTTGTCGCCGTCCTTCACGCCCATCGCCTTGGCGAGCATCGCGTAGCGCGCGCCGATCTTTTTGACGTCGGCCTTGGGGTCGGCGGCGTTGTAGGCCAGAACGTGCGGCAGGAGGATCGCGCAGGCCTTGCCGTGCGGGGTGTCGTAGAACGCCGAGAGCGGATGCGCCATCGAGTGCGCAATGCCGAGGCCGACGTTCGAGAAGCCCATGCCGGCGATGTATTGCGCCAGAGCCATCTGCTTGCGCCCCTCGGGGTCGCCCTTGACGCTCTTGCGCAGGTTGGCTGCGATGAGTTCGACGGCCTTGAGGTGGAACATGTCCGTCATCTCCCACGCGGCCTTGGTGGTGAAGCCCTCGATCGCGTGCGTCAGGGCGTCCATGCCCGTGTTGGCGCAGAGGCCCTTGGGCATGCTCATCATCATGTCGGGATCGACGACCGCCACCAGCGGGATGTCGTGCGGATCGACGCAGACGAACTTGCGGTCCTTTTTGCGGTCCGTGATCACGTAGTTGATCGTGACCTCGGCGGCGGTGCCGGCGGTGGTCGGAACCGCGATCGTGAAGACGCAGTCGTTCTTGGTCGGAGACAGACCTTCGAGCGAACGGACATCCGCGAACTTGGGGTTGTTGGCGATGATGCCGATTGCCTTGGCCGTGTCCATCGAGGAGCCGCCGCCGATGGCGACGATGGAGTCCGCCTTGGCGTCCTTGAACGCCTTGACTCCAGCCTTGACGTTTTCAATCGTGGGATTGGGCTTGATGTCGCTGAAGAGGGCGAATTTGATCTTCGCCGCGGCGAGCAGGTCGGTCACCTTGGCGGTGACGCCGAACTTCACGAGATCCGGGTCGGAGGCTACGAGAACCTTCTTTGCGCCCTGCGCCTTGAGAAGGCGCGGAATTTCGGCGATGGCGCCGGGGCCGTGGTAGGAGATTTTGTTGAGGACGATTTGGTTGGCCATTGCGGTTTGTTCCGTTGTTGCTGCCCGCGCTACGCGGCGGAATGCCGTCCTGCGGAGCATCTTGGGGAGAGACTAACCGAACGCGCCGCCGAAATCAACACCCCGCGCGGAAACGTCCGCGAAAATGCCAGAACTGTCGCGAAAAAAAGAAAGCCGCGCCCGAACTTCGGGCGCGGCGCGCAGGCTAATTCCCGGACACGGGCCAGGGCCTACGGTTCGGAAACGTCAAAGTCGCGCCCCTCGTATTCCGGCGGGACGTATCCGTGCTGCGAGCCCTGCACCCAGTGTATGGACTTGTTGCCGCGGTGGATGGCGTTCCAAAGCTTGGCCAGGCCCATTGGAGGGCAGGTGTAGTCGCCGAGGCCGGCGCGCGGCACCTTCACGAAGCAATTCTGCGGAATGCGCTTGGCCCAGGTGACCGCGTCGTAGTATCCGAGAGCCGGGGTCCAGGCGATGTACCAGCCCTTGCGCTTTTCGTTCCATGGCAGGTCGCAGCACCATGTGATGCTGGATTCGGCGCGCGTGACGCCCTCCCCGCAGCCGGCCGCCCAGATCGTCTGAAGTCCGCCCTGGCTGCCTCCGGAGGCGATGAGGTCGGAGCCGTTCCAGCCCTCGACGGTCTTGAGGAACTGGAGGGCGCGCTTGACGCGAAGCACCATGCCGTTGAAGTAGGCCGTTTCGGGATCCTTGTTCTGCTCGGGGTCGAATGCGTAGTCGCGCCCGCCGGAGCGGATTTCCCAGCGAAGCGCCTTCGTGTCCGCCTCCGTCGCTCCGAATTCGACGAGCTTGAGGCCGTGCGCGTTGATGTTGAGGACGATCTCGTTGTCGCGCACCCATCCAGGTCTGCCGTGCGTGCAGCGGCTGCCGCTGTATCCGTGCGTTTCAAGGCGGGCAGGGAAGGTCGCGCCGCTTTCAACGGCCTTCGGCACGGAGAGATAGCCCGTCACGGGGCGAAGTCCGGCGCAGTCGATGCGGACCGCGTAGAGCCTCGCCCTTGGCTGCGGGCTTTCGATCTCAATGCGGTCGGCCTTGATCGGGACGAGGTCGAGCCTCGCGAACTGACCGGCCCAGAAGGCGTCGAAGTCGGCTGGCTCCTCGGGAGGTTCAAGCGCGTCCGGAAGAACGGCCGCTCCGCCGTCGAAGAACACGCTCTTGTTCTTCTTCTCGAACTCGTTCATGGCCTTCTGGCCCTCGGGAGTCGTGGCGTCGCCGGTGAACTTCTTGACGTAGCGGGCGCCGTCCGGGCCGTGGACAGCCGCCTCAAGCCGGACGAATCCAGGCTTGTCGAGGCTTGTGGTGTATGTGAATGGCTGCCCCGTGAACTCCACGGTGCCGCTGTCGCGCGTGATGTTGTAGTCGTCGGAAAGCTTCCAGTTGAGCGTGTATTGCCCTGGCGGGATTTCCCCGTCAATGTCCATCGGCGTCACCGTGAAGGTGATGGGCTCGCCGGGCTGGTAGGACAGGGGGTTCTTGTCGGTTACGCCTTTCAGCCATGCGTTGTCGAGCGGCCCCGACGAGGCGACCGTGGCGATCGCGAGCGGGAGGAGGAGAAGTTTGTCGCGTTTCATTTGCCTTGAGTTGACTTTTGGAGTTGAATCGCGTGCTGCGCGTGAATCGCGTGTTGCGCGAAGACGGCCCGAATAATACTGTCCGACCTGATTTTGCGCAAGAAATTTCCGCTTTTCGGGCTTCGGGATTCGTTTAGGACGATGCGCGGAATTCGGCGCCGAGCTTTTTTTGTGTTCATTGAGGCGCTTAACGTGCATAATTGCCGCCACGACATTCCGGTTCGGCCACGGCTGGTCGCGGTTTGGCCCGGATGGCGCGGACAACCAAACGCAAGCAGGCAACAGGCAATCCAAATGACAATGACAACTGAAGACTCTTTCCCCATTCGCGACTCGGTCATGTTTTCCGATGCGCGCCGCGCCGCATCCCTCCGCGCTTCCGGCGGCGGCGTTCTCTCCCTTGCCCTCGCGGTTGCGTCTTTGGCCCCGGCGGCCCGCGCCACCGATGGACGCTACCGCGACTTCGTCATCGGCGAGCGCGCCGGCGGCATGGGCGGCGCGGCCATTGCCGTGGCCTCCGACGTTGACGCCATCTTTTACAACCCGTCCGGGCTGGCTCATTCACGCGGCGACAGCATTTCGCTCTCCGCGAACCTATACGGCATCCAGAACTACAAGACAAAGGGCGCTCTGGACTGGGGCGCGGACGACAAGAGCGACACTTTCGTGACGATTCCCGGCGCGATGGGCGGCGTTTCGCGTCTTTCCGACGAATGGGTTGCCGGCTTCGGTGCATTCACCCCAAAGCAGGAGAAGCGCCACCTCATCGCCGCCGACGACGCCCGCCGGAATTTCAGCAACGGCGACTACAATGACCAGACGCTCTGGATCGGCCCCGCGTTGGCGTGGGCTCCATCCGATTCCCGCCTTTCGCTCGGCGCCGGGCTCTTCGCGGTCTATCGCGACTGCAGCATTTCCCAGAGTTCCTTCAGCTCCCACGCCTACACTTGGAACGGCGCCATTGACATCAAGACGCTTGGACTGCTCGCCAGCGTTGGCGCCCAATACGATCTCGGCGACGGCTGGAGCGTCGGCGCGACCGTCCAGTCCCCCAATGTGCGCGTCTGGGACGATGGAACCATGAGCGTCAACGCCTCGTTCGACGAGCGCGACGGTGACTTCGACTTCGGTCTCTACTCAACGGACGTCCGCGCCGACAACTACATCCCGTGGCAACTTGCGGTCGGCCTGGGGCGGACTGTCCCAGGCGTCTGGGGCTTCGCCCTCGACGCGATCTACCACCCATCGCATTCGGTTGACTTCATGCGCTGGAAGGTCGATGGCAGCTCGCTTTCGGACACGATCCACCTGCACTCGGTTCTCGACGTGAGCCTCGGCGGCGAATACATTGTCAAGGAGCGGTATCCAGTCCGCGCCGGCGTCTATACCGGCTTTTCATCCATCCGCGTCCCGGACGATCCCGAGAACACCGACTTCATCACTTCGGACGTCGATATGTATGGCGTCACGTTCAGCGTCGGACGCCGCAACGAGCGCATGTCCGTCAACTTCGGCCTGGACTACGCCTTCGGCAGCGGCCACGATCTGGCGGACGGCCCCGACGGGCGCAAGATCCGCACCGATTGCGACCGCAGCGTTCTGCTGGCCACCGTCAGCACGACCTACTACTTCTAGTGTGCCGTTCTCAAAATTCCTTTCCCTTGCTTGGTCTGGCGCATTCCGGCTTCGTTGTCGGTTTTCGGCGCTAGCGCCAATTTCCGGCGTTCCGCCCTCGGCGCCCCCTCCTTCGGCGATGGGGCGCGGGGGCGGGGAGTGGGGGCGAACGGCGTCGAAGGCGGTCGCGGCGAACCGTTTCGCGGCGACGTGCGTTTATTGCCATGTAGCCGCCTAAAACACCATGCGGCGAGATTTGCATTTCGCCGCTGTCCGGCGGCTGTCAGGCATCATGAAAGCGATTCGTCACCTCCAGATCTCAGCGCCAGGATTGTCCATCCGCGCGTCAATTTGCTCGTTCACGGCATTTTTCGCAGTTTCCGCGACTGCCGTCTCCTCCGCTCCCGCAGAGGCCGCCTCTGAAAGTCAGGTGGCCGATCTTGGGGCCGTTTTGGTCGAGGGCGACGCGCTTTCGAAATATCGCCCGGAAACTGTCGAAAGCGGCACTTTCACCGCGATGGCCCCGGAGAGGCTTCCGATTGTCGTGGACACTCTTACCGAGGATTTCATCCGCGAGCACAATCCAACGGATCTGCACGATCTGCTGCGTTTCGTGCCTGGCGTGGAAACAGGAGGCAAGTCGCTTCTAATCCGACAGCCGGGAACGTTCTCCATTCGCGGAATGGGCGGCACAGAGCCGACGTTCGAGGGAGCGTTTCCGATCGGTCGCGGACCGGGCCTCTTCATGGATCCGTTCCTGATGGACCGGATTGAAATCGCAAAAGGTCCTGTTGGAGCGCTGGCCGGAGGGGCGGGAACGCAGCAGAACGCTTCCGGTGCCGGCGGCTCGGTGGCAATGTATCTCAAGGGCGCGAATCTCGACGGCGACGCGGCGTCCATGCAGGAAAACGCCTCCGTCGGCAGGGATGTCAGGCGTTTCCGCGCCATGATCGACGCAAATGAAATGCTTGGCGGCGGATCGTCGGCCGTCCGCGCCGTCGCCACTGCCGACTGGTATCAGCCCGCGTGGATCGAAAACGGTTCGCAGAATGGCGCCGACGCGCGGGAGTCGTATGCGCTCGCGCCGAGCGCGATCTGGAGCGTCGACGACCTGACGTTCGGCGTGAAATCCCTTTTCCAATACGCCGAGCAGCCAAGCTACATCGGAATTCCGGTGTGGCGCGGCAAGCCCGGCGGAGGGTATTCGTGGTTCGAGTCGTCGTGCCGTCCAGACGACCGATCCTCCTACAAGTCGTTCGTGTTTCTCCCGTGGGCCGAGTTGCGGGCGACGGACGAATGGACGGTGAGGGCCGGCGGGGCGGCGATGGTCTCCTCGTGGGATCAGACAACGCGCGAACCATACACGCCTGGACTGAACACGCCAGAATTCGCGGAATATCTGCGCTCCGGCATGTGGCCGTCTGGTGAAAAATACATGGTGTCGGGGTTTTCGCAAAGCCATTCCGTGACAAGAAACTTCGGCGGATATCTGCGGGCCGTGCATGACCGGGAATTCTCGGAAAGCCTTCGCAACGTGTTTCTTGTCCAGCCCGACGCGTCGTGGCGCGAGGCCACGTCGGGATTCGGCACTCCGACCTGGCGCGCCGGCCTCACTGCCCAGGACTCGGTTGAGAAAGGTCCGGTCGCGGTGCTCGCAGGTCTGCGCCTAGACCGTTTCGACCAGAAGTCATACGCCGTGGCGGGCACGCGCGGCGCGCCTTCCGTCCGCTATCCGAAAATCGCCGCCGAGGCTCTTTCCCCTCGCGTGGGCGCTTCGGTGGAGGCCGTTGACGGCCTGGTGTTCTTCGGCAACGTCTCGCAAACGCGCACTCCGATGCTCGGCCTTCGCGGCGCGGACGGATCGACGCCCGACGACCCCTGGCGCGCCACGCAGTGCGAGGGCGGAGTCAGGGTGCGTCCGGCCGAAAGCCTGTGGCTGACCATGACTGGCTACTCGATCGAGCAGGAGAACGTTCCGGAGTTCGACAACACCGGCCTTGTTCTCGACACCGACGGGCGCAACGCCTCTCGTGGCGCCGAGGTTTCGCTTTCCGGCGACATTGACGAGCGCTGGACGATTCTGGCCATGTATTCCTTCAACCGATATGAGAATCGCAACGCCCCGCGCGGATCCAGGGCGCGTTCGTTCGAGCGCGTTCCGCGCCACAGTTTCTCGCTCAGCGTTTCACACGAAATCGGGGGCGGCCCGTTGGAAGGCGTCGTTTTTGGCGGCGGATTCAGACTTCGCTCCAAGAGCTACGCCACCATGCGAGGGGCGTTTGTGGATGAAAACCTCTATTTCTCGCGCTCGTGCGTTTTCGACGTCAACGCCGCCATTCCGTTCTCCGTGTTTGGCGGCAGTGCGGACTGGGCGCTTTCGCTCGGGGTGCGCAATCTCTTCGACGAGCGCTATTTCGAATCGTCGCGGCACTACTACGAATGCCTTGTCGGCGAGCCGCGAACGTTTGAGATCGGACTGCGGGCGCGATTCTGACGCATTGTCGTCCCGCGCAAGTCCGCGCTTCGCGTCAATTGGCGCGAAGCGCGGCGGCGGTGGCGCCCGGGACTGACGGATCGAGAAAGCTCGGCGGCGATCCCGCCGCGACTATCCGCCCGCCTTCGTCGCCGCCTTCGGGGCCGAGGTCGATCAAGAAGTCGGCGGCGCGCATGGTCTGAATGTTGTGCTCTATCGCGACGACCGTGTGGCCCTGCGCGCAGAGGCGGCGCATGACTCCGAGCAGAACTTCGATGTCGCGGAAGTGCAGTCCGGTGGTGGGTTCGTCGAAGAGAAGCAGCGAACCCTTCCGCCGGGCTTTCGCGCCGTCGTTTCCGGACGCGGCCCCTGCGGCGCCCCTGGCTCGCGGTATGGCGGCCTTGGAGCCGCCTGCGCCCTCGGCGTCAAGTCCCGCCAGGAATCCGGCAAGTTTGAGCCGCTGCGCCTCGCCGCCGGAGAGAGTCGGAACCGGCTGGCCAAGCTTCAGATACCCAAGACCGACGTCGGCAAGTGGTTTCAGTCCCGCGAGAACGCCATGCGCGCCGGCGAACGCTTCTATGGCCTCGGTGACGGTAAGTTCAAGGACGTCCGCGATGGAAAGCTCGCGTCCGAGCGCCTCGCATGGCATCGTCACGGCGAGCGTTTCGGCGCGGTAGCGCCGCCCCCCGCACGCCTCGCATGGCAGATATACGTCCGAGAGGAACTGCATTTCGATGTGCTCGAATCCCGATCCCTCGCATTCGGGGCAGCGCCCGAGACCGGAATTGAAGCTGAAGTCGCCAACTCCCATTCCTCGGGCCTTAGCGGCGGGGAGAGCGGCGAACACCTTTCTGATTTCATCGAAGGCCCCGACAAAGCTGGCCGGCGTGGAGCGCGCGCTCTTGCCGATTGGGGACTGG
Organism: Verrucomicrobia bacterium UBA6982; assembly: GCA_002448475.1. Classification (GTDB taxonomy): domain Bacteria; phylum Verrucomicrobiota; class Kiritimatiellia; order RFP12; family UBA3636; genus UBA3636. The sequence goes on from DJYI01000069.1 coordinate 42,230, forward strand.
TCAACGAGTTCGACTCCTCCCAGCGCCTCGGCCCCCTCGACTGCGCGATGCGCGCCGCATTCCGGCGCTGGCATGCCAAGGGCACGCCGGACGGCCGGATACAGCACATCGCAGACGAGCGTGGATTTTCCGGACCCGGATACGCCCGTCACCACCGAGAAGCGGCCGAGCGGAAATTCGACGTCGATTCCCTTGAGGTTGTGTTCCGTTGCGCCAAGCAGCCGCAGAGAGCCGGCGGCGCGCCGGCCTCCGGGCCTTTTCCGCGCGGTCTTGGAGACTGTCCCGCCGCCTGGCGGCGGTGCGTCCGCCTCGGCCGCCACTTGAAGGGTCCCGAAAAAGTCGGCAGACCGCAGCGGGCGCGGACGCTCCGGCTTCAGATATGGCGCCGAAACGGAAACGCGGCTGCGAAGAAGTTCCGGGACGGAACCCTCGAAAACAACGCGCCCGCCGTTTTCCCCCGGACCGGGGCCAAGTTCCACGACTCTGTCGGCCGCGAGAATAACGGCAGGGTCGTGCTCCACGACAAGCACGGTGTTGCCGGCGTCGCGCAGGCGGCGCAGAATGGCCACCAGACGGTCGATGTCGCGCGGGTGCAGGCCGACCGAAGGCTCGTCCAGCACGAAAAGCGTTCCGACCAGATTGGATCCGAGCGCCGAAACAAGCGCGAGGCGTTGCGCCTCGCCGCCTGAAAGGGTGCGCGATGCGCGGTCGAGCGCAAGATAGCCGGCACCGGCCTCCTCGATGAAGCCGAGCCTTGGAAGAACTCCGTCCAATACGGCCCGTGCGGCGTCGCCGCGCGGGGTGCCAGGCGTCGCCTCGTCACGAACGGCGACCAGAAACTCGCGCGCCTGGGAGACAGTCAGCGACGCAAGCGAGGCCGCCGTGTGCGAGCGTCCGCCCGCCTCGACGCGCCAGTCGAGCGCGGCTGGGCGCAGACGCGCCCCGCCGCAGTCAGGGCACGGCGTGTATTCGCGGTAGCGCGAGAGCATGACGCGGACGTGCAGCTTGTAGGTGCGGCTTTCCAGCCAGCGGAAAAAGCCGGCCACGCCTGGCCACAGGCCGTTCTCCCAGTCGTCGCTTTCGCCGTCCCACGCCCACTTGCGATCCTCCGGCGACAGCGCGTTCCATGGCGTGTCGAGCGGAAAGCGCCGCCGTTTAGCGCATTTCACCAGGTATTTCTGGACTTCGTCGAATGACGTTGTCTGGAATGGCTTTATGCACCCCTGCGCCACGGATAGCGCGGGGTCTGGCACGACCAGCGCCTCGGAGACGCCGATCACGCGGCCGAAGCCGCGGCACTTCGGGCAGGCTCCGACCGGAGAGTTGAACGAAAAGAGATTCGGAGACGGCGGCTCGAATGAATGACCGCAGTCCGGGCATTCAAGACGCGAGGAAAACCGAATCGGAGGTCCTTCGCTCCTGTCGGCGGCGACGGGGATCGCGAGCGCGGTTCCGTGCCCGTGGGCGAGCGCCGTCTCAAACGCCTCGGCAAGGCGCGCGCGCCTTGCCGGCGAGAGCGATACGGCATCGACGTCCACGCGGAGCCTTTCCTCGGCAAGGCGCCGCACTCGTGTCCACCCCTGCGAGGAAAGTAGCGCCCGCGCCTCTTCCTCCGAGACGGATTTGGGCAGTTCGGCCTCGAATGCCACGAGGCAGCGAGTTCCCTCCGGGAAGCGCGACAGCAGAGCCAGGGCCGCGGAGTCTGGCGTGGACGGCTCGACGAAACGGGCGCAGTTCGGGCAGAACGGGCGCGCGCAGGAGGCGAAGAGCTGCTTGGCGTGGTCGTGCAGCTCCGTCATGGTCGCGACGGTGGAGCGAGAATTGCGGACCGGGTTCGACTGCCGTATCGCGACCGCCGGCGGAATGCCGTCCACTGAATCCACTGCCGGCGGCGGCAGACGCTCCAGAAATTGCCGCGCGTAGGGCGAGAAGGTCTCCACGTAGCGGCGCTGCCCCTCGGCGTAAATCGTGTCGAAGACCAGAGACGACTTGCCGGAGCCGGACAGTCCGGTGACGACCGTGAACGAGCCTACGGGGATGTCAAGATCGACGGAGCGCAGGTTGTTCTGCCGCGCTCCGCGAATGCGAATGTAATTTGCCCCTTCAGCCGTTGCGGATCGCTGTGGCGAGCGCCGAGCCGAATTCACTGCACTTTACCTCCCTCGCGCCGTCCATTTGGCGGGCGAAGTCGTAGGTGACGACCCCGGAAGCAATGACGTCGTCCATGGCCTTTTCGACCATGTCCGCCGCCTCTCCCCATCCCATGAAGCGGAGCATCATCGCTCCGGAGAGAATCAGCGAGCCGGGGTTTACCTTGTCTAGTTCCGCGTATTTTGGGGCGGTTCCGTGAGTCGCCTCGAAGATGGCGGCTCCGGTGTCGTAGTTCACGTTTGCGCCCGGCGCGATGCCGATGCCGCCAACGGTCGCGGCGAGGGCGTCGCTCACATAGTCGCCGTTGAGATTGAGAGTCGCGATGACGTCGTATTCCGCCGGGCGGGTGAGTATCTGCTGCAGGAAGGCGTCGCAGATGCAGTCCTTCACCACTATTTCGCGGCCGGTCTTCGGATTCGCGAACTTCAGCCACGGTCCGCCGTCGATCGGCGTAGCGCCGAATTCGCGCGCGGCAAGGGCGTAGCCCCAATCCCGGAACGCCCCCTCGGTGAACTTCTGGATGTTGCCCTTGTGGACGAGGGTCACGCTGCGGCGGTCGTTTTCCACGGCGTAGCGAAGCGCCGCGCGAACGAGGCGCTCGGTGCCTTCTAGCGACACTGGCTTGATCCCGATCGAGGAGGTTTCGGGGAATCTGATCTTCTTCACTCCCATCTCCTCCCGAAGCCACTGGACGACCTTCGCCGCCTCCGGCGTGCCGTATTTCCACTCGATGCCCGCGTAGATGTCCTCGGTGTTTTCGCGGAATATCACCATGTCTGTGTTTTCCGGATGCTTCACAGGAGAGGGCACTCCCTTGAACCAGCGGACCGGGCGCAGGCAGACGTAAAGGTCCAGCTCCTGGCGCAGCGCGACGTTCAGCGAGCGTATCCCGCCGCCGACGGGCGTGGTCAGCGGTCCCTTTATGCCTACAAGGAATTCGCGGAACGCCGCAAGAGTCTCGGCCGGCAGCCACTGGCCTTCGCCATAGACCTTCAGCGCCTTTTCCCCGGCATAGACCTCCATCCACGAAATGCGGCGCTTGCCGCCGTATGCCTTTTCGACGGCGGCGTTCCACACGGGCATGGCCGCGCGGGTTATGTCCGGTCCGGTGCCGTCGCCCTCGATGAATGGCACCACGGGAAAGTCGGGGACGTTCAGCCCGGAGGAGGTCATCGAGATTTTCTCGCCCTCGGGGATTTTTATTTTGTCGTAGTTCATGGAAATGATGTCCTGAATGCGTTTGTCTTGAAAAAGAGGCGCGAGGGCGGGGGAGGGGAGAAGAAGAGAAGTCGTCCTGCGGTGAGATGGAGGGTGGGGGAGGGAACGCGATTTCCGCCGAGTCGGCGAATGAAATCCGGCTTTCCGGAGTCAGGGAAGCGTCAGGAGGTCGCCTTCGCGTATCGAGTCGTCCTCTCCGACGATTCCCGGATTTGCCTCGCGAATGTCGCGGTTGCGGGTGGCGTCGCCATACACGCGCTGGGCGATCCCGAGAAGAGTGTCTCCGCGCTTCACCCGATAAGTGCGCGGCCCGGAGCCTGAAAGCTCCGCCGCCGTCGGCCGGTTTCGGGAGTGCGACACCCCGCCGCCCTGGAGAATGTCGATCTGGCGCTGGAGTCCGGAGACTGTGCGCTGGAGCTTGGAGGCGTCCTCGGCGGCCTTGTCGCGCTGCGCTTCGGCCTCCTCGCGCGCCGCCTCCGCCTTTTCAAGCGCCGCGCGGACTTCCGCGAGTTCGGCGGAGACTCGCTCGACGTCCGCATCGCTCGCCCCGTGCCGCTCTATCGCGCCGAAGCGACGGGCGATCTGGTCGCGGGCCAGCTGGAGGCGGTTTCGCGCAAGTTCCTCCTTGTCCGAACCGGGGGCGAGCCGAAGATACGCCTCGAAGTGGCCCATCGCGCCGGCCGGGTCGCCGGCGCTGTCCTGCAGCAGGATCGCCAGTTGAAGGCGCGCCATGGCGTTGAATGGCTGGGCGAGAACGAGATCGGAGAAGAGTCTGCGCGCGTCCTCGACCCTGCCCTCAAGTTGCGCGTTGCGGGCCTCGGCGAAAGTCTTTTCGAGGGCCTCGGCGCGCTGGAGGCCCGCAAAGCGGCCTCCGGGGGTGAATGCGCCGCGGAGGACGGCGGTCGCGGCGAGTGCCCCGACCGCCGCCGCGATTGCGACGGCCAGACACAGCGACGCGGCGGAGACGCCGGCTGCGGCGTTGCGGCAAACGGACGGCTGGCCTCCGCCGATCATCACCGGAGCGCCTCCGCGCGCGCCGTGGTCTCAAAAGTTCGCACCACGAATCCCTGCGGGCGCTCGTGGGTGTTCTGGAGGCGGGCGACGAGGCGTAATTCGTGCGGACCCGGCTGCTCGGCTCCTGCGTCCCATTTCAGTTCGCGCCCGGAACCGACCTGCCGATTGTCCACGAACCAGTAGAACTTGACGTCGTCTGGGGAGACGTCCGGGGAATCTCCTGTCAGGACGGCGCTCAGGCTTACCTGATCGCCGAAAGGCTCCGCGGCCTGGGTCTTCACTTCGATCTCAGGTTTGATCTCCGGCGCCCAGGGGGCGCAAAGCGGGTCTCCGATCGGCTGTATCTGGAGCGGGCAGCGGACGGAGGCGAAGAACGCCTCGATCGCGGTGGCGCCGGACACGAGGCGCGGAAAAATCCACGCCGTCGGGAACTTGGCCCAGATGGCGAACGGCTCGCAGACCGTGCCCGAGGAGAATGCCGCGCCGGATTCAAGCCAGCGGACGGCCTTCGTCTGAGTCGGCCTGGCGAACGCAGCAGCATAGCTTGTGAAATGGTCGGCGTATGCGCCGGGCGCAAGTGCCGGCATCGGTGAAACCTCGGCCGCGCCCGTCATGTAGCCGACGATCGGCCCTGAAGAGGCGTCTGGCGGAACTTCAGTCACGGAACCGAACACGTCGCGCGAGAGCGCTTCAAGATTATCGACGACGGGGCCGTATTGCCATGCGCGGGCGGCATCGCGCACGTCCTTTCTGCGGACGAACGCGATCGTGCCTGTCGGCGCGGTGCTGTCGGCGGCGGCCGAGCGCTCGATCGCCTCCACCGCGGATGTCAGCGAAAGCCCGTGCGCGCCGGTCCACGCCAGCATGAAAGACGGCAGCGGCATCCGGTTGAGAAGTTCGTTGACTCGACGGTCAAACGAGTTGGCGGGACCGGAAAAACCGACTGGAACCATGTTCGTTCCATCGATGAATCTGGCGTCGGGTCCGGCGTAGAGGGGCGAGACGTATTCCGCCGCAGTCGCCGCCTCGTCGCCCTCCGGAAACGATCCGCGCAGGAACGTGGCTCCGGCGAGCGAAAGGTCGTTTGTGGACGGGGTGCGCAGCCCGGACTCCGACGCGGTCACTCGCGCCGGCATTCCGCATGAGTAAGCCCAGGCGAGGATCACCCCGATCCGCCGGGCCTCGTCGCGCCTGTTCAGTTCCTCGGAGACCGGCTTGTAGATGAGCCGGTTGAAGTCCTCGCGCGTGATCGCCTCGGGCGGGTTGCCGTCAGGCCCCGGAGGAATCGACACGCGGACCACATTTGACTGCGGAATCGAACGCAACCGCGCCCAGACCGCGCCGAGGACGACAGACTCCACCGAGGCGTCGTTGACGACAAGGGCGACTTCGTGGGGGCCGATTGCTCGTGAGGATGGGGCGAGAAGCGCGGTCGCGGCGGCGAGCGCCGCCGCGACGCGGGCTGCGGGGCGCGCCATTGCCTAGCGGCGCCCCATGATGCGGTCGGCGTATTCGCCGGTGCGCGTGTCGATCCTGATCCAGTCGCCTTCGTTGACGAAAATCGGGCACTTGAGTTCGTATCCGCCGGCCACGCGGCAGGTCTTCATTACCTTGCCGGCCGCCGTGTTGCCCTTGGCGCCGGCGTCGCACCACTCGATCTTGCGCTCGACGAAAGTCGGGAATGTCACTTCGACGGGGTTGCCGTCAAGGAAGAGGATCTTGCACTCCAGGTCGTCTTCGAGAAAATACTTCTTGTCGCCAAGGAGATCGGCCGAGACGTTGATCTGCTCGCTGTCCTCGTCAAGAAAAACGAACTGGTCGCCGTCCTCGTAGGAGAAGTTGACCGTCTTTTCCTCAAGGTCGAGTTCGTCAAAGGTGTCGATTTCGCGGAAGTTCTTGACGAACGTGTTGCCCGTGAGCATGTGCTTGAGACGGCAGGTGTAGATCGACTGCCCCTTGCCGGGCTTGGTGAAATTGTATTCGGTGATGACATAGGGCTGCCCCTCGTAGCGGAGCTTGAGACCCTTGCGGAGATCTGATGCGGTGTAAGGCATGGCTTGTGCTTGTATGCGGGTTGTGAAACGCGGGGAAGAATAGCCGAGTGACCCATCCGCGTCAACCGCTTCGCGCCCTTGCGTGAAAACAGTTGAGTCCGCGCGGGGAGTTTGGTAGAATCCCGGGCTTATGGACTACAATGCTGAAACGATGGTGATAGCCGGCGGCGGCCCGGCCGGGCTGACGGCGGCGATTTATGCGGCGCGGGCGGGGATTTCCCCCTTGGTCTTCGAAGGTCTTGTTCCGGGCGGACAGCTCGCGCAGGAGGAGCTGATCGAGAACTATCCGGGCTTTCCGGACGGCGTGTCCGGGCCGGAGCTGGCTGCTGCCATGCGCAGGCAGGCGGAGCGTTTCGGTGCAAGGTTTCGCCCCGGCGAGGAGATTTCCGGTTTCGAGCGCGCTCCGGGTTGGCGCATCCTAGTCAAGACGTCCTCCGGAGAGTCGGTCCTCGCCAAGACTCTGATTGGGGCGACGGGGTCGCGCCCGCGCCGTCTGGGGATTCCAGGCGAATCTGACTACATCGGTCGCGGCGTTTCGTATTGCGCCGTGTGCGATGCCGCGTTTTTCAAGGGCATGGACGTGGCCGTTGTCGGCGGCGGCACGTCGGGCCTTGCGGCCGCGCGGCACCTCTCCCGCCTATGCAAATCCGTTGTCGTCATTTCCGACTCCCCGCCAGAGGCCGAGGCCCGGCTCGTTAAGGCGTTTGACGGCGATCCCTCGGTGACTATTCGCCTGCGCGCTCGTGCCACCGGAATCGTTGGCGACGGCTCAAGGGTGACTGCCGTTCGGATCGCGGACTCGTCGGAGGCGGGTGAGATTCCCGTCTCAGGTGTTTTCGTCGCCGTAGGGCAAACCCCTTCGGTTGATTGGGCGCGCGGCCAGGTGGAACTTGACCGCCATGGTCGCATTCACTCATGGGGCGGCGGCACGAACGTTCCGGGTGTGTTCGCGGCGGGCGACGCCTGCGAGCCCTTTCTCCGCCAAGTCGTGACGGCGGCCGCCTCCGGCGCGATCGCCGCGACGTCGGCGATGCGGTATCTTTCGCGTCTGAACGCGGAGGGGCACTCGTGAATCGCGGCATAGCTGCCGCCCTCGCCCTGGCCGTCATGGCGGCTGGCTGCTCCCACTGCCCAGTGTGCGGCGGGGAATGGGGGGCGGCGAGACTTGCGGCCGCAATGAGGGAGAAAAAGGTCGAGCCGCGCATCGTAGAGGTCTCCGGTTCGGTGTCGTGTCCCGAGCGAATCGCCGTGCTGCCTACGTATCGTCTCCGCGTTCGTCTGGCCCGCTCCGGCGATCAGAAGGCGGTCGCGGAGTCTATGTTCGCGCCCATTGGCTCCTTCCCCGCGTTCTTCCTGCTGCAATACGACGCGGCCGCATACGGGGCTGACGAGACTCTTCGTCTTTCGGCGGAACTTCTTTCCGGCGACACGGCGATTCTTTCCACTGACGTCGGGGCCGGCATTCGTGCAGGCGAGGTCGCTCGCGGAATCGATTTGGTCCTCGTCCGGCGCGCCCCCGCTTCCGCCCGCCAGTAGTTCCAGAAGACCTTAGGCTTTTTTCGACTCGACCACTTCCTTGATCGAGTAGATTCGCTTGTGCCCGCTCTCGTGGTAGGTGCGGGTCTGAAGTTCCGCAAGAAGCCCGAGCACGACCAGCTGGATCGCGAAACCGAGGAACATGAGAGGCGTGACGATCCAGAACGGGCGTTTGGCGAGAATTGTTCCGCCAAACCAGGCGTGGGTGATCCCCGCGGTTTCGCAGAGTCCTTCGGCGAGAACGACTCCGAAAATCGCCGCCGCGAAAAAGCCGAACCACAGTCCGATCTTGCCGAAAATCTGGATTGGGCGAGTGGAGTAGGAGAGAAGGAACTTGACGAGCGTCAGGTCCAGCACCACGCGGAACGTCCGCGAGATTCCGTATTTGCTTTTGCCGAACTTGCGCGCGTGGTGGTCAACTGGAAGCTCCGTCACCCGACCGCCGACCCAACGGCACAGCGCCGGGACGAAGCGGTGCATCTCGCCGTAGAGCCGGACCTGCGAAATGACGTCGCGCCGGTAGGCCTTGAGAGAGCAGCCGTAGTCGTGAAGTCTCACGCCCGTCATCGCGCCGATCAGGCGATTGGCGAGCATGGACGGGAGCTTGCGGTTGATGAAGGCGTCCTTGCGGTTCTTGCGCCATCCGGAGACGACATCCCACTTGATCTCCCCGTTTTCATCGCGCTCGTCAAGTTTGGCGAGGACGGCCGGAATGTCCTTGGGGTCGTTCTGCAAATCCGCGTCCATCGTGACGACGACGGACCCGGTGCTTTCGTCTATGCCGGCGGCCATGGCCGCGGTCTGCCCGAAATTGCGGCGGAAGCGAACGAGCTTGAGACACGGCCACTTCTTGGCCATTTCAAGCATGACGCGCCAAGTCCCGTCCTGCGAGCCGTCGTCCACAAGCACGACTTCGTAGGATTTGCCAAGCGTGGAGAGAGAGGCGTGGAGCGCTTCGCAAAGAGGGGGAACCGACTCCTCCTCGTTGTAAACGGGGACTACGACGGAAAGTTCGGGCATGGCTGGCCGTCGGCAATTCGGACTTTGACTACTCTTCGGGCTTCGTCTTGGGAAGGCCGAATCCGCGGTCGCCCTTCTTCCACTGGCCGCGCTTGACCAGAAGGTCAATGCGCTCGTGGCGCTTGAGGACATTGCGGCGGACCGCGATCTGGCTGGAACCCTTGAGGCTGGAGTGCTGGCTCATGGAAAAACCTTGTTCTTGCTACGTTGTTGCGTGAGTGCGGCGAAGACTAGACCATGCTCCACTCAAAGTCAAACGAAAAAGAACCGCGGTGATTTGAGTTTCCCGCAGAGGTCCCGGTTTCGGGAATTTCAGCATCTCATTTTCCTTGACTCCAATTGCCATTTGCATATAACGGGGGGGCATGCGCACGAAACTATCCGCCCTGCTTTCCACCGACTACGTTGTCGGGCACCTTCTGCCGGCAGTGCTCATTATCGCCGTTTCAGTCGTCGCCGGCCGGTTCGCTGGCAAGTTCGTCCGGCGGCTCGTCGCGCGAATTCCGCAGGCGGACGCGTCGATCGAGGCGCTCGCCGGAAACGCGGTCTCGTGGATCGTCTATCTCATCGGCGGCGTTTCGGCGCTAGCCGCCTTCGGCGTGAACACAGGCGGAATAATGGCGGCGCTTGGCGGCGTGGCGATTTCCATTGGGCTTGGCCTGCGCGACACGCTTAGCAACGTCGCGGCCGGCATTTCGCTTCTTGCGCTGCGCCCGCTGGCCGCCGGCGAGTTTGTCACGTTCGGAAGCGACGCCCGGTCTTCCGGCACCGTAGTCCGTGTCGGGCTTTTCGAGACTGAGCTGCGGACGGTTGAGGGCGTGTTTCTGTCCGTTCCAAACCGCGTTCTGCTGCAGGAACCGATCGCCAACTACGGGCGCAACCCAGAGCGTCTGATCCGCCTCGTATTTTCGATTTCGTACTCGGACTCCATCGAAACGGGGCTGCGGACGCTTCTCGCCCTGGGATCTTCCGATCCGCGGCGCATTCCGGACAAGCCTGCCGAGGTTTTCGTGGAGGGGCTCGGGGAAAGTTCTGTTGACCTCGCTCTTCGCGTCTGGGTCAGGACGGCCGACTACTGGCCGGCCCGCCGCGCCCTTGTCGCGGCCGGCAAGTCCGCCCTTGAAGCGGCCGGTCTTACCATCCCGTTCCCGCAGCGGGACGTCCATGTCAGCTCGTTGCCGCCCCGTCAGGCCGCAGCCCCTGTTTCGTGACGGTCGGACGCTCTTTCCCCTGTCTTTCAGCATTTTCCCTTTCATCATTGGAAACTCCTTCAGGAAAAACGATGAAAAAGCCGCTGTCATTCCTTGTCGTCGGCGCTGGATCGCGCGGGTTCTGCTACGCGAAATTCGCGACTGACTATCCGTCTTTGGCAAAAGTCATCGCCGTGGCCGAACCGCGGCGGGAATTTCGCGAAAAAATGGTTCGCGAGCATGGCATCGCTCCGGAAAACGTGTTTTCCGACTGGCGGGACGCGGCCAGGGCCGGTCGCGTAGCCGACGCTGTTGCCATTTGCACGCAGGACGCCATGCACGAGCAGTGCGTCATGGGGCTCGCCAGACTTGGCTACCACATTCTGCTCGAAAAGCCGATGGCCCCGACCGCCGCCGCCTGCCGGCGCATTATCGCCGAAATCCGCAAACGCGGCAACACGCTCGCAGTCTGCCACGTCCTGCGCTACACGCCCTATACGCGTGCGGTCAAAAAACTCGTCGATTCCGGTCGTATTGGGGACATCGTTTCGATCGAGCACCTGGAGCCTGTCGGATGGTGGCATCAGGCCCATTCGTTTGTTCGCGGCAACTGGCGCAACGAGAAGGAGAGTTCCTTCATGCTGCTTCAGAAGTCGTGCCACGACATCGACTGGCTCAGCTACATTGTCGGGCGCCGCTGCGTCCGCGTTTCGTCGTTCGGCTCCCTTTACTACTTCAAGGCGGAAAACCAGCCCAAGGGGGCGGCAGACCGCTGCCTCGACTGCGCCCTGTCGAAGAAATGCCCGTATTCGGCCAGGGAATTCTACTTTGACAAACTGCGGCGGCGGCAGTTCGACTGGCCCCTTGACGTCATCGACACGTCGCTGCGCTTCACAAGGGAAAGCGTTGAAAAGGCGTTGCGCGAAGGTCCATACGGGCGTTGCGTCTTCAAGTGCGACAATGACGTCGTTGACCACCAGGTGGTCAATCTCGAATACGAGGGCGGCGTCACGGCGTCGTTCACGATGACCGCCTTCAACGCCGGTGGCGGTCGCCGCACTCGCATATTCGGCACTAGGGGAACAATCGAAACCGATGACAGCTCGACGATCAGGGTCTTTGATTTTCTGACGAAGCGGACAACGACCATCGACACCGCTGCGACGGCCGCCACCGTTGATGGCGGTCACGGCGGCGGCGACATCGGCATCATGGGGTCTTTCTGCCGCGCCATCCTGAATGGCAATCCAGAATTGATCGTGTCCGGGACTGACGCGACGATCGAGTCCCACCTAACCACGTTCGCGGCTGAAGCCTCCCGCAAGTCCGGGCGCGTCGTGGAAATGGCGAAGTTCGTCCGATCGTAGTGTTCGCCCGATCGTAGTGTTTTAGCGTCATGAAAATCACGTTTCTCGGAACCGGCGCGGATGACTGGGACTGGGCCGATCTTCGCCCCGGCGTCCGCAAAAGCACTTGCTCCCTTCTTGGCTCGTCTTGCCTCCTCGACGCCGGACCGTGCGTCCTCGCCGCCCTTTCGGAGGCGGGCGTTTCCCCGGCGCGGATTTCATCCCTGCTCGTCACCCACTCGCACGGCGATCATTTCCACCCGGAGTCGATTCTCGCGATCGCGCGCGCCGGGCGCCGCCGTCTGCGCGTGTTCGCCCCGCCGACGGCGCTCGCGGCGCTCGTCGAGGCGGAGGGGAAGGCCGACTCCGGCGCGTCCGGCGCGATCGAGCCGCATCCGGTTCTGCCGGGCGACGTCTTTCGCGTGGCGGGAATGCGGGTTCTCGCCCTCCCCGCCAATCACGTCGTCGCCAGGCGCCCCGCCGAGCAGCCGCTGCACTACGCGTTGGACGGACGCGGGATTCGCATGCTCTACGCGCTCGACGGCGGCTGGTTCTGCGCGAAGGCGCGGCTTGCGCTGAAGGATTTTCTCCGCGACTCGCCTTTCGACGCCGTCGTCTGGGACTCCACCTGCGGCGACACGTTCCACGACTGGCGCTTCGCCGAACACAACGACCTGCGGATGATCGACGCGATGCGCAAGTCCATGCTCGGCGCGGGGCTTGTCGCTCCCGGAACGGTCCACGTCTTCGACCACGTGGCGCGGACGCTCTGGCCCAAGAGTCTCGCGGCGCAGCGCAGGCTCGCGGAGAGATTTTCCGGAATCCTCGCCGAGGACGGGCTTGTCCTGGATTTGGAGCCGACCGCGAAAACGCCTTCAGCGCCGACCGCGAAGCGCTCCTGATTTGCGTGACGCCTGGCGCCAGGCGCGAAGCGTCTCGCCGGTCTCGCGGCGGAAGAACTTGCGCAGGGAGTTTGGGTCCTCGAAGCCGCAGAAATCCGAAAGCGCCTTGAGCGGGATGTCGGTCGTTTCCAGAAGGCGCTTGGCCGTCTCCAGTTGCACCGCGTGGATTTCCTCCAGGATCGTGTGACCTGTGGCCTTGCGGAAGCGCGCGAACGCCAGGCGCCGCGAACACGGGAACACCGCTGCCACGCGCTCGGCCCGCAGTCCGGCGCAGGCGTCGCGCCTGATGAGCGCCAGCGCCTCGGCCGCCCGCTTGTCCGAAATGCCTCCCGTCCGCATCGACTCGCGATACACGACGCGAAGCGGCCCGAAATGCAGTCGCCCGGCGGCGGGCGGCGTTCCGCCCTTTGCCGCCGCCTCCAGTAGCAGTTCCGCCGCAAGCATCCCCGCGCGGCGGAAATCCGGGTCGATCGACGTGAGCAGCGGTTCGCAGCGGTTGCACACGCGCTCGTCGTTGTCGACGCCGAGGACGGCCATTTCGTCCGGCACGGAGATTCCCTCGAACCGCGCCGCCTTGAGCACCGTCTCTCCCACTACGTCGTTGGCGGCGAACACGCCGCATGGCTTGGGCAGCTCCCGCAGGAAGCGCCGCAGCTCGGTCTGCCATTCGATCGACGACGGTTCGCCGTCGAGTATTTCCGGGGGCGAATCGGCGCGAAAGATCGCGCACGTGCCGCCATGCTTCCGGATCGTTTCGGAAAAAACACGTTCGCGCGTCCGGCTCCAGTAGTTCGGCTCCGGGGCCGGCACAAACGCAAAATTCGAAAACCCGGTGCTGAGAAGTTCCCGCGCGGCGACGCGCGCCGTCGCCGCCGAGTCATGGCTCACGGAAAGAGCCGGCGCGACGCGCTGCCCCGGCGGCGGGCTGAACAGCACCACGGGAAGCGCGCCGAACATCGTCGTGTCCAGCGGCGTCGTCCGCGTGGCGCATTCCACGATCGCCCCGATGGCGTTCCAGAACTCCGAAAGTTCGGAGATGAGCTTTGACGTGAGATTCTGCAGCACCACCTGCACGTGAGTGCCGCGCCGCGAAGCGATTTCGCGGACTCCGGCCAGCTTGGCCGGGACGTATGGCTGCTGCGGTGGCTGGAAGTAGAGGATCGTGTCCATGTCGGCAATCGGCTGTTTCGCGGCCAATGTTATCGCATTTTCATCCGAAATCAACAAAAATAGTTCACGTTCGGGATAAATATTGGTTCACAAACGGGATTGTTTTTCGGCTGGATCAGGGTATCCTTTGTCTCGGATGCAGTCATCTGCGTCATCTAGGTCTCAATTTTCCATTTCGGTCCCTTCCAGAGTTCCTTTCATGCCAAATCCAAGAACCGTCCTGTCCAGCTCCGTCCTGGCAGTCTGTCTGCTGTCGTCGCTTTGCCTGCAAGCCGCCGTCGGCGGCGATCCGGGCGTTGCATCGCCCGGGGCCGGATTCTACGGCGTCAGGCGCGACGACGCCGGGCGGTGGTGGATCGTCGCCCCGGACGGGCGCGACGTCTTCCTGCGCGGCATCGACCACGTGAGCTGGCGCGGGCACTGGTGCGAGGCGCTCGACGCCTACCCATACGGAGAGGAGAACGAAAAGCGCTTCGGCGGCGACAAGGCGGCATGGGAGGAGGAGACGCTTTCTCGCCTTGGCGCATGGGGCTTCAACGCGCTTGGCGCCGGATGCGCGAAGGAACTGCGCGGGCGCGGGCTCGTCCACATCGAGTTTCTTGGAGTCGGGCAGGCGTTCTGCGGCAAGGGAGGCGACTTTGAGATCAGCAAATTCGAAGGAACTCCGGGCACGGCTTTCCCGAATGTCTTCCACCCCGATTTCGCCGCGTTCTGCGACGAGCGCGCCGCGATGCTGTGCGCCCCGCAGAAGAACGACGTCTCGATCCTCGGCTACTTCTTCGACAACGAGCTGTCATGGGGCGCACGTGGCGCCCCCGCCACGGGAATGTTCGACGCCGTCGCGCGCAAGCCGCAGTCGCATCCGGCCCGCCAGGCGCTCGACGCCTTTCTCGCGGAGCGCGGCGTCGCCGATGCCGGGGCGATCGTGCCGGAGGAGACGAAGACGGAGTTTCTGCGCCTCGCGGCTTGCCGCTACTTCGAGGTTATCGCCGCCGCCGTCCGCCGCCACGACCCGAACCACCTGCTTCTTGGCGCCCGCTTCGCCGGCCTCGCCTCGGCGCACCAGGTCGTCTGGGAGGAGGCCGGCAGGATTTGCGACATTCTCACTTTCAACAACTATCCGTGGGCGGACCTCGACGAAAACGTCGTCTATTTCTCCAAGCGCAACGGCATCCGGGCGGCGGACGCCTACGCATTGCGCTACGACTGGGCGCAGAAGCCCTTGATCATCACCGAATGGAGCTTTCCGGCGCTCGACGCGGGAGTGCCGTCCTCCGCCGGCTCAGGCCAGCGCTTCCAGACGCAGCGCGAGCGGACGCAGGCGACGGAACTTTTCGCCCGGACGCTCCTCGCGCTTCCATTCATGGTCGGCTATGACTACTTCATGTGGGTGGACGAGCCTGCCCTTGGCATAAGCAAAAAGTTCCCGGAGGACAGCAACTACGGCCTCGTGAACGAGCGCGGCGAGCCCTACCGCGAAATCACGGAAATGTTCGCACGAGTGAACGCGCAGGCGGAGGCGCTCCACGCCGCCGGGCAAATGCCGGAGGCTCGCCCCGTCGATCGCGCCGCGCAGGAAAAAATGGCGCTGTTTCCCGATTTCAAGAACTGCGCCTCATCGTCCGCCACCCCATCTGTCCTGTGCCCCGACCGGAAGGCCGGGGAATACACCCTCACCACCCCCGCCGGGCTTGTGCTGAAAGGCCGCGTGGGCTCGAAAAACGTGTTCGATTCGGTGGTGGCTCGCGGCCTCGACTGCGGCCGCTTCACGCTCATGGTCTTCAATGGCGAATACTGCGACATCGACCGCGTGGAAAGTGCCGAGTGGGATGAGGCGCGCGGGGCGCTGCGAGTCTCCGGCGTCGGCGGCTCCGCGCGTCGCGCCTTCCGCGTCGTCTGCGACATCGTGCCATTCTCCGACCGTCCGTGGTTCGGCGCGAACATGGTGAGCGTCGAAAACATCGGCGAAGAGGAGTTCACCGACATCAAGGCTTTCTTCCGCCAGTATGCGCCGTGGTCGGGCGACTGGGCCAATGGCGGCTACCGCGCGCCGCAGAATGTCTGGAAGGCGCCGTCGTCCGGCGTGTGGATCCGTTCCGCCGACGGCGCCTGGTGCGGCGCGGCTACCTACGCGGCCACGGTGAGGGATTTCATCTACTGGATTTCCGGCGATGGCGCGCCGCATCCCGACGCCGTGTTTTCGCCAAAGGGAGACACGCACCTCGCCCCCGGCGCGCGCTGGGAGCCGCGCGGCACCGTCTGGATGATCGCCGCCGCTGGAAACGGCGGCGTCGCCGGCTGGCGCAAGTTCCTCGCCGACTTCACGGCGGAATTCGGGAACTGAAAACTTTTTGACACGCGACTTTCGACACGCGACACGCGGAAGACGCCGAGACGACCTTCGACCTTCGACAACAAATCACACAGCCATGAAAACATCCATGAAAGCGACACTCGCGGCGGTTTGCGGCGCATTCGCGTCCACCGCCTTCGCCGGACTCCTCTACGAGCCGGACAACTACGCCGCGCAGGACCATCTCGTCCTGCAGCTCGACGGCATCCGCAACGCCGGCGCGCTCAAGGCCCACGACTCCTCCGCGACGACGTGGGCCGACCTTGTCTCGTCGCGCACCGCCGCGATTCGCGCGATCTCGTCCATTTCCGGACGCTCCGTCCCGGCAACCTCGCTCCAGGACGGCACGGCGGGCTGGACGGACGACGGCTTCTACTTCGACGGCGTCACGTTCATGCAGATGAGTGGCGCCATCACGCTCGGCAACGCCTACACGATCCAGGTGGTGTGCGACGTTGACACCGACAAGTTCCAGACGCGGTTCACGCAAGCCACGGGCGTTGTTTCGGAGGGGAACCTCCAGTGGCCGGGGTTCGTCGGCACGACCGACACCGACGGCAACGACTACTGCAACATCTACTACAACTGCGGCAGCGGACAGCAACGCGTCAACGCCAAGATGGGGAACGGCAACTTCGACGTGTTCGTCAACAAGGCGACGTGGAACAACCACTACCTCACGGCGTGGGCCAGCGGCTCCCAGGCGTCGCTCTTCGACGGCACGACCGTCGGGGCGAAGACGAGCAAGAACCTCTCCATCGGCACTCGCACGCTGACCTTCGGCGCGTCCTACGGCTCCACGACCTACGGCGCATGGAGGCGCTCGCTCGTCGGCACGATCAAGGCCGTCCGCATCTACGACACGGCGCTCACGGACGCCCAGCTCGCGGCCAACCGAACCCTCGACGAGGCGCGCTTCTTCCACGGCATCCCCGTCACGAACGTCGTCGTCGATTCGAGCATTGCGGGGCTGGAGGGCGCCGAATCCTCCGGCGCCTATGCGGTTGACTCCGAGGGCTACGCCTTCTCCGCGCCGGCGCAGGCGACGCTGAACGGCAAGGTTTACAACTGCACGGGCTACACGCTCGAAACGTGGAACGGCTCCGCGTGGGGCGATCCAGTGGCCCACGACGACGTCTTGTCCTGCGCCGCCACGGCTGCGTCGCAGGTCAAAATCACCTGGCAGTGGGCGGAAGCCGAATTCGTGCCGGAGGACTACACGTGGATGGCCTCTCCGGCCTCCGCCGCGTGGAACACGTCATCGGTCAACTGGAACTCCGGCGAAGCGTGGGCTGACGGCAACAATGCGATTTTCGGCAGTTCATCGCAGACAACGGTGACCATCGCGTCCGAGCGCCTGGTGAACGACCTCACGATCAACAATGTCGCCTACACGTTCAACGGCACGGGCCCCCTGCGCGTCGCCGGCACCATCACACCCGTCGGCGCGAAGAACCAGAACTTCAACGTCCCCCTCGCGAGCGGCCGGGAGGACGGCTCGCTCCACTTCTTCGCGACCGGTGTCGACTGGCGTAGCGCCTATCTCAACAGCCTGAACAACGCCCAGACGAAAACCGTGCTGGGCGGGACGGTGTTCCTCATGGCCAAGGGCGACGGCTCCTTTGGCCCCGTCCCCGCCTCGCCAACCGAGAACATCGTGATCGAAAGCGGCAACCCCACGATCTTCGGTAACGGCGCGTTTTCCATCCACCGCAACCGCACGGTCAAACTCGCGTCCGGGACCGCCCTCTGGACCGGCTCCAACAACCCGTTCACCTATCGCGGGCAGATTGTCGCGGAGCCGGACGAAGGCTCTGACTACAGTGAGGACACGAAGGTGAAGATCCGTAGCAACTGGAGCGGACTCATCACGTTCGATCCGGGCGAAGGGCGCACGAACGCCTTCGGGCGGCTTTTCATCGATACGCGCCGTCTCAAGCTCGCAAGCGGCGTGACCACCGTCACCGGCCCAGGCACCAGCACCGGGGAGGACGCGATCGCCTACGTGAAGGGCAATGGCTCGGCGTTTTCCACCGACAGGGGCCTTCTCCTGATCGAGGGCGGCGAACTCCATTCGCCGAAGATGGCCGACGGCAAGGACCGCTACCTCGACGTCGGCGCGTTCGGGCAGGTCGTTGTCACGAACGGCGGCAAAGTCGTCATGCCGGAGGGCGTCCAGTGGATCAACGGACTCAGCAGCCCCGGCAAGCTCACCGTGGCTAATGGCGGCAGCCTCGCCGTGGACATCTTGCGCGTCAGCCAGTCCGGCGGGAACCGCTCCGAGGTCCACCTCGACGAAGGCGGCCTCCTCGCGGTTCACCAGCTGCGGATGGACAACGCCTCGGCCGGCCTCTTCGCCTTCGACGGCGGCTCCCTGCAGGCGATCAGGGAGGACCGGGCGCTTTACGCCGGTTCGGCGGCGAGCTGGGCAAACGTCGCGTTCACGGTCGGCGAAAAAGGGGCGGGCTTCGACCTCTCCAACGGCGTGAACCTCTGGTGGGGCAAGGCGCTCACGAGCGGCGTCGCCGCCGGCGGCACCGACGGCGGCGTCTTCAAGAAGGGATCCGGCATCCTCGTGTTCCTCTCCGCGAACGCCCACAACGGGCCGACCGTGATCGAAAGCGGCCGCATCCAGGCGCGCGCGGACGGCGCCATCCCCGACGGCACCACGCTGCGGCTCGGCGGCGAAGGCACGAAGTTTACGGCCTACACCTACGAAACGGAAAATCCCGCGCGCTCCACCGTCCAGAACATCGGCCGCGTCGAGGGTAGCGGCGCGCTCGACAACATGACCGCCTCGTTCGTCACGGGCGCCATCGCGCCGGACGCCGACGGCACCATCGAATTCGAGACGCTCTGCGCCCTCGCCGGAAACTACGAAATCTCCGCCGACGCGGACGGCTGCTCCTGCCTCAAGGTCGCGGCCGGACAGGACGTCTCGGGCCTCGCCGTCACGCTCTCGAACCCCGAGGCGCTCGATCCGGACGCCGCACGCGACGCCTACAAGATCCTCGACGCGCCGAACGGCTACGCCGGCGAGTTCGACGCGAGCGCGCTGCCGGAGCGGTGGCATCTGCGGCACACGTCCAACGCCGTATATCTTAACTCGACACTCCCGTTCATCCTCGTCCTTCGCTGAAATGGCGCGACTTCCCGGCGCAACCGGCGCACTGCCCCGCCCATCCGCAAATGTTCGGTTCGGCGGGGTCGTTGCGGCAGTTGGGGCTAAGTGATACAATCCGGGGCCATGAGTCGCAAGAAACGCAAGAAACAACCTGAGAAAAAGACTGCCGAGACAGTCCTTCGGACCTGGCGTCTTGACCGTTTGGAGCGGGATAGGGAACTGCCGGTTCCGGCTCCCGGACCTTCTGAAGTCACGCTTCTCTGCTATTTCGTCCGCCCCTCCTCCGAAGTTGCGGACGCCTTTCCGGCGCTCGAATGCGCCGTGCGCGAAACGTGGCGGCACTGCGGTTTTCTCCGCACCGTGTTCGTGGCTGATCGCGATGTCCCGGAAATCAGGGAGTTCGCAGCCCCGTTCGGCCCGTGGGTTGAACTTCAGATTGAACCATCGCTGGACCCGGCGCGTCCGGAAACCATCCATGCCGACGCCAACGCGCGCCTCTTCGAGCGTTTCCGCACTCCGCGCGTCCTGCTCGTGCGGGAGGACGCCTTTCCAATACGGCCTGGCCTTGGCTCTTTCCTCGACGATTGGGATTTCGTCGGGGCTCCGCTGGACGGCGGCGGGCTGTTCAGCCGGTTTCTTCATTCCATTTTCAACACGCATGCGATGGACGGCGGATTGTCGCTGCGTTCGCGCCGACTCTGCGAGGCCGCCTGCGGCGAGTGGAATTCGCGGCATTCGGCCAAGCCGTGGCGCACGGACTGGGCGGAAAATCTTTTCCGCACGAAATATCTGCCGCGCGTTTCCATAACCTATCGTTCCGCGATGCGCTTCCCCGTGCCGTGCGAGGCCGCACGCTTCTCATGGAACGCGGTTTCGCAGTTTCGCGGTTCCGCGCCGCCTTTCGGCTTTTCCGGCGCCAATGCGTTCAAATGGCTGCTCGACAACGGAAGAATCTCGTGAACGGCGGGTTCTCCGCAACGTCAGTTCGCGCGCTTGTCGGTTCGGCGCTCCTTTGCGCGGCGGTGTCGGCTTCGGCCGCGCCGTCGCTTGAAGTCGGTGTTTCGTCGCGCCGCGTCGTTGTCGGCGACGCATTTCGTCTTTCAGTGTCCGCGCGCGGAATTCCGTCTGCCCTAAACGCTCAGCCGCAGTTCGAGTTTCCCGGCGCGGCGCCGCTTTCTTCGCCTTCGGTGCAGCAGAGCAGTTCGTTCGTGAACGGCGTTGGCTCGTCGTCGGTTTCGTGGACATGGGCTGCTGTTCCGGCATCGACGGGACTTGTCCATTTCGGCCAGGCGAGGCTTCCGTTGCCGGGTGGAAAGGTTCTCCGTGCCGTCGTTCCCGACGTGCAGGTTGTTCCGCCTCCGCCGCAGCCATGGGTTCGCGTTTCGCTTTCCGGTCCCGAGGAGGTCTTCCCGCAGCAGGACTTTTCTGTCGCGGTCGCCGTCGAAGTTGAAAATCCCTCTGGCACGGCGGTTGAGGGAGCTCCAGTCCTGCGCAGTCAGTCGCCGCGACTTTCCGTGCCGTGGCTCTTTGGCGAAGGGCTTGGGTCCGAGGCGGTGCCGGCTCTTGCTCCGGCCCGGCTGGCGGCTGAGCTTGAAAATGGCGGCGTAGGTTCCGCCGCAGTGCAGTTCGTCGCAAACGGAGTATGTCTTGTCGGCGCATCCCCGGAGACTTCGGCCGATGGCGGGACCGTTCGCTACTCTTTTGCCGTGCCTTTTCGAGCCGTGTCCGAGGGTGAGGTCGAGTTCTCGCCAGTCCGCTTTGCGGGTTCGGTGGCGATTGGAGGCGACGGCGGGCAGGCGCGAATTTCGCCATACATTGTGGCTCTTTCGGAGCCGCTGCGCGTCCGGATTGTTCCTCCGCCGGTCGATGGTCGGCCGGCTTCGTGGGGCGGTGTCCTCGCCACCCGCGCCGCGATTTCGGTTTCTCTCGACCTTCAGACATGCCGTCAGGGCGATCCGCTTGTGCTTTCCGTTGAAATCGAGGGCGACTTCGATCCGTCAGCGGTCAGGCGCCCCGATCCTTTCGCCGATCCTGCCGTTTCGGAGATTTTCCGCCAATGGGGAGATCCCTCGCGGACAGAGTCTGACGGATCGGTGCGGTTTGACTGGAAGGTCCGGGCCATCGCCTCCGGCACGTTGGAGGTGCCGCCAATTGAGTTTGCGTGGTTCGACCCCGTGAAGCAGCGCTATGGCGTGGTCAGTAGCGCCCCGCTGCCGCTACGGGTTGACCCCGTGGCTGATTTTGACCCGGATGCTCTGTTCGCCGCAGTCGGGGCGTCGCTCGAATACGAGCAGACCGGCGTGGCGGCGCCTCCGGCCCTTTCCCTTGATCCGGCGGGCGCCGAACCGCCTCCGCGGCCCGCAAATGCCGCAGTGGCGCTGCTGCTTTGCGCGCCGCCCATGGTCTGGCTGCTGGCGGTCGCTTTTCCGTTCATGATGCGCGCCGCGCGCCGCGCCGCGACTGCGGCTCGAAGATTTGGCGCGCGCGGCGGCGCGGCGGCGCGCCTGCGCCGTGCGGAAACTCCAGGACAGGCCGCCGCCGCCTGCGCCTCGCTGCTCACGGCCAAAACCGGATTGCGAATCGGGGCCGGATTTGGTCCCGATCAGCTGCGCTCGGCGCTGCTTTCCCGCGGCGTGTCCTCCTCAGCCGCCGACGAGGCTGCCGCGCTTCTGCGCGGCATGGAGGAGGCCGCATACAGACCCGGAGCCGACGTCGCCGCCGAAGTTCGCTCACGACGCGGTCGCCTCGCGCAAATCGTCTCGTCGGTCAGAATGCTGGCGCTTGCTTCGCTGCTGGCGCTTTCTCTCCAAGGTGGCGCGGCGGAGGCGCGATTTGCATGGCGCCAGGCCTGCGCCGCCGCCGCGCGCGCCGAAGATCCCGCGGCGGCCCTCGCCGCCGCCAGGTCTTTCCGGGACATCGCCGAGGCCAGCGGTGGCGGGTCCGGTCCGTGTCTGCGCAACCTCGGCGCGACTTTGCTTCTTGCCGAGCGGAACGAGGAGGCTCTTGACGCTTTCAGGCGCGCCGCGGCGCTTGAGGGGGAAACTCCCGAATCGCGGGCCGGAGCGTCAGCGGCGCGCCGCGACGCTCCTGAACCGTGGTGGCACGCGCCGCTTCGTCCCGTGTTGCGCATGTCTCTTGAAGCGCGGCGCGGTGCGGCGGCCGCCGCATGGGCTGCGCTTTGGCTCGCACTCGCGCTGCGCCGTGCATTTTCCGAACGCTTCGCTGGAATCCGCCGTTCGCTGGCGGTCTGCGCCGCCGCCGCCGCCATTCTCTGCGCCGCCGCAGCAGCGTCTGTTTCGTCCTCCGAGCGTGTTCTCTCTCAGCCATTCCCGACGCTTGAAGAGGAAGTGGACGCAACGCCAGAGCAAAAAACGCCCGCACAAAAATGAAAGACGCGCTGTTGGCGGAGAACCTCCGCAAGACATACAAACTTCCGGGCGCCGCACCGATCAGGGTGTTTGACGGCGTGTCGCTTCGCGTCGCCCCCGGCGAACGGGTGGCCGTGCTGGGCCGTTCCGGGTCGGGCAAAAGCACGTTGCTGAACATTCTTGGAGGCCTCGACCGTCCTGATCCCGGCACAGGCGCAAGAGTCGAAGTCGCCGGTCTCGATCTGCTCGGATGCGGCGAGCGCAGACGCGCCGCTATGCGCGCGCGCAACATCGGCTTTGTCTTTCAGGCGTTCCACCTTCTGCCTGAACTCACGGTTCTGGAAAACGTGAGACTTCCCGCGATGGCCCACGGAGGAGTAGGACGGCACGAGGCGGAGGAGCGGGCGCGGCGACTTCTTGAGGCAGCCGGGCTTGGCGGGCGGCTTGAGCACCGCCCCGCCGAACTTTCCGGAGGGGAGCGGCAGCGCGTCGCCGTGGCGCGCGCCCTTCTGAACGCCCCGTCGCTGCTTCTCGCCGACGAGCCGACCGGAAATCTTGACGGGCAGACAGGAATGCAGATACTCGATCTTGTCTTCGACCTGCCGTCGGCCGTTTCCGGCGAGGCGCCGGCCCTTGTGATGGTCACGCATTCGCGCGAGGTCGCGGCGCGTTGCAACAGGACAGCCACCCTGCGCGATGGAGCGCTGACGTTCGGGTAGTTTCGGCACGGAGACGCGTCGGCCTGGTCGCCTCATCCGCGCCGGCGTCGCGTCAGCCGCCTTGTCCTTTCCCTAGGCGCTCTCCAGTCGCACGAGAACTATTTCCGGAGGACAGTTGAGTCTCAGCGGCGCGCCGCACGCTCCGACGCCGGTTGTCGTGTAGCCCTGGGTGGCGCCCTCGCGCCAGCGTCCTCTTCGCACGTGATCTGGAAAGTTCCAGTGCCGCAGCGCCATCGACCTGCCGTTCGGGAAGCACAGCTGGCCACCGTGGACGTGTCCGCACAGAACCAGCGAGACGCCGGCTCGCGCCGCCTCAAGGTGTATTGACGGAGCGTGCGAGAGAAGGACGACCGGCTCGTCGGATTTCCGGTCCGAAAGGGCGCGCGCAAGGTCGTGTGTGCGGAAGATGTTTGGATCGTCGATTCCGGCGAGGAGCAGCGAAGGCGAATCCGGGGCAGACCCGCGTCGGCGGATGCGCGTCGATTCGTTGAGCAGCATCCTGTAGCCGGACTTTTCAAGGAGCGGAACGTCTCGCACTGAGTCGTGGTTGCCAAGGCATCCGAACACGGGGGCGGTGAAGGCCGGGCGCAGACGCGAGACGATCGACACGGCCACCATGTCGCCGTGGACGGTGAAGTTGTTGAAGTCGCCAGTGACGACGGCGACGTCATAGCGCCCGGCGACGCTGGCAAGCGCGTCGGCGATGGCGCCGGGCAGGTCAGGCGAAATGTCGGCGTGTAGGTCTGATAGGTGCAGAATCGTGAATCCCGACAGCTCTTCTGGAAGATCTGGCAGGGCGAATGTCTCCTCGCGCACTCTGATGTCGAGAAATTCACGGTGCGCCCGCTTCCAAAGACCCGCGCATTTGAACGCGAGATTCGCGGCCGGACCGGCGTATTTCATGGGGCACCACCGCACGAGTCCGAAAAAGTGCTTTTCCCTGTTCTCTTCGCGGTGAAGCCGGAAGCGGAGCGCCTCGACTCCGAGCCGACGCCCAAGTTCGTTTCGCTGTTCCGGGGAGAGCGGGGGCAGCGCTCTGTCTTCTGCTTGTTCGGCCATTGTCTGCCGTTATGCGTCGAACACCACGCGTGCGCCCGCTTTGGCGCGCCTGGTTTTCGGGTATTCGAACTGCCATGTCTTGGAGAGGAAAGTCTTGGCCTCAAGTCTGGCCATCGGCAGATCGTGGAGAAGATAGTTGCCGCAGTTCTCAGGCGTCGCTCCCGGAACTTCTCCCCGATATCCGGCCATGTGGCGGAAGGCGGAGCGAATCAGCGGTTCAATGTCGCGAGGTTCAATTTTTTCCATTGTGCTGACGATGAAGTAGAATCCGGTCAGGCAGCCCATGGGTCCCCAATAGACGACATGGTCGCGGAAGCGCGAATTCCGCAGATACGTAGCCACCACGTGTTCAATCGTGTGCATGGCGCCAGGATGAATGGCCGGTTCCCGGTTCGGAAGTTTCATGCGGACGTCGAACGTTGTCACAAACGCGCCGTTCACCATGTCGCATCGACTTGAAAAGATTCCGTAGCCGATGCGAGTGTGGTCAACTTGGAAGGATGCTATGAGCGGTTTCATGTTCGCGGTGCGATTTTTGGGGCGAGAGGGGAGGGGACGAGGAAAAAAATGACCGGGGAGAATTCTGCGGACGCGACTTTTCGGTGATCGGCATCCGTGCGGGCGGTGATTCTACCATAGCGCCCGGCTCGGTGCATCTCAGTTCATGATTTGCGAAGCGCGCAGTTGCCACTGCGTCGGGCCATGTGCTAGGCTTTGCCGCGGTGTTCCCGCCGACGCGGGCGCTGAATTCGTCCGCCTCCGCTCCTGCTTCGTTTGACGATGTCGAAAAGTCCCGCATTGCCATCTGTTCCTCCGTGGCTTGAAGTGCTGCGTCCTGGCCAGTGGACGAAGAATCTGACAGTTGGCGCCGGGTTTTTCTTTGCGCTGGCCGACCGCAATCAGGTCTTTTCCCGCGTCGAGGCCTTTTGGCGCTCCGTCGCGGCGGCGCTTCTTTTCTGCGTCGTTTCCGGCGTCGTTTACGTGTTCAACGATCTCCACGACGCCGAAAACGACCGGCGGCATCCGGTCAAGCGCAGCCGGCCAATTGCGTCCGGACGCCTTTCCCCCCGATCCGCCGTCTGCGAATGCGTCTGTCTTGGCGCGGCGGCGCTCTGCGCCTCGACTGCGCTGGGCTCCGGGTTCGCGGCCGTTCTGGCTTCGTATCTTGCGCTGCAGTTTTTCTACACGTTCGCCATGAAGCGCGTCCCGTATCTCGACACTTCGTGCATAGCGCTCGGATTCGTGCTGCGCGTGTGCGGTGGCGTGAGCGCGGCTCACGTGTCATTGTCTCCGGGAATTGTCTTCTGCTCGTTCTTCGCGGCGCTGTGCATCGCGCTTGGCAAACGCTCCGGCGAACTTGCCGAGTCCGGCGGTTCGCGCGAAGCCGCCGCCGTCCACCGTCCGGTCCTTCTTCGCTACTCTCCGAGTCATCTCCGCGTCGCCTTTCTGCTGTCGGCCGGCGCCGCTTTCGTCGGATACGCGGTCTGGTCGGTTCTGCCTTCCACGGCGGCCAAATTCGGGACGCGCGGCATGGCCGCGACTGTTCCGTTCGTCGCGTTCGGGCTTTGCCGCTACGTCTTCCTTGTCGTTCGGCGCGGTTGCGGCTCTCGCCCTGAGCGCCTCTTTTTCGCGGACGCAACTCTGGCCGCCGCTCTAGTCCTGTGGCTTTTGTCGTGCGCCGCGATCTGGATGACAGTCTGATTTCACGCTTTCGTTCCTCCATTCGTCGCGTCTGCGAGTGGTGTCCGTGCGCGTCATTTTCGTCCTTCTTCGGTTGATGTCCGACGGTCCGAGGCGCGGATAAGGGCAAGAGCGGCCGAGGCCACGCGTTCTGGAGAGATCGATTCAAGCGCGCGGATTGCGGCGGGGTCGTCGCGGGCGACGGCTCGGGCGTGGCGCACCCCTTGCGCCTGCACGACTGCGACGTGCGGTCCGATCGGGCCGGTCTTCGCCGGGTCCGTGACTCCGAAGACGGCCACGACCGGTGTTCCGGCCGCGGCGGCAAGATGCATTCCGCCGCTGTCGTTGCACAGCACGCAGTCGCACGCGCCAAGCAGGGAGGCGAACTGCGGCAGCGTTGTCTTTGCGCACAGATCCGGCGCTCCTAGGGCCGAGGCGAGTTCGGCGCACGTCCGCTCCTCTCCGCGACCGCCGAAAACGGCGAACCGCGCTTCTGGGACCGCGTCGCGCAGGATGCCGGCTGCGGCTGCGAAATGCGGCCACCGCTTGGAAGGCCCGCGCGCCGCTCCTGGAACGATGCCGACGAGAGGCCCGCGCGCGCCCGGCGCGATTCCGGCCGCCGCCGCTAGTTCCGGCGGCGGGGCGGGAGGTCGGAATCCGGAGTCGCCTGTGTCGCACTGCGCCGTGCCGCAAAGAATCTTGGCATATTCAAACGCCTGATGCCCAGCCCGCTCGTCGGCGGTGAATGCCACCCTGTCGTTGACGAGAAGGTATCGACCATGTCCGGCGGTGCCGCGCCGCCGCGGAATGCGCGCAAGCCACGGAACGAGCGCCGAGCGGAAGGAGTTGGGGAGAATCAGCGCCTCGGAAAAGTCCCGGGCGCGCAGGGCGCGTCCGGCTCCAAACGTGGCGGCGTTTGTCTTTGGCAGCTCCAGAATGTCATCGACCCCTTCGACGCACCGCCACAGCGGGGCGAGGGCGGGGCGGGTGAGGATGGTGATTCTGGTTTCCGGTGCCGGGCGTTCGCGGCGCAGACGTCGTAGCGCCGGAAGTGCCATGACGACGTCGCCGAGCCAGTTCGGGGATACGACGAGAACTTCTTTCACTTCGTTGAAGTCTCCTGAGGGCGTTCGTTGGCGGAGAGCGGGTCGTCCGGTGCCGGAGGGGTGAATTCCGGTGGCGGCGGCAAGTCGGCGGCGGAGTCGTCCTGCAGCGGGACCTCTAGCTCTGGCGCTGCGGTCGGGGTGGGCGCCTGAAGCGATATCGCGACGGGCGGGAGCGTTCGCCTGTCCGGCGCGCGGAGAAAAGAGAGCGCCCACAGGACCAGCGCAAGGGCGATCAGCGCGAACGCGCGCGCAACGGCGCGATGGTGCAGCCACAGCCAGCCCAAAAGGGGATGGCGCATGGTTCGCGCAACGGCGCGCGCCCTGCGCGGATGGAATCCGCCGCTAGGGACCGAACTGGCCGGATCGTGGGCGAGCAGCCAGTCTGACACTTCTCTCTCGCTCATCTTCCGGCCTCCTTCTGGCCCGTGCGCCGAACCCCCAGGTGTTTGGCGAGTTTTTCCATTGCTTCGTGGAGAAGGTATCCGATCGTGCCTTCGGGAATGCCCGTGACGGCCGAGATTTCCCGATATGACAGACCTTCGTAAACTTTTAGCGCCACGAGACTTCGCTCCCGCGCGGGCAGGATGCGAAGTGCGTCGGCGGCGTCGGCCGCCGCGTCCGGTATTCCGCCGCCTCCCTGGCCGCGCGCCGGCTCCTGAATGGAGCCGCGCTGTCTCGCGTGGCTTTCGTGAAGCGCGGAGCGCCGTGCCGCCGCGCGAGAGGCGTCAACGCAGAGATTGTGGACCGTCCGGCGCAGCCAGACCGTCATCTGCGACGACGGCGTGAACGTTCCGCGCCATTCGCGCGAAAGGCGGATGAACGCCTCCTGCGCCACATCCTGTGCGCCGTCGGGGTCTCCGGTCAGGCGGGCGGCCATGGAAACGAGGGTTTCACCATATTCCGCGACCACGCGCTCGAAGGCGTCGCCCTGATCGTCCGTGCCGCTTGTTGCCGGCGCAGTCATGTCTTCCGCGCCTACTTCGCGGTGTCCGGGGCGGAGGGGCCGATGGCCCCGAAGCGGCAGAGCCTGTCGCAGAGCGAGCATCCGTTGCAGGCCTGGGCGTTTACGGACGGGCGGCCGGTGGAGGCGTCGCGCTCCAGCGCCGGGCATCCGCATTTCATGCATGCGCCGCACTTTACGCACTTCGCCTCGTCGACGCGTCTGGGCGGACCAAGGGGCTTTCGTATGTGCAACGGGCAGGGGGCTCGCGAAATGATGAGCGAGGGCTCCCTGGCGGCGAGTTCCTCGCCAATGGCGGACGCCATGGCGTCCACGTCGTATGGGTTCACCACCCGTATGCGGTCCACGCCGCAGGCTCGGGCCATGGCTTCGATCGACGCGGCTTTTGTTGTTTCGCCAAGCAGCGTGACGCCGGTGCCGGGATGGTCCTGATGTCCGGTCATTGCGGTGATGCGGTTGTCGAGGACGACATACACCGCCGCGCTTTTGTTGTAAACCGCGTCGAGCAGCGCCGTGACGCCGCTGTGGAAGAACGTCGAATCGCCGAGAACCCCGACGATTGGCTTCGTTTCCCCGGCCTTGGCCATGCCGTGCGCCATCGAAAAGCCAGCTCCCATGCACAGAATCGTGTCTGTGCGGTTGAGTGGCGGAAACGCCCCCAGGCTGTAGCATCCGATGTCTCCGGTCACGATGACGTCGAAACGGCCGAGCGCCGTGAAAAACGCGCGGTGCGGGCACCCCGGGCAAAGCGTCGGGGGGCGGGCCGGAAGATCGGCGGCGTCGGGCACCGGCTCGGGAGCCGGAGGAATGCGCAGCTCCGGGAACATGGCGCGCCTGACTTCGCGCAGACGGGACGGCGTTATCTCGCCGCAGCGCGGCACGAAGTTCTTCCCGTCGCACGCGATTCCGAGCGAACGGATGTGCTCTTCGAGGATCGGGTCGCCCTCGTCAACCACAAGCAGCCGATCGACCGAGGCGGCGAACGACCGCAGCAAAGCGTCCGGGAACGGCCAGCCCCAGCCTATCTTGAGAATCGACGCGTCGGGAAACGCCTCCGCGGCGTGTAGCGCCGCCACTCCGTGGGACACAACGCCGAAGGCGCGGCCGGGGCGGCGGATCACTGTGTTTAGCTCGGACCGAGACGCCTCCTGCGCCTGGGCGTCGAGGCGCACTTCGACCTTGCGGCGAAGGACGCGCCCGAAAACCGGCAACGGCACGAACTGTGGCACGTTTCGCTCGAACTTCGTTTCGTTGCGCTGGCGCGGGGACGGGTTTTCCTCGACGAGCGCGCGAGAATGAGCCACGCACGTCGTCGTGCGCAGGATGACCGGGCACCGCCATTTTTCCGAGATTTCAAATGCGGCAACGGTGAAATCCCTGGCCTCCTCGGCGTCGGCTGGCTCAAGGCATGGAATCTTGGCCAGGCGGGCGTAGTGGCGCGTGTCCTGCTCCGTCTGCGACGAGTCCTGCCCTGGATCGTCCGCAACGACCACCACCATGCCGCCAACCACGCCCACGTAGGAGAGCGTCATGAGCGGATCGGCGGCGACGTTGAGACCGACGAGTTTCATCGTCACAAGGGTCCTCGCTCCCGCGATCGAGGCTCCGGCCGCGGCTTCGAGCGCCACTTTTTCGTTTGGCGACCACTCGGCATAGACGCCGCGGTCCCTGAACATGGCGAGCGATTCAAGGATTTCCGTGGACGGGGTCCCCGGATATCCGAAGGCGGCTGTCACTCCTCCCTCGAATGCGCCGAGTGCGATTGCCTCGTTGCCCGTGATGAGCCGCTTCATTTGGAGACCTCCGCGAACGCCCTGTCGAAGAGCTCGCGCAACTTTGCGTTGCGCGTCGCCTTTGCGGTCTTGGGATCCGGTCCCCCGACTCCCATCATGACGACAATTACGCGATGCCCGTTGCGCACCGCCGTGCCGGCAATCCCGTAGCCGGCGTGCTTCGTGTAGCCGGTTTTCAGCCCGTCGGCGCCTTCGATCCTCGACGAAGCCTGAAGAAGAGGATTGTGCGACCGCATTTCGAAAAGGCGCGGGGCGGGCCGGAACACGCGGTATTCGGTGCCGGTGTATTTGAAAATGTCCGGGTGACGGCACAGCTCGCGCGCCAGGATGGCCATGTCGCGCGGAGTCGTGACGTCATTGTCCTGCCCTTCCGAGGCCGGCAGCCCGTGGACCGACGAAAAGCGCGTGTCCTCCATTCCGAGTTCGGCGGCGCGCTCGTTCATGCGGCGCACCATCTCCTCGCACGATCCGGCCACGTGTTCGGCGATGGCCACCGCCGCGTCGTTCGCGCTCTGGATCATGAGAGCGTAGAGCATGTCTTCCAGCGAAAAGCGCTCCTTCGGATCGAGATACACCTGGGAGCCTCCCGTCTTGAAGGCACGGACGGAAACGCCAACCATTTCGGCGGGGCTGCGTTCGCCGCGCTCAATGGCCTCCTGCACCAGCAGCAGGTCCATCATCTTAACCATGCTGGCGGGCAGGCATGGCACGTCGGGGTTGTCCGCGAAGAGGATCCGCCCGGTGGCGTCGTCTATCGCGATCGCTCCGCGATAAGGCGTCTTGGAAATCGGCGGAGCGTTTTTGGCGGGGCGCGCCGCAAGGGCGGCGATCGCCGCGCTTCCGGGCGGAACCCGGCCCTCCCTGATCGCCGACAGCGCGACGGCGCGCGGCGCCTCCCCCGCCGACCCGGCGCTCCCGGCCGTGGCGGAGGGGGAGGGGCGCGCCGGCGCCGAGGTCGGGGCGGCGGACGCTTCTGCGGCGCTCGCGCCGCCGGAGGAGGCCGGCCTCGCGGCCTCGGAGCCGCCGGCCTCGCCCGAACCTGCGCCAAGCGACGCGAGGGCGTTTTCCAGCCGCGTCGCCTCCGCGCGCGCCTCCTCCAGTTCGGCTTCCAGACGCCGCGCCTTCGCGCGCGCCTTTTCGGCCTGCGCCGCGAGCGCGGCGGCTGGATCGGCCGGCGCTCGGGACTGTTGCGCGCCGCCGTCCCTCCTGCCGCATGACGCGGCGGCGACGCATAGCGCGGAAAGGACGGCGGGAAGGACGGAACGGTGGAACAAGTCGAACATCGCGGAAAACGCTGGACGTTGGTGAATGTGGGCTGGACGAAAACTGCTACTTGTTGCCGGCGAGGAAACCCTTGCCGACGAGATACGCGTAGCTTTCCTCGACCGTCTGCCACATGTCCTTGACGGAGTAGTCATGCTCGACGATCACGGTTGGAACGCTGTCCGGAATTTCGGCAAACAGGGCCTTCACGTCCATGTCGCCCTGTCCCACGGGGCAAAGGTCGATTTTGCGGTCGAGAATGCCGTTCACGAACTTCTGGTTCTTGGCCTCCTGCTTGAACGGGCCGTCCTTCAGGTGGACAAGCACCGTGCGCGGGGCGAACTTCCTCATCATCTCGACGGGATCGTTGGCTCCGAAGTTGTTGGACCAGTAGGCGTCAATCTGAAACTTCACGTTCGGGCACAGCTCGGCGTAGATTTCGTATTTCAGGCGCCCGTCCAGGCGCTCGAACTCAAAGGCGTGGTTGTGCTGGAAAAGCGTGATGCCGGCCTTTGCGAAAATTTCCTGCATCGCATTGGTGTTGTCGGCCGTGCGCTTGATGGCGTCGAGGTCCTTGAAGTCGTCCGGGCCGTAGCCGCAGACCGCCTTGTCGAGGCGCATCGCGCCAAGCTCGTCGATCATTTTTGAGCATTCCTCGGGCTTGTGCGCCCACGGGGAGTGCGTTGAAAACATCTCAAGACCCAGATCGTCGAGAAAGGCGCGGAATTCCGCCGGCGCGAAATCGTGCAGTCCTGCGGGTTCGACGACCTTGTAGCCGATTTCCGCGACGCGGCGGATCGTGGCGGCGAAATCGTCCTTTGTCTTGGAGACTTCGCGAAGAGAGTAGAGTTGCAGCCC
Organism: Verrucomicrobia bacterium UBA6982; assembly: GCA_002448475.1. Taxonomy (GTDB): domain Bacteria; phylum Verrucomicrobiota; class Kiritimatiellia; order RFP12; family UBA3636; genus UBA3636. The sequence continues at coordinate 74,115 of DJYI01000069.1, forward strand.
TATTGGTTTCATTAGAGTGGCCTGTGTTGTTTTGTCTGGTTTTGCGGGGTGTTTGACCGCAGTGCCGGAAATTATCCCGCAAGACCCCGGAAAAGGCAACCCCGCCCCGCCATCGTCATGCGTGCCCGGCGTTCCCGGCCCTCCATTCGCTCATTGAAACGCCGTGGCGCTTGAGGAAGGCCGAGCGCAGAGCGCCTTCCGTGCGCCAGCCGCAGAGCGAGGCGATGGCGCCGATCGAGCGGTAGCGGTCGCGCAGCATAAGCTCCACGCGCTCGAAGCGGACGCGCTCGATCTCCTCGTAGATCGCGCGTCCGGTCGCGCGGCGGAATTCTATTTCCGCCAGTCGGCGCGAACCGCGGAAGCGCGCGGCGACATCCGCCGCCGTGATGCCGTCGCACGCCTTTTCGCGGATGAAGGCCAGAGCGTCGAGAATGCGCGGCGGGACTCCGGAGCCGACGGGGGTGGAGCCGCGCCGCATCAGCCCCAGCACCGGATACGTTTCCCGCATCGGAGGCGTGGTCGGGTCTCGCGCGATGGCGTCTAGGATTTCCGATGCGCGGTGCCCCGCGGCCTCGAAGTCGAGGGCGACGCTCGTCAGTGCGGGACGCGCGTTTTCGCATAGTTCCGTGTCGTTGTCCGCCCCGATCACGGCGAGCGCGGATGGAACTCGAATGCGATGACGCCGCGCCAGGTCAAGCACTTCCGCCGCAGCGTAGTCGTTTTCCGCCAGCAGTCCGCAGGGCTTGGGCAGCGCCTTCAGCCACGCGCCAAGCGCGGCGGCGCGGTCTTCGATGTCAGTCAGCGTTTTTTCGGTCCGGGGCCTGAACGACGCGAACGCATGCCCGTGCATCCGCACCGCCTCGGCGAACTCCGTCTCCCGGTCTCGGCTCCAGAACGGCGCTCCTGACGCGGCGGAGACGAAGGCGAACGAGCGGAACCCGGCCTTCAGCAGCTCGCGCGCGGCCAGCGAGCCCACGCCGTCTGGCGCGGGGGAGACGTATGAGGCATCAGGCGGAAGCCGCGCCGGATCCGCGCCCAGATACACCGTGGGGATGCGCCCGAACAAGGCCGGACGAAGCCGTTCGCCTCCCCGGCCGGAACATTCCGCGATGCACCCGACGGGATTCCAGAATTCGGCAAGGCGACGCACCTGCGGAGCCGCGCCGCCTTCGGGCGGGTCAACCACCTGCACGCGCCAGCGGCGCGTCCTAGCGAACCGATAAGCGCCGGCAAGTTCCTTGCGCCACGCCTGGCGGTGCGAGGTGTGAAAGAAGAGAATGGTGTCCATGCCGGAGCCGAGCATACGCCGAATGGCATGGCAAGGCAAGAGGTTTTTCGCAAAATTCGCTCTTATTTGCTACGCATAGTTCGCGATTTTCGATTTTCTCTGCGCTAGGATCGCCGGCACACGGAGTCAACCACCATGAACAAAGACGAACTGCAATTCCGCATCGACAAATACCGCTCCCTTCTCCTCGACGACGTCCTGCCCTTCTGGCAGAAGCACTCGCCCGACACGAAGCACGGCGGCTTCTACAACTACCTCGGCCGCGACGGCAAGGTGCTTTTCACCGACAAGAACGTGCGCCAGCAGGGCCGTCTGGTCCTTCTCTTCGCCCGCGCCTACAACGAGCTGGAGAAGCGGCAGGAGTGGCTCGACCTCGCTCTTCAGGGCATCAAGTTCATCGAGGACCACTGCTTCGACGAGCGCGACGGCCGCACCTACTACGACGTGACCGAGGACGGCCGTCCCGTCCGCAAGCGCCGCTACGTGGTGACCGAGCACTACACGGTGATGTCCTACATCGAACTCTTCAAGGCCACCGGCAACCCCGAGTGGAAGGCCAAGGCCGAAAAGCTCTACAAGACGATCATGATGTATTACTACAACCCGGAACTGCTGCCGCCGAAATACTACCCGGCGCGCAAGGTCCGGGCCCACAACATCCCGATGATCATCTCCTGCACGTCGATCATGATGCGCGACCTCGGCGGCGACACCTCGCTCTACGACCGCACGATCAAGACCTGCCTCGGCGAAGTATTCGGCGACTTCCTCGACTACGACAAGAAGGCGCTGCGCGAGATCGTCAACGCCGACGGCACGCCGTGCGAGACGCCGGAGGGCCGCACGATCAACCCCGGCCACTCCATCGAGACCTCCTGGTTCACGATGACCGAGGCTGCGTTCCAGAAGGACGACGAACTGCTCAAGAAGGCGCTGACCGTCCTCGACTGGTCGCTCGACTGGGGCTGGGACGAAGTGCAGGGCGGGGGCGGCATCCTCTACTTCCGCAACGTCGACGAGGCCGAGGGCCACGAACCCGACCAATACGAGCACGAGCTCAAGCTCTGGTGGCCGCAGAACGAGGCGATCTACGCCACATTCCTCGCCTGGACTCTCACGCGCGACCAGAAGTATCTCGACTGGTTCCTCAAGATCGAGAAATGGTTCTTCGACCACTTCATGGATCCGGAATACGGCGAAATCATCAAGTATCTGCGCCGCGACGGAACGCCCTCCTGCACGATGAAGGGCACTCGCTGGGCCGGAGCCTTCCACTACCCGCGCATGCTCTTCAACCTGATCCGCCTCATGGAGAATGAAAAGTTGAAAGGTTGAAAAGTTGAAAGGGTGAAAGGATGAAAGGTTGAAAGGGTGAAAAACGGCATGGTTCAGGGTGTGGGCCGTTTCGGCGTCTGCATGTCGATAGCCTGGCCCCGCAGGTTCTCCGCATTGGTGTCCGCGACCATGCGAAGTGCGGCTCCCAGCTGCGCCGCCCTTTTGTGGTAGGGGCTGCGCGCCGCGCGGCCCGGCCTGGGAGCGCGGGCTTCCAGCCCGCGACCATTCGAAGTGCGGCTCCCAGCCATGCCGCCCTTTTGTGGTAGGGGCCGCGCGGCCCGCCCTGGGAGCGCGGGCTTCCAGCCCGCGACCATGCGAAGTGCGGCTTCCAGCTGCGCCGCCCTTTTGTGGTAGGGGCCGCGCGGCCCGCCCTGGGAGCGCGGGCTTAGCCCGCGACCATTCGAAGTGCGGCTCCCAGCTGCGCCGCCCTTTTGTGGTAGTGGCCGCGCGGCCCGCCCTGGGATCGCGGGCGCCCTTTCCGCGTGGGTGTGACCAAACTATGTCAGAACGCAAAGGTCGCAATCGCGCGGACCGATGTGTCATCGAACGCTACTGCGCGGCTATGACACAATCGGCCCG
>DJYI01000006.1:0-6670 GCA_002448475.1 Verrucomicrobia bacterium UBA6982
GTCCAAAACTCATTTCTCCGTGTCTCCGTCTCTCCGTTTCCTCCGTGTTGAGCGATAGCAACCAAGGGAGTTTGAAGGGTTGAAGGTTGTTTAGTCGCAAAAGACTTTTCAACCTTTCAACTTTTCAACCTTTCAACTGGGCGAGGCCCAGGACACATCGGCCCGCGCGATTGCGTACTTTGCGTTCTGACAAAGTTTGGTCACACCCATATACCGGTTTCCCAGGGGTGGGTTCCGCAGGGGCCTACTTGGCGCCGATGGCCTTGCGCCGCCAGGCGGCCGGCGTTTCGCCCATGCGCCTGCGGAAGAACCGGACGAACGCGGGCGACGAGGAGAAGCCGCACTCGGCGGCGATGAGCGCGACCGGCTTGTCGGACTTGCGCAGCATTTTCACGGTCCGTTCGGTGAGCGCGCGCACGATTTCGTCGCCAATGGACCGGCCGCGGACCTCCCGGAAGCGCAGGTCGGCGAGACGCCGCGAGACGCCCAGGTGCGCGACCACGTCCGAGACGCGGAGCCGACCCGAGGCATTCGCCTCGATGTAGGACAGCGCGGTCGCTATGATCCGCGCGGCGGGCGGCACGAGGCGTGTCGAGTCGCGCAGGACGACCTCCTTCACCGACCGCTCGAACACGATCTCGCGGCTGCTTCCGCCACGCATGACGTGGCGCAGTTCCTCCGCCGCAAGAAAGCCGAGCTGCTCATGGTCGGGAAGAATGCTGGAAAGCGGCACGCGCGTCGATTTGCACAGCACCTCGTCGTTGTCCACACCCAGCACGGCGATCGTTTCTGGCACCGCGATGTCGAACCTCCGGCATGTCTCCAGGACCGCCACGGCGGCCCGGTCGCGCACCGCGAACACGCCCGCCGGCGAAGCGAGGCGCGCGAGGTCGCGGCGAATCGCCTCGAATTGCACCTCGTCCGACGCCGCCTCCGGGATGACGATGGTCTCGGCAGAAAGGCCGTCTTCCCCAAGACGCGACCGGAAGCCCCATTCGCGGTGCTCCGTGTAGGGGAACTGCGGCTGGTCGATCACGCAGGCGAGCGAGTTGAAGCGGCCGCGCGAGAGCAGATGCTCGGCCGCGGCCCGTCCAATGGTCGAGTCGTCGAGGCGCACGAAGGATGTCTTGTGCCCCGCGAATTGCTTCGGCGACGCCGGGATGTCCACGAAGACCGACGGGACGCCCGTCTCCACCAGCGCGTCGAGATCCGGGTCCTCGACCGGAAGAACGAAGAGGATGCCGTCCGGTCGCCAGCCCGTGCCGAGGCGCGCGCGGAGCGCGGCGCAGCTTTCGAAGACCTCCAGGGTCCACCGCCGGCCTGTGTTGACGTAGCGGAAAATGCCGGTGAGGTAGTCGCGCCCCGCCGCGTTGGAGAAGGAGGCGGCGACGGCGATGCGCTGGAAGGTGCGGTCATGGGAGTTCATGGAGAAGGGGGTGGTGTGTGTTTGGCGAAATCGTGACAGAAGATGTCCCAATCATGGCGTTCGTCACGCTCGACATCGTCGAGAAGCGACGGCATCTTCTGGATTTCGTCAATGACGACGGGCTTGGGAGCCACGCATGCTTCCTCGATGTAGCCCGGATTTCTCGCAAGGCGCCGAAAGGTTCAGTTTTACGTCACGGACGCGCCAGTGCTCGTCGAGGCCGAGCAGAAGCCTGTAATGGTCGTTGAGTTGCATGGCGCAATTCTCGCACAAAACGCAGTTCCGTGAAACATGTTTCTGGCAAGCGGGTTGCAAACAGCCCCGTCCGGCCGGGGCTGTTCACAACCCGAATCCGTAGTGCCGAAGTCGAGTTAAGCCACTAAATTCCACGAAGAGCCCGACATTTTCGGCGATGTCGCAGAAAAAATCGCCAACTATCTCGGCGATTTTCGACCGCTTCGGAACGCCCAGGTGCCGGAACCCACGCGCCAGGCGGGGCGGTCGCCGCCCCCGTCGTTCGGGGATCCGGATTCTTCGCCTTCCTTGTTTCCGGCGAAGACCTATTCAAGGACTGACGCCGCACTTCGGCTGCCTCAAGCAGTAAATCTTTGAATTGATAATTAACTCTTGCTTGAAATGATAATTATATCCCTTGTCTAGTCCAAAGGCCCCGTGTATGCTTGGCCCCGGCACCAACCAAAGGAGTCAAGTCAATGCACAGACTGAAGCAACGAATCCCCGCGCTCGCCGCCGTAGCGGTCGCGCTTCTGATCTCCGCCGCGCCTGCCGCCGCGGACGACATCCCCTGGACGATGACGGGCTACGCCGAACCTGTCGCCGCCTCGACGGCGGACAGCGCCGTCTTTCAAGACCTCTTCCACAGCGTCTGGTCCTTCGCGGAATCGAACTGGATCACGCTCAAGGAGGCGTTCGCCACCATTCTCTACATGCGGTAGCCCTGTTTTCCTTTTCCCTCCAACCTCCAACCCCTTCTCGCCATGAAAGCCATCCATCTTGCAGCCCTCACCGTCCTCGCCGCCGTTTCGGCATGGGCTTCCTCCCCCGTTGTTTCCAATGTCGTTCTTGAGCAGAAATCCGCCAAGCGGGCCGAAATCACCTACACCTTGAGCGAGGACGCCGTCGTCACGCTCGACATCGTCACCAACGCCCCCGGCGGGGGCTGGGCGTCCATCGGCGCCGAGAACGTCGTCAAGGTCTGGGGCGACGTGAACAAGCTCGTCACCGGCGCCGGAACCCACATGCTCTACTGGGCGCCGGACGCCTCGTGGCTCGACCAGACGGGCTTCGGCTCCGAGGTCAAGGCTCGCGTCAAGGCATGGGCCACGGACGCGCCGCCGCCCTACATGGTGATCGACCTCGAGATCGCCAGCCGCGGTGGCTCGGTCCCCGCCGACTTCATCCGCTACTATGAAACCGCCGATCAACTGCCCGACGGCGGCCTCGCGAACGACATCTACCGCACCGAGCGCCTCGTCATGCGACGCATCCCGGCCAAGGGCGTCACCTGGCGCATGGGGGCGCCGACAACGGAGAGGTGGCGCGAGTGGGGCAATGGCGGCAAGGAGACTCCGCACTACGTCACGCTCTCCGAAGACTACTACATTGGCGTGTTTGAGACGACCGTTACCCAATACCACCAATACATGGGAGGCGACACCCAGTATTCGGGCACGCTCGCCGCAATCAATGTCACCTACGAGGGGCTTCGTGGCGAAAACACCTCGTATGACTTCCCGGCAAACGGCCACGCGGTCGCTTCAGGATCGAAATTCGGAATTCTGCGCGCCAAGACGGGCGGCATCGCGTTTGACCTCCCGACAGAGGCGCAGTGGGAATTCGCCTGCCGGGCAGGAGAAGGCGGGCCATTCTCGCCGGCAATCGACATGTCGGATCTTGCGAGCCATATCAACTGGACTGCCAATTTCGAAGCAATCGGCTGGTGTCTGGGAAAAGACGATGCCGATCGGACGAGCTTCGAACGCTACCGTGTCGGGGGAAAACAGCCCAACGCCTGGGGCCTTTACGACATGCATGGAAATGTCTATGAACTTTGCCTTGACTGGTACAAATACGACCTCGGCTCCGCCAGCGTGACAGACCCGTCTGTTTCCGTGGCGGAAAGGACGGACTCCAAGAAAGTCTGCCGCGGAGGTTCCGCCCACTATGCTTGCCAGTACCAGTGCCGTGCCGCATACCGGTATCCCGGAAAATACGTAAACGCCACGGACAATGTGGTGGGATTCCGCCTTGTTTGTCCGGCTGTGGCGTTCTAGCGGCAGGAGCGGCGGCGGGACGGCTCCGTTCCGCCGCCGCCCGGTTCCGGCAGTTCGCATCGCCCAGCAGGAGCGCGTACGGCCATGACGCCACTCGCATTCGTCCTCGTCCTGTTCTCGGCCTGTTTCCATGCCACGTGGAACATGATCGGCAAGAAGTCCGGCGTGAGCCTGGCCTTCTACGCGCTGCTGGTCACCATCGCGCTCTTCTGGACAGCATGGGTGCCGTTCGTCACGCCACTCCGCCCGTTTCCCCAGCCTCTTGCGTTCTACGCATGGCTTGGCGGCGTGATCGCCTCTGAATTTCTCTACGCATTCGGGCTCAAGCAGTCCTACAGGCGGCTCGACATGTCCACGGCGTATCCGATGATGCGCGCCTTGCCGCTTCTCCTGCTTGCGGCCATTACGGCGGCGTTTGGACTGGGCAAGCCGTTGGGGGCGCGGGCGGTCGTCGGCATGGCGGTCGTCTTCACGGGTTGCCTTCTGGTGCCGCTCGACTCGTTTTCCGACTTCAGGCCCCTGCGCTACGTCAACCGGGATTTCGGCTGCGTTCTGCTTGTGGCGCTCGGCACAACCGGCTACACGTTGTGCGACAGCCAGGCGCAACGTGTCATGGTCGCCGCCGCCAATGCCGCCGGAATCGCGGTCTCGAAGCCCATGGTCTCGCTCTCCTACTACTTTTTCCGCGACGTTCCGCTTTGCGCCGCGCTATGGACGGCGGTGCTGTGCGGCCGGGAAACCCGCTCGGAGGCGGCGGAACTCTGGCGACGCCGGTCGTGGATGCCGCTGGCGGCTGGCTGCTGCTCGACGATGACCTACGCGCTGGTCCTCATGGCAATGAACTTCGCCACAAACGTCGCATACGTCCAGGCCTTTCGCCAGATCGGCCTCGTGTTCGGCCTTCTCGAAGGAGTCCTGATCCTCCGCGAACGCTGCAGGGCCCCGAAGCTTGCCGGCATCGCATTCATCCTCGTCGGCCTGGCAGTGTCCGTCCTCTGACGCAACAACCCCTATTCGCACGATGAAACAATGCATCTTCTTCGTAGGCGTCGCGCTCGTCCTTTCCACAGGGTCGCCCACCTCACAGGCGGCCGACCACGCACTCTCTGAGTATCCCCGCCTTCCCGGCGAGACGGACGACGCGCCGCGCCTCCAGCGCGCGGTGGACGCGACGCCGAGCGGCGTCCTCGACATCGGCCCAGGCCTCTACAAGATCGCGCAGACCGTCTCCGTGACGAACCTCTGCTCACTCCGGTTGGACGGGACGGCGCGCCTCGTGGCCGTGGCGCAGATGAACTTCGTGCTGCGCGTGAACAATGCCCCGCTCTACGAGTCGCTGGACTGGTACAGCGCACGGCGCAACGATTACGGCATGTTCGTTTGCGGCGGCATGATCGACGGCAACGGCCTCTCCTCCTGCATGATGCTGGACGGCTTCCACCACTACACGCTTCGCGACACCACGTTCCTCAACGGCAAACGCTATGGCCTCGCCGTCGATGCCGAGGACGGCACAGGTTACGAACTCGTGGCAAAGGACCTCAATTTCCGATGTACGATGCCCGGACTGGCCGGGAACACGGCATTTCTCCTGAACGGCGGCGACTGCCACGCCACGGACTGCATGGTCGTGGATTACACGATTGGCTTCCATCTGCCTCGCAAGGGCGCGAACCGGCTGACGCGCTGCCGCGTCCGCTGCGGGGACATCCCGCCCCCCGCCGTGGGCGAGCCTCCCGAAATGCTGAAGGATTCGGTCTGCTTCAAGCTCGGCAGCCACTCGGCGATTCTGCGCGACTGCCACGCCGACGTCGGCGAGACGGGCTACGAGATCGACACCAAAGACACGCGGCTCATCGGCTGCTCCGCCGGCGGCGGCGAAGCCGTCGGCCTCGGCAGCGTCACCCACATCCGGCACGTGTCCGGGCGGCTCCTCGCGACTGACTGCGCGTTCGCAAAGAACGCCGCGAACTGCCAAGCATACGAGGGCTGCGGCCGCGTGCAGTGGCGAGACGCGATCTATACGGGCTTCGGCCCCGGCGACGACTGCCCCGGCGCCGCCGATTTCGGGAACTAGCGACAAAAGGAAGCATGAAGATGAACGGAAGGTTTTCAACGATGGCCGCATTGGCGGCAGCGACCGCGCTCCAGGCCGGAGCGCAGCCAACGGTTTCGCAGATCGGCATGACCCAGGTGTCATCACAGAGGACGAGAATCGACTTCACGCTGAGCGAGGACGCCATCGTCACGCTTGACATCGTCACCAACGCCCCCGGCGGCGGATGGGTCTCCATCGGCGGGGCGAACGTCACCAATGTCTGGGGTGATGTGAACACGCTCGTCAAGGGCGGGGGAGCGCACACGATCTGGTGGGCGCCGGAAACGTCGTGGCGCGACGAGACCGGCGCCTCCGTCACCGTCAAGGCGCGCGTCAAGGCGTGGGCGCTGGACGCCCCGCCGCCCTACATGGTGGTCGATCTGTCCATCGCGGAAACCAGCGCGGACATGGCGGACTTCGTGCGCTACTACGAGAGCGCGGAGCAGCTGCCCGACGGCGGCCTCGCAAGCGACATCTACCGCACGGAGCGCCTCGTCATGCGCCGCATCCTCGCCAAGAATGTCGTCTGGCGCATGGGTTCGCCGACGACGCAGATGTGGCGATCGTGGGCCGGCGGCGGGGCGGAGACCCCGCACTTCGTGACGCTTTCGTCCGACTACTACATGGCGGTCTTCGAGACGACACAGGGGCAGTACCACTACATGGGCGGCGCGTCGTCCACCGGGACGCTGCCGGTTTCCGAGACATCCTACGAGACCCTGCGCGGCTCCAACTCCTCCTACGACTTCCCGGCGAACGGCCACGACGTATCGCCAAGTTCCAAAATCGGAACGCTTCGTTTGCTGACGGGCGGCATCGAGTTCGACCTGCCGACCGAGGCGCAGTGGGAAT
>DJYI01000006.1:6732-7222 GCA_002448475.1 Verrucomicrobia bacterium UBA6982
TGGGAATTCGCCTGCCGCGCCGGCGAGGGCGGTCCCTTCTCGCCCGACATTCCCATCACGGGCAACAACGCCACGACGGCGTTCGCGCAGATTGGCTGGTGCGAGGCGACCGAAAACGCCCAGGTCCAGTCCAACGCCAAATACCGCGCTGGGGGGAAACGACCCAACGCATGGGGCTTGTACGACATGCATGGAAACGTCAAGGAACTCTGCCTCGACTGGAAGAAGAACGATCTTGGCGGGGAAAGCGTGACCGATCCCGTCGTTCCGGTGTCCGAGCGTTCGGCGGCATACAAGATCGTCCGCGGCGGCGCGGCGGGCTGGTGCTGGCAGTACCAGTGCACGAGCTCCTACCGCGACTCCATCGACGGCGTGGCGAGGGGATACGGCAACATCGGCTTCCGCCTCGTCTGCCCGGCGGTGGCACGGAAAACCTGTCGCTCGCTTTCGGAGTTCCCGCGCCTTGCCGGCGAGACGGACGACGCGCCGC
>DJYI01000006.1:7274-8322 GCA_002448475.1 Verrucomicrobia bacterium UBA6982
CGAGACGGACGACGCGCCGCGCCTGCAGCGCGCGGTGGACGCGACCCCGGGCGGTGTCCTCGACATCGCGGCCGGCACCTACGAGATTGCGCAAACCGTCTCCGTGACGAACCGCTGCTCGCTCCGGATGAACAAGTCGGCGCATCTGCGGGCGAAGGCGCAGATGGATTTTGTTTTGCGCGTGGACAACTCGCGTTCTGGCACCCTCGACGGCGACACGTTCATCACGGGCGGCAAGATCGACGGCAACGGCCATGCCGGCTGCATGGCGCTCGACGGCTTCCAGCACTGCACGCTGCGCGACATTTTCTTCTTCAATGGCAAGGGCTACGGTCTCGCGGTGGGCACGGGCGACGGCATCGCCCGCGAGCTTGTGGCGGACAACCTGTATTTCAAGTGCATCCTTTCCGGGCTCGCCGGAAACACGGCGTTCCATCTGGGTTGCGACGACAGCCATGTGACGGACTGCATCGCGGTCGATTACACCGTCGGCTTCCATCTCGCGGGCAGGGCAAACCGTCTGACGCGCTGTCACGTCTGGGGCGGGCCGGTTCCTTCGCCCGCGCCGGGCGAACCGCGCGAGATGCTGAAGGATTCGATCAACTTCAAGATCGAAGGCGACTCGGCGATCCTGCGCGACTGCTACGCCGACACGGGCGAGACGGGCTACGAGGTGAACGCCGCGGACACCAGGTTGCTCGGCTGCTCCTACCTCAGCAACACCACGTTCGGCCTCGACTACATCACCATTGTCCGGCATCTATCCGGGCGCCTTCTTGTTGCCGACGGATTGTTCACGAAGAACGCCACGCACTGCGAGGTGTACGAAGGAAGCGGCCCCGTGAAGTGGCGCGACATGATATACTCCAACTTCGGCTCCGGCGACTACTGCCCCGGCGCCGCCGTGTTCGGAAACTAGGAGAACACCATGAAACACTTGTTCGCCGCGCTTGCGCTTGCCTTGGCATCATCGACGACTGTCGCGCAGATGTCCGACCACACGCTGTCTGAGTTTCCACGCCTCCCCGGCGAGACGGACGACGCGCCG
>DJYI01000006.1:8383-8716 GCA_002448475.1 Verrucomicrobia bacterium UBA6982
GCCGCGCCTCCAGCGCGCGGTGGATGCGACGCCGAGTGGAGTCCTTGAAATCGGGAAGGGCCTCTATGAAATCGCGAAGACCGTTTCCGTGACGAATCTCTGCTCGCTCAGGATGCACAAGTCGGCGCACCTGCGGGCCGTGGCGGACATGGACTTCGTGCTGCGCGTGAACAACGCACCGCTCTACGACTCGCTGGAATGGCACGGCGACCGGCGCCAGGACTACAACATGTTCGTCACGGGCGGCAAGATCGACGGAAACGGCCTTGCCGCCTGCATGATGCTCGACGGCTTCCACCACTACACGCTGCGCGACATCACCTTCTTCAACGG
>DJYI01000006.1:8798-8996 GCA_002448475.1 Verrucomicrobia bacterium UBA6982
CTCGCCGTCGATGCCGAGGACGGCCTCGGCTACGAACTCGTGGCGGAAAATCTCTACTTCAAGTGCGTGAAGCCGGGACTTGCCGGCAACACAGCGTTCTTCCTCAACGGCGGCGACTGCCACGTGACGGACTGCGTGTCCGTGGACTACACGATTGGCTTCCACCTCGCGCGGGGCGGCTCGAACCGCCTCACGCGT
>DJYI01000006.1:9048-9190 GCA_002448475.1 Verrucomicrobia bacterium UBA6982
GAACCGCCTCACGCGTTGCCACGTCTGGGGCGGGCCGATTCCGCCGCCGAGCAAGGGCGAACCCTGCGAGATGCTGAAGGATTCCATTTGCTTCAAGATTGGTGGTTCGTCGGCGATTCTGCGCGACTGCTACGCCGACACG
>DJYI01000006.1:9237-9719 GCA_002448475.1 Verrucomicrobia bacterium UBA6982
CTGCTACGCCGACACGGGCAAGACGGGCTACGAGGTCAACGCCTGGGACACGCGGCTCCTCGGCTGCTCCTATTTCAGCAACAAGGTCTTTGGCCTCGACGACATCACGATCATTCGGCACGGCTTCGGGCGGCTTCTCGTGGCCGACGGCGGGTTCGTGAAGTGCGCGCCCCACTGCAAGGTGTACGAGGGCTGCGGCCTCGTCAAGTGGCAGAACATGATGTATTCCGGCTTTGGCCCGGACGACGACTGCCCCGGCGCCATCGACTTCGGGGACGGTGCCTCCGCCCAGCCAGCGCTCAAGCTCGCGGAATAACGGCGGAGAAGGTTGCGTTTCCGTTCCGCCAGACGGAGGTGCGGCGGTGGAAACGGAGTGGATGACGTGGAGCCGCCAGCCCGCCTCCGCGGCGGGGCGCTGGACGCCGACGGCGGACCGGCGTCACACCGCCGAAAAAGATAACGCCCCGGGGTCTGTCCCTGAA
>DJYI01000006.1:9875-10019 GCA_002448475.1 Verrucomicrobia bacterium UBA6982
CCGGGGTCTGTCCCTGAACGCCCCCGGCGGATGGCTTGCGATAGGTTTCGGCCGATTCACGTGCGCCGCCGGAGTGCTGATTTTTGCATCTAGAACGCGGCCAGCGGCGGACGGCCCGGGACGAGGGCCCGGAGGAAGTCCTCC
>DJYI01000006.1:10158-11146 GCA_002448475.1 Verrucomicrobia bacterium UBA6982
TCGGGGTAGTCCTCCCGGAAGGACGCTCGGGGTCTGTCCCCACTGGGTCCGGGGTCTGTCCCCACTGGGGTGTTTACAAAAAAATTGCAATCATGCAACTTTTCATGGCCTGAAAAATGGCATTGTTGCAATTTTTCATGAAATCTGATATCGTCCGCCTCCGTCAGGAGGTAAACCATGCTGAAGCGCAAGTTCTACCAGTTCCTGCTGGACTGGAAACAGAAGCCGAATCGAAAGCCACTTCTGGTGAAGGGGGCGCGTCAGGTCGGCAAGACGTTTCTCATCGAACGGTTCGGCCGCGCCGAGTATGCGGGATATGTCTATCTCAACTTTCTCGAACGACCGGATTTGGTGCGGGTTTTCGACGGATCGCTTGACGCGGATACCGTTTATTCGCGCCTGTCTCTGGCATTGCGGGATGCGAGGATCGTCCCCGGACACACGCTGCTCTTCCTGGACGAAATCCAGGAATGCGGCGAGGCGCGCACGGCGCTCAAGTTCCTCGCCTGTGATCGGCGCTGCGACGTCGTTGCCTCCGGCTCCCTGCTCGGCATCCAGTACAAGAAGGTGCGCAGCATTCCCGTCGGCTATGAGGAACAGGCGACGATGCATTCGCTCGACTTCGAAGAGTTCCTGTGGGCGAAAGGCTTCTCCGAAACGCAGATCGCCCCGTTGCGCGAGGCGTTCGAGAAGCGCGAAAAGGTGGATGACTTCACGAACGAGGTCTTCCACGCCCAAGTCCGCGACTACATGGTCGTCGGCGGCATGCCGGAAGTCGTGGCCGCGTATGCCGAGCGGAAGAATCACGGCGAAGCGGACGAAATCCAGCACCGCATTCTCCGCGACTATCTCGATGACATCATGAACTACGCGCCGACGGCGGAGAAACCGAAAGTGAAGAGCTGCTTTCTATCCATTCCACGGCAACTCGCCCGCGAAACGGAAAACCGCAAGTTCAAGTTCTCCGAAGTCGAAAAGGGGGTCGGGG
>DJYI01000164.1:0-32956 GCA_002448475.1 Verrucomicrobia bacterium UBA6982
GCCGCGTTCCGCTCGACTTCCCACACGGCCGGGGACACCTCGACGCCTCGCCGCACCCACTCAAAACCTCGCCACGCCGTACCGCACACCACCAGAGCGGCCCGCGTCAGTCCGTCCGGGAGCGGTTCGGTTCCGCGCATCATCACAGCCACCTTGCGGACGATTGCGGCCCGACTCCTCGACAAGTCCGCATGACGCCGCCACGCCTCGGCCTTCGCCGTCCAGTTCTCGATCTCGCTTTCCATGTCCTACGCCCTCCGCGCCTTTTCCACATCGGCCAGAGCCGCCGCCACCTCGCGCCAGTCCGCCGGGGAGAGGCCCGCGTCGGGTAGCGCCGCGCAAGCCCTCTTGAACGCCTCGACCGCCGCGCGCGCGCGTAGTGTCACTTTTGCGACTTTTTGTGCATTTTCCGCCATGCCCGGCCCCGACCCGGCCTCGGCCTCGGCCTCGACCACGGGAGCGGGGAGAGCCGGAGCCGACCGACCGCCGAACACATCCGGGAGAGCCGCCACCGCACCCCGCAAGGCATCATCGGACACATGGAAGTAATGCGCCGTCATGGCCGCGTTGGAATGCCCGACAATGGCTTGCACGATATGCAGCGGGACGCCGGCGTTCGCGCACAAGGAAACGAATGTATGCCGGAGCGAATGAAAGCCGACCTCGACCGCCTTGCGCGTGGTTTCGGTCTTCGGGTTCGCGCGGCCCGTCTCGCCCTGCGTCTTGATTCCAGCCTCCTCGAATATGCGCCGGATACGGTAGTTGACTGCCTTTTCGTGCGTGTCGAACAGTTCCGCCAATTCTGGCAGAACGAATCCCCTTCGCTTTGTCGCCGGGATCTCCGCTAGAATGGACGCCAGAGCCGGGAAGAGCGGAATCCGAACGACCGTGCCATGCTTCGCCGTCTTGTGCGGCGTCCATTGAATGAACCCGCGCACCAAGTCAACAGCCCCCCATGTCAGTTTTACGGCGTCCCCAAGCCGCAATCCCGTGTAGATTCCAATCGCGAACAGAACGCGCCACTCCCCTTCAAGCGGTCCCACTACGCGCGCCAGTTCCTCCGCAGTCAGTTCGCGGCGGGGGTGCGTATTCTTGTCCATCGGGACGATTTCGCGCCACGGGTTGAACCCTTCGAGACCCGCGTCCGCGTCAAGCACCTTCCACACCTGCGCGAGCAAGGCCCGGTAGTCGTTGAATGTCTTTGCCGAAGAGCGGCCCCGTATCTCGCGCATGAATGCCCGCGCCGTCTCCGCGTCCACATCGGCAAGGCCCGTCAGGGCGGGTCGATTCTCCTTCATCCACGCCATGAACACGCCCCAGCGGTTTCCATAAATGCGGTTGACATTTCGGGACACCGACCGCCGGGAGAGCGACCCGTTGAACGCCTCCCACGCGCCGGAGAGCGGCACCCGGAGCCGTCCGGCGGCGACAGTCTTGGAACGGGAGAGAGCCGCGAGAGCGTCGGCGGCAACCGTCATGCCTCGCTTGTCCGCCCGCTTCGCCGCCCCAGCGTCCTTGTCCGCTTCCAGTTTCAGGCGGTAGGGAGCGACCAGTTCCGCCAGAACCTTCTCCGCCTCGCGCCTGTCCGCCGTCCCAGTGGATCGCCGGAATACTTGCCCGTCCACCACCCACACGGCCCGCCAAGTCCGGCCGTGCCGCTCCAGAGTCCCAGCGCCCTTCGACCGCCTCGCGGCCTTGCGGCCCTGCTTCGAATCGTCAACGTTCGTCTTCTTCGCCTTCATGGGTTTCAGTCTCCCGCCGGGGTGGATTTCCCTTGCCGTCCCGTGCGGTCGCGCATTCTCCCACAAAGGGGAATTAAATGCAAGATAAATCCCCACAAACTCCCAAAGCAAGCAGAAAACCCAATAAATTCGGGGGAAAATCAAAGATGGTCGTAGATTCGATTCCCACCCTTGCCACCATTTCAAACCTCTTGAAAACCGACGTTTTCAAGGGGTTTTTCATTGTTCTGGGAGCGCTGGCTTCCAGCCCGTGAACATGGGGGGCATCTAGCCGCGCCCTGGGAGCGCGGGCTTCCAGCCCGCGAACATGGGGGTGGCATCTAGCCGCGCCCTGGGAGCGCGGGCTTCCAGCCCGCGAACATGGGGGGGGCATCTAGCCGCGCCCTGGGAGCGCGGGCTTCCAGCCCGCGAGTGGGCGGCGTCTCACCGCGCCTCATCGTCTGCGGAAGCGCGGCCGGAGGCCGCCCCCCAGATCGGGCCGCGCAGCGCGCGGCCCCTACCAGAGCCATGTAAAAGTGAAGCGCGTTCGGCGAGCGCACCATTCAATGGCATTAGCGTCATTGCCGAGTTGCGTTCATCAGGTTCCGGCGGGCGGAGATCAGACTTGGTTTCCGCCGAAGCGCCTCGGCGAAGTATTTCAACGCCTCCTCCCGGCGCCCGGCCGCAAGAAACGCTCCGCCGAGCAGATTGTCCCACTCCGGCGTCCACGAGTCGAGTCTGCCGTCAAGACGGCATCTCATCTCGAAACGTCGCGCCAGCTCCCCGGCCAGCCCGGCGTTGCCGGACATGAGCGACAATGCGGCAAGCCTGTAAACCTCCACGTCGGAAAAAACTCCACCCCAGAGGCGGAATCGCTTCGCTTCGATCTCAGCGGATTCCGCGATTTGTCCGCTTTTCTCCAGCGCCAGCGACAGAAGTTTCAGAGTCCGACCGTATTGGAGGCCTGACTTTTCCACCCGTCTTAGCGCCGTGATCGCGTCTTCAATCCGGCCGCAGGAAAGAAACGCGGATGCCGACGCCAGCAGCACCTCGGGAGAAACGAACCCCCGCTGTGCCCTTTCGTAACATTCAATCGCGAAATCATGACGTCCATCCTCCAGCGCCCTGTTCGCGACTCGCGCAAGCCATTGCCCCCCGCACAGCGGTGCATCATCGCCGGAAAGAAGGTCCCAATACGACTCCTCCCAGTTCAAATTCATCACATTGGCGGAAATTCCGACCGCAAACGCGCCAAGCGCAAATGAAGACAGGACGCATCGGCAGACAGGTGGGGCGAGACGTCCCGGAGAGCCGCCGACGCATGGCGATTTTGCTGGTTCGGCCTTTTCGCGGTCTTCTTCCGTCAACTTGCGCTGCCTGAATTGCGCCACGCGGAATAATTCCCCGAACAGCAACCCGGCGACTGGAGCCGCGAACGCGGTTTGAAGCGAAAAGGAAAAGAGCGAACAGACTCCAAGGAAAACGGCTCCAGGGACGATGGCATCCCATTCCGATCGCGGGACTCGATCTCGCGCGCGCCACAAAGTCCACGCAAAGGCGAAAAGCAGAACTGCGCCGACGCCCCCGAATTCAGCGAGAAACTGCAGGGAATCACAATGCGCCTCGCGCGCCCACACGAGATTCCGCAGCAGGTCGTGTTCCTTGCGCCCGGGGACCAGAGAACCCAGCCGATCCACGTATTCGTATGCATATCGGCCCGCACCGCCGCCAAAAAAAGGATGATCTCTCAAAAGCGAAACCGCCGACTTCGCCATCCAGAGGCGAGACTGGACCGCAACCGACTGAATGGGATTGAACAGATCACCAACCCTGTTCCGCGTTTCCGAGGACACGCCAAAGGCCGCGACAGAGACAATCATCACGCTCGCCGCCATTGTGGCTGTGCGCCGAAACGCACGAGGAGTCGCGCGGGGGCCGCGTCTAGTTCGAATGCACACGCACACGAAAAAGGTTGCGACCAAGCCGATCACTGCGCCGCGGTTGGCGGAGAGAAAAACCGCCAGAGCCATCACAGATGACGAAAGAATCAGAAATGCGTTTCGCGGCGAGAACCGACTGTCGTTGCGGGAGTACCTTCCCTTTCGCACGGCGAGAACGGCGCAAAGCGCCACCCCCACGAATTCAGCCGCCTGGTTTTGATAGCCGATCGTGCCAATCATTCGCCCCGGCGCGTAGGCAATGGCGCGCGTGGCGGAGCCGAACAGCGGATCGAGGCCAAAATACTGAAGGACCATGATCGCGGCTTCGCCTAGGCCAAGACAAACTACGGTCCATGCAACGGGACGCCGCGCGATGAAGCCGGAAGATGGTCCGCCAGGCTTTTGCGACGAAGAGAGCAGAAACAGCAGAAGCGGCGTCGCCCATGCAAGAAGAGGCAGTCCCCATCTCGATGTTTCGCCGCAGGAGAATACAGTGCGAAGGATCATCCACGATAGAAGCGCGGTGCCCCACGGCACGTAGCTCGGCATGACGGACCTCCGAACGTCGGAAGTCGGCACAATTGCCGCCGATGCCTTGCGCCGAGCCTTCAGGAAAGAGTCAAACAACGCCAATGCCGAAAGGGCAACCGCCAAAGCGCCCCAGACGAGACGTTTCGGCAGTTCAAAGGCGTCCGCTCCGGCCGGAAAGACCATCCCCGCCGCCGCGACAATCGCGACGGCGGGGATGAGTTCGGCGAATCTACGGAGTCTCGACATCGTCCGGCAGTTCGTCGCCCTGGTCGAATGGACGGGCGGACACGACAATGCGCGCGAACTTCGAGGCGGGCGTGGCGTCGAGGAGGAAGCGCAGCTCCTCGTCTGTTCCCGCCGCCTGAACGCTTGCGGCCGCGGCGGTGAACGGCTCGCCAAGTTCGTCGCACGCGAAAGCCGTGTAGAAGGCTCCAGGCACGGGATTTGCGACCACGATCTCGAACGTCGGCGATCCGGTGAGCGGATCAGATCCGAATGTCAGCGCCCCGGAACCGGAGATGTCCGGCTTGTCCTCCGCTGTTATTGTCACTTCGCCCCATTCCCATTCGTAGGTGTTCGGAGCGAAGATTTCAAGCACGGGCGTGGCAAGCGGGACCTCAGGCAGCTGAGTCACAGGATCTACATTCCAGTCAGGAACGGCGCGTGGAGCGAACGGCGTGAGATTCAGGTGGCGCAGCAGAATCGAGTGCGACGCGCTAAACCACAGGTCTCCGGCGTGAGACGCCGGGTCCATGCCGCCGACCGTCGCCGGCGTGACCAGTTCAGTCGGCAGGTAGTCGAGGTAAATCGGCATTCCCGGTACGGCGCTTGAAACCGCCACGCTCATCGCGGGACTCGCCTCGTCTTCAAGGGGAACGGAGACAACCGTCGCCTCGTCCTCCGCAATTGCAAATTCAATCGGGCGCGGCCGCAGGTATCCGCTCTTGCGAAGAAGAAGCACGTGCGAATGGCTCGCGCCGGCGGCAAGGTTGTCAACAACGAGCGGAGTCGTGCCAAGGCTCTTGTCGGCATAATCGATCCAGACCTCGGCTCCGGCGGGATCGGTGACGACACGCACAGCCCCCGACTTCGCCGAGAAATACGGCGTCGCGACGACCGTTGCGCCTTCCAAGCCATCGACCCGGATGTCTGGCGCCGGGACCTGCGCACCGGAGGCGGAATCCTTCACGGTGACGGAATGCGGCAGAAGTGTCGTTTCATCGAACTCGCCGTGCGAGGCGGCGACTTCTCCGAGCAGAACGAGGTTGCCGTCCGTTGTTTCGGCGGGCCACATGTCCAGATAAATCGTCATGCCTCCGGCGAGCGCCACACGCGGGTCCCCGCCGTCCTCGTCGTCAGTTTCATCGGTTCCCGAACGACGCGGTTCAACGCTTGCCCAGGCATCGGCCTGTCCTGGTTCGAGGTCGAAGTCGAACGTCCTGGAATCGGCGTTGAAGGTCGAGAACGGAGCGGATGCGCCGGTCCCCGGCTCGGCATCGCCAAGCCAGAAGTCCTTTGCGCCCTGAGCCGAGATCTTCAGGAAATAACGACCGGGAACCACGTCTTCAAAGACGTAACTGCCGTCGGAGGGATTTGCCCTGACATATCCGCGAATGTCGCCAGCCGCGTCGAAGAGCGTCAGTTCCGGAGAGTGCTCAGGCACGTTGCCCCCGACAGTCGTGGTGCCAGTGACAGACGCGCGATGCCAGTCCTCCCACTTGTTCGGATCGCGGCCGATGAGCGCCTCGTCCGCGTCGGCGATCGTGTCGCCGTCGGAGTCCGGAAGAATCGCCGTCACGTGATAGCCGCCGGCCGCAATTCCGAGCGCGCCCTCCTGAACGGAGGCTGGCACGTCCACGAGGTCGTAGCCCCACGTGTAGCCCCAAAGCGCGACAGTTCCGTCCGACGCTAGCGCGACGCCATACTCCTGCCCTCCGTCGATGGCGGCAAAACCGTCGGCGGTCTGCGGCGGATAGCGCAAATCGTAGTTGTTGAATCCGTCGCCCCATGCCGAGATTGTGCCGTCCGCTCCGAGGGCGAAGCCGGCCGAACCGTCCCACATGTCCTTTGTGGTCGCGACGGCGATTTGGTCTGTCAGACCGGAGGGGACGTCGAGGTAGTGATACGAATAGTTGTTGCCGTCATTGCCCCAGGCGACGAGCGTCCCGTCCGCCTTTAGCACAATGGCGAACTGCCCGCCAACTGCCACCTGAACGATGTCAGTCGCCTCAAGCAGCGGCGCGTAGAGTTCCTCGCGAACCCAGACATCATTCCAGGAATCGGTCTCCTCGTCATATTCCTGCTCCCACCAGCCGTTTTCGCGGCCCCACGACACGACCGAGCCGTCAGCCTTGAGGGCCACAGCGAGGTCTCCGCCGACAGCCACCTGAACGACATCTGCGAGATCGGCCGGGATCGTCGAAACTGTATCCCAGCCATTGGTATATGTGTACCAGTCGCCAGTGTATGTGCCAGTTTCGTAATCGTAGTGCGCCCAGTCATCCCAGTATGTGTTTATCTGCTGCGGCTGCCCCCATGCGACGACGGAGCCATCGGTCTTGACGGCGAAGCCCGCACCCTGACTTTCATAACCGCCGGCGGCCACAAACGAGACATCTGAAAGTCCATCAGGAACATCGCATCCGCCATGGCCATTGTAGCCCCAGGCCGTCACGGTGCCGTTGGTCGCGAGCGCAAGGTTGAAGTTCATGCCGCTGGCGATTTGGGCCACGCCCGTGAGACCTTCAGGCGTCGTGGTGCGCCCATGGTCGCTTGCGCCCCAGCCCAGCGGAACGCCGGCCGGAGCGGGCACGAGCGCGAACGATTCGCTTGACGCTGTTCCGTGAGGAGAAGTCACGGCTAGAACGTAGGAGCCAAAATCGGCAGGAGTCAACGCCGGGATGTCCAGGCGCTCGTCGGTGGAAACCTCAACTCCATCGCGCGTCCAGGAGAACGTCGCCTCGGAGAGGTCGCCATAGGGCTTTGCGCGGAGGACAAGACGGTTGCCGACAAACGCCGGACCTGTCATCTTGTAAACACGACCGACGAAAGGCGCAGGATCGCACGTCACTGTCGCCACGGCGCTCGTTACGGCTCCGAATGCGTTTTCCGCGACGGCGTAATACGACGCCGTCTCCGATATTTCCCGAAGCGCCAGTTCCGTCCCCGCCCCGACCTCTTCGTCTGTCTCTGCGTCGCGCCATGTCAGCTTCGCGGGAAGGGATGCCGTGTATCCAACCGAAAGAGATGCGTTCATCCCGTGCGAAACAGTTGTGGACTCGGGATCCGTTATCGACAAGACGCCTGTTTTCCAGATGCGCTCCGCCGTCTTTGGCAGATCGGTTCCGGAAACGGAGACCTTGACGACATGGTATCCGTCATCTTCTGGCCTGTAGGTGTAGATTCTCTGGTTTTTGCCGGCAGGTTCGCCATCGAGCGACCAGGCATAAGCAAAAGTTCCACCAGTAGGGTGCAAAGCGGACACTTGGAAATACTGCTTGTCTTTGCCAGCCATGTTGACATATTCGCCAACGGGGGACATCGAGGAAATCGCAGGTCTGACGTCGGGATTTTCCTCGACGACAAAGGACACGACGCCTTCCGCGGCTTCCCCGTTCGCGTCAGTCACCTTCACGCCGAACTTGTATTCGCCCGGCTCCTCGACCGTCCCCGAAAGCGTCCCGTCCGCCGCAAGCGAAAGCCCTTCCGGCAATGCAAGCGGCTCAAAGACTATGTCCGCCGCATTGTCCATGGAACCATATTGCTCGTATTGAGGAGTCAGAGTTGTCGCTCCATCTCCTGCATACAGACCAATGTTTTTCGAGCGGGCCGAGCCGTTCCCGTCTCCGTATGACATGACAATCCGTCCGTTCGGATAAAGCGTGACGGAAAAGTTGACGGGTGCGTTCGGGTAGCCGTCATACCAGCCGCTCCACCGCACGGTCACATGGTCACTTGCGGATTCGACGAAAATGTCCGTTTTGTACAAATACGTGGCGAGCACGTTTATGCACGTCCTGTCAGCGTTATCTCCCCAATAATCGGTCCACCCCATCCCGAAATCGAGAAATCCGTTTCCTCCGACCCTGACGGACGAATAGGAATTTCCAAAGAACGGAAACTCGAACGGCAGATTGAGATCCCAAACGCCCCAATATCCACTCCAGCCCTGCGCCTCTCCGACCTCCGCAAATGACGAGTCTTCAGACGAGATGATTGCCAGACCGGAATCCGCGACTTGCCAAGTGTATGGCTCTGTTCCGCTGGAGACTGGGAGCTTCGCCTCATACGGAACCAATTCCGTCGCGGGGACGGGGCTGAACGATTCCGCGCCCAGAACAGGAGCCGGAGTGCGAACGATTTCGCAGGTGGTCGGCACGCCGGCATTGCGCAGTTCCTCCTCAGTCACAGGCGAACTTCCGCCAAGATAGATCTTTTCAAGCGAACTGCAACCATAAAATGGGATGGATCCCATTTCACGGACGGTCGATGGGATGCGCACCGTTTTGAGGTTGTAGCACGACCCAAACATATAATAGCCAAGAACTGTAGTTCCGGACGCGATTGTCACGTTCGTAAGCGAACTGTTCCATGCGAAGGCATAGTTGTCCATAGACGTCACGGAGCCGCGCAATTCGACTTCGCGCAGATTCTGGCAGTTGGCAAAGGCTTCGTATCCGACATACTGAAGCGACTCAGGCGTCTCAACAGTTTCAATCGTCGGGTTGTTGTAAAAAGCGTAAGACCCGATCCGCTTTGTTCCAGAAGGGACGGCATACTCCACAGCGCCGCTCCCTCCCGGAAAAACCATGAGCGTGTCGGAGGAAATCTCAAAGAGCGCACCGTCGCGGACTTCAAATGCGTAGTTTGCGGGATCAACCGTAATAACCGTCAGGCCGCTGCAGCCTGAAAACGCATCGCCAGCGATGTATGAGACCGAAGCCGGAATATGAATTGAAGGAAGTGACGAACAACCGTAAAATGCCGACCAGTTTATCGATGACAAACCTTCCGGGAGAGAAATCAATTCAAGACTGTCGCAATTCTGAAAAGCGCGACCTCCAATCAACTGAAGTCCGGATGGAAGCGAAACCGACGCGAGGTTGCGGCAGTTGCTGAACGCATACGTGCCAATCTCGCTAACGCCTTGCGGTATGGCGTATGATGTCGCTGACAGTCCAGCCGGATACGCGATCAGAGTCCACCCCGATTTGTCGAAAAGGACGCCATCGACCGCTTTGTATCTCTGATTGCCAGCGTCAACGCTCACCGCATTGAGATCCGAACATCCGACAAATGGATTTGCGCCAATCGCAACAACTGAAGATGGAATTTCAACGGAGTTCAAGGCTGACCAGCCAAAAGCTTCGCCCTGAATGCTCTTCAGCAATTCCGGAAGATTGACTTCAGACAACTCTTGGCAATAAGCAAAAGCACACGATCCGATACTCGTGACCGCCGCAGGTAGGAATACGTTTGTGATTGAATTGCAACCGTAAAAGGCATAATCGCCGACATTGCGAACGCTTTCCGGGAAAACCACAGACGTTATGCTGTATCTATCCACAAAAGCACAGTAGCCAATCTGAGTGACAGGATATCCGCCCAGTTCGGAGGGGACGACTATGTCGCCGGAAGTATCGTATGGAACGGCGGCTGACCACTGACTGTTCGGGCTGTAGGCGACTACGGCCTCGCCATTCCGGACATAGTATCGCCATTCGATTCCATCCACGGTTTCGGTATCCCCCTTCGCCAAGGTCGGCGAAAGGGTCGCCGCCGCGATTGCGGCGGGAAGCAGCGCGCCAAGCGCGGCGCGCGGTTTGTGTTGTCGTGTTATCATTGCTGTTTACTGTGGTGAACAGTTGTTGTTAGTGTTTTGCTATTCGTTACGGAACATCGGCAAGGCCGCGGATCATGAAAATGGTTGGATCGGGGCGTTGTGGGATGGTGGCCTCCTCAACGCCCGCAGTTCGCAGAAGGTCGCGGACGCGGTCTGGGTAGTTTGAAGTGATGGCGTCGAGTCCCCAGTTGATCGCCCGGTTGATCTGGTTCGTGGAATCGACCGTCCATGCGCCTACGGTCATTCCGAGCTGCCGCGCCACTTGAACGTATTCGGCATGAGTGGCGTAAGACGACTGCTCGAAGTCGATTCCGGATATGCCTTTGGCTCGAACGTTTTCCGGAGGCTGCGCCGTAAGGCATTCCACGCGGAAGCCGGGCAGTTTCTCGGCGATGTGTCGGCAGGCGTCGTTGCTGAATGAAATGAACATGACACGGTTGGTGGATAGAAGTCCGTGCCGTCTCAGTCCCTCTATGCCAAGATCGGCGAGACGACAGGCGCGCGGAGCGCTTGCGGCATTCGCGGCATAGCCCTCTGGCTTGATTTCCATCACGAGCATTGTGGTCCGGCATTTTGCGCCCTGCGCGAGGTATTCATCGAGTGTCGGCATCCGCTCGCCGTTTGGAAGTCTGGTTTCCGCTATGTCGGCGTAAACGTGCTGCCAGATGTTGGTTCCGCGAATCTGGTTGTCATGACGCACGACAACCACCTCGTCGACGGTCATGTGGATGTCGAACTCCGCTCCCCAGAACCCGGCGTCCTGCGCAGCCTTCAGCGCGGCGAGTGAGTTCTGCGCGCCTCCGGCGTCTGGTGAGCGATGCCACCCGCGATGCGCAATGACGGCAATGGGACCGCCATGCAAGACCATTGCGGTAGCCAGCACGGCCGCCGCAAGCAATCTTTTCACGCAAAGTGGCATGGTCATTTCAAACTGTGTTCCGCTATGGCAAAAGAACTTTCACGCGGTAGAAGCGCGATGGCGCCGAGCCGTCATCCGAGGCGTCCACAGGTTCGTATGGTCCGGAGACTTCGTCCGCTCCTTCAACGATGTATTGGCGCGCGGTGCCGCGATCAGGATCCCAGGTGACGACGGGCGCACCGTCGGGGTCGATTGCGATGTCGGCGGTGAAAGCGTCCTCCCGGTCATTCGGATCCGTCATTGCCACAAACTCGGCCCAGGCGTTCTGACCGTCGCCGTCGGCGTCGGCCAACGCGGCATCGACGAACGCCTCTTCTCCCGCGCCTGCCGCAAGAAGTCCGTTCTCCTCAAGAAATTCTCGGAACTGCGCTTCGGCGGCGACCGCTTCGGCCGAATCGGTCCATGGCGCAGGAGTCCAGGAGACGGAGTCGAGCATCGGCGGAGCGGCGGCGACATCCTCGTTGACGCCGTCTTCCGGCGCAAGCCAGACCCAGCGCGCCTCATGATCCCCCGAGGCCAGAGGAACCGACCATTCCGCCCAATCGTCCGGGTGGGGCGAGCCGTCCCGGCGAGCCGAAGATTCCTCGATTTCCACGCCATCGACGAAAAACGAAACCGATCCCGATCCTTCCGGAACACGGACGCGGAACGAAATCATGCCCGCGCCTTTGAACACGGTTTCGATCCAGGCTCCATCGCAGCCGGCAATGGCGGCATTGCCGTTGAGCGCACCACATCCGATTTCAGTCCACGCTCCGAACCAGGCGCTACCTTCCTCGCCTCCGGTAGTCCACTCCAGCGATGTCGCGTCAAGAGCCTCCGCCAGCGTGGGCGGAGTGCGCAGAACCGTGAAGGCGAACGCCGGACTCGGCGAATCGGTTCCGGCGTGCAGACGCACGGAGCCGTCGGAGCGACCCACGGCGAGCGTCGGAATCCCGCTTCCGAAGTCAGCAACCGCAACGCGACTGCGGTCCGGAAGAGCACCCGCGTCGAGGAGCTGAAGCGGGACGGCGCGCCACGAAAGCCGCCCGTCGCCAAGAAAAGCCCAGACATTGCCGGCGGTGTCGCCGCTAATGAGATCAGGCAGACCGTCGCCGTTGAGATCAAAGGC
Organism: Verrucomicrobia bacterium UBA6982; assembly: GCA_002448475.1. GTDB lineage: Bacteria > Verrucomicrobiota > Kiritimatiellia > RFP12 > UBA3636 > UBA3636. Next base: position 12,065 of record DJYI01000164.1, read on the forward strand.
CGCAGGGGCGCTACGGCCCGCCGCAACGGCAAGGATTTCGCCGTCAAGACTGTCGAGCCATTCCAGACGCGGCGAGGCGCCATCAGCCGCTGACGCAGCCGCCATTACGCGCGAAAGGAGTCCGACGCTCCGACGGAATCGCCCGTCAAGGCCGCCAATGACAAGCGTGGAGCGCCCGCTGCCGACAAGGTCGCACGCGGCGACAACCGCCCGGGCGGAGCCAAACTCCTCGTCGGTGCCGTCGAACAGAACGATTCCCTCGCCCCAGCTCGGATTCGCGAGACTCTGATTTCCGGACTGCTCGTCGCCGCTACCGGACGGCTCATTGTCGGCATCGGCGCCGGATGCGGTCTGCGCAGGGTAAAGGCGAACCGTGCCGAAGGCGTCCCCCACGACAAGGTCGGCCCCGCCACCTGCGGCAACGGTGCGCGGCAGCAGCGCCGCACTCGCGCCCTGGCATCCCTGCGCTGGAAGCGCTATTTCGACACCGGCGGCGCAGAGCGTTCCGGCGGACGAGAACGCCGGCATCCCGGACTGAGACATCCCGACATTGCGGAAGAGTCGCAACCTGCCAAGCCCGTCACCGGACTTTTCGCCGACGAGCAGGTCGGATGCGCCATCCCCGTCGAAGTCGCCGAACGACGGCATCGCGTAGGAAGACACGCGCATGGCAACCGGGGCATCGGCCGCAAACCGGACAAGCCCGCGCAGCGTGTCGTCCGCGCCTTCCGCCGAAAGACCGTTTCCTGCCGCGTCGGAGATGAACCCGGCGTCGAGGACAAGCCTCCACTGCCCGGGGCCAATTACGCCCTCCGGGATGCTCCAGCGCATCGTAGCGGTCTCTTCGCTCCACGCGATTTCCTCCGGAAGCGCGAGAACGACCGCCTTCGGATCGCCGTTCTCGTCCACATGCGAAAGCTTGACCGCCTGGCCGATCCAGCCGTCGGCGACAAGCGCGGGGATGTTCACCGCTTCGCTGAACGCGACTTCGATTGCGGCAACGGCGTCGTAGAACTCGCCCGTGCGCGCGGCGCCGTCAATCGCCACCGACGTCACGAAAGGAGCCTCCAGATCGGGCGCAAAGCGCGTCCATTCCACCGAAAGCGTTGCTGCGCCGGAATCCATCTTGCGACCCGAAAGAGCCTTCGCGGCGCGAATCCCGTCGTAAACGAGGCGATAAAGCCCGTCCTCGCCGCAAAGAGCGCCGAGGCCCGACAGCGTGAACGTCAGCGGGGCGGCGCTCTCCGGACCGCCGTCGTTCCCCACCGCCTTCAGCGCCGCCCCCTCCAGCGCCACCGCCGCGCCGTCGCGGTAGAGCGCGAAATCGGAGAGCGCGACCGTGGCGGCGTCCACCGCGTCGGAGAACGCCAGCGTGATCGCATCCGCGACGTCCGCCGGATCCGCCGGGATTCCGGAGAGCGTCGCCGTGAGCGCGAGCGGATCCAGGTAGAGCGCAAACGTGGTTTCGGCCGCGTTTCCGTCCTCGTCGGCGCACGTGACGACAAGGGTCATGTTGCCCGTTCCGGGGAGCGTGACGGCGGAAGCAAGCGCCGTGCCGCCGGGCGCGAACGCGGGGACGAGAACCGTGCCGGCGCCGCCTGTCGAGTGGCGGACGGAAATTTCAACTCTGGCCGCGTCGTCGGGAAGCGTTCCGAGAACCGTCACGGACGCCTCGCTCGTACTGCCGTCGGAATCGGACGAACCCAAGTCGGGAGAGATGTGGAGCCCCTGCACCGAATCGGGAGGCGTGGTGTCCCGCGTCCACGACACGCTCCCCTGCCCTTGCGCCTCGTTGCCGGCCTCGTCCGCCACGCCGTCCGCCGAGAACGAGAGCGTGTAGACGCCATCTTCGCCGAACGCGGGCTCCAGTCCGGTAAGCGCCCAGACGCCGCCGCCAAGATTTTCCAGCGCCGCCGTGGCGGGGAGCGAACTCTCGCCGCGCAAGGGCGACGGGGATGCGGCTTTCCGCCGCGTCGCGGACGGGACGCCCGCCGAGCGCGTCGCCTCGCTCCTTGACAACACGAACCGGTCGAGCGTGATCGAACCCTCGTCCACGTCTTCGCTGAACGAAACGAGGAACCGCAGGCCGCCGAGCGTCTCCTCGCGCTCCACGGAGAGAAGGCGCGGCGCAACCGTGTCGCGCGTCCAAGTGGCGACATCGCCGCCGCCCGCGACGCCGGCTTCGCCGTCCAGCGAGCGCAGCGCGGTGGCATCGACGGAAAGCGTATGCTCGCCATCCGCGGCCTGCGCGGCGGCGAGGCCCTCAACCGCGAAGCGCGTCCCGCTTTCGTCGAGCGCGCGAACCGTCACTCCGTCGCCGACCGCCGCTCCGTCGAGGCGCAGGGCCGAGCGCGTGAACGTCGCCAGATCGACGGCGGTGGAAAGCACGACCGTCACCGTGTCGAGCGACTGCACCGCGCGACGCGGGACGCCGTCGATGCCGACGATGTAGGGCGCCTCTGCGGCGCTGTAGGTCCACGCCACCGCGCGGCCCGCCGAGCCAAGGGCGCCGGAGACGTTGGCGATGCCGACGCACTGAACCGTGAGTTCGTGGCGTCCCGGTTCGGAGCAGAGCGCAGCCAGACCGGAGACGACAAAGCGCGTTCCGGTCGCATCGCCCGCTTCGGGCGCGACGGCGAGCGCCGAGAGGTCGGCGACGAACGCGCCCTGCCGCACGAGCGTCATATCGGCGGCGGAGAACGTCGCGGGATCGATCGCCGTCGAGAACACGACCGTCACCGCATCGCGCGGCGCGCTTTCCACGGCACCATCCTGAACGTCTTCGAACGCCGCCACCTCCGGGCCGTCCGTCGGCTTGGCCATGAGCGTCACCGTGTAGGATACTGCCTCGTTCGAGGCGAACTCGTCCACGAGGTGGAGTTTTTCGACCAGAAGCGGAGTGAGGCCGTCGCGGAACGCACGGTCCGTGATCCAGGCGTTGCGCAGCGGCACCTCCGAGCCATCCGCGCGCTCGATCTTGGAGATCGTGTAGCGGAAAAGCCCGGGAAGCGCCCGTTCGGCGTAGTTCCACCCCGACCGCGCCGGCGTCATCGTCACCTCCAGCGCAATCTCCGCGCCCGTCAGGGGGGAGGCGGTCTCCAGACCGCCGTTCAGCGTCCCCATGTGCACCTCGGTCACCTCGCCCGCAGCCGTGTAGATCGTGTCCGGACGACCATACAAGTCCCCCTCCTCGCTCGTGAGGAAGTCCGGCAGCGCGTCGCCGTCCGCAACGATGCTCCTCACCAATTTGTGCGTCCCGACAACGGGATCGACAAGCGCGGTGTCGGGCGTGTTCCAGGAATTGACCGGCGTCACGGTAGCCTTCATTCCGGTGAAGTGTCCCTCAATGGAAGACGAAAGCCACCACTGCGCAACCTTCGCCTCTCCAGCTCCGATCGCCCCGAGAGACACATCGGAAACCGAAAGGCTCGCAGACGAACCGTCCAGTGCGGAACGGACATCGGTGTAATCCGAAAGCCGGAACGCGGAAAGAAGGCCCTTTTCGTTGAGGACCGTTTCCGGCTGGACGGACGAAATCCGCACGTTCTTCGCCTCGCCGCCGCCATTGTTGCGCACAAGCACCGCAAGTTCAGCCGGCATCGAGGCTTCCACGACATCCGGCGTGAATGGATCATCCGCATAGACGTCTCGCTGCACGAAGTAGTCGAGGTGCAGATAGGGCGACGGGGAGACGGTGAGCGAAACGGGCGTCAGCCTCACCGTGGCCTGCTCGCCGGAGAACGGATCGATGTAAGTGACGGTTCCGCCGAAGCGGTAGAGCGTGTCCTCCGTCGGCGCGGCACCGCGTTCCGGGATGAAACGCACCATCGCGGAACCTGTGCCACCGGCGGGAACGGAAAGTCCTCCCGCAAGCACGTCCTCACCGTCTGCCATGTCGCCGGACACGCCGCTGGCGAAGACCTCGAAAAGGTCCTTGCGCTCGTTGCCGTCCAAGTCGAGAACGGAGATGTCGAGCTTGAGCGCCGTGATCGGAACCGACCCATGCCCGTTGAACATCGTCAGCGTCCCGTCGAACGCCTCGCGCGTCATCGCCAAGGACTGGGAGAACTTCAGCGTGATGGACGCACATACGGATTCGGTTTGGGATTCGATTTCCTTCTGGATGTTCGCTGTTTCCTCCGCCAGAAACGCCTCGACGCTGCCGTATCCACGATCTGCTGCGATCGCAATGCACTCGGCAAGCTGTCTTGCGCAGATGTTCAAATATCCCAGTCTGACATTGTCCGTCGTTCCGGCCTCGGCATACGTGTCGGATTCAACGCCGTTCGCCAATGAGTTCCACCGGGACGCAAATGTTGCGACCTGTTCGCGCGAAATCGACGCCGGCCTGTATGGTTCCAGCGACTCTGCCGAAAGACGGTCTTGCTCGGAGACAAGTTGCGAGTCGCAGGCGTTCAAAAAAGCGGAAATTTCGTCGGCGCCGGCATCTCCCCAGGCGGAATCGCCAAAATATTCGACAATCCAGTTCTCGTAGGCGGTGCTGTAGGCAAGCGCCGTCGCGATCGCATCAGAGAATCCGGCATGGTTGGCAAGGAAGTCGCCTTGGTCTTGTTCCGCGTCTTCGGTGCTGTCATTTGACGCCGCCAGACTCAGGGTTTGGGGGCGCTTGAAATAATCCACGATCGGCGAAATCACGCAATCGATTCCAATGTTCCCGATGCAATTAACGGCAGTCATCACCCCATTTTTGATCTTCTTGCCGCCAATCGCATCCACCACTGCGGTCGTGCAGCCGAAACCGGTTTTCAGGATCGCTATCCCGCCGTGATTTTCTCCGAGATCGTAAATTGACTTTGCGCAATCGACCAAACCGAGTATCGCCCCGGCTTCGCTCTCGCCCGGTACGACGTCGGCAATGATGTCCAACACGCACCCGATGATGCTCTGGACGCAAGCATTGCCGAGAAACGCACACAGTCCAGTCGTCCTGATCGTGGAACCAGAAGCCCTCATCTGCCCAGACTCAAGGTTGTAGTTGTCGCCTAGGACATACGGGCGGTGCGGATCCGGGTCGGACGGTTGTTCAATCGAAGGAAGCACGGGAATCACGGGATCGTCGCCGTCGATTTCGACAACGGTTCTACGGTACCGGAACGGCACGTTGTACTCGTACGACGCGTCATTGTCGCCGCAAATCCATCCGATGAAATTCTTCAGCAGCCATGTGCCAATGACGGTTTTCGTCTTCGTACTGCCGAACGAAGCGGCCTTAAGCATCTTTGAGCGGGTACGAACATGGGTAAGGCGCGCCGAGACGTCCTTTGCTTCGCCGGCCCCCAAACGGAATCCGTTCTCGGAAATCGCGAACTCGTGCTCTGGAATCTCCGGTGGTGTCAGCGTGACGGTCTCTGCGGCAATCACGCCCGTATTTTCGACGTGGATGGTAAACACGACGCTCTCGCCTTCCTCCAAATCGTCGAACTCAGACGGCATCGTTGTCCGGACTATCGGCGCGGGAACCTGTGTCTCGTAGTCGAGAAGGAGCTGGATTTCGTATTCGTCCTCGATTTCGGTCTTGACAACTTCCCATGTGGCCGTGACGAGCTTGCATTGCAGAAACGCCGTGACGCGGGCAGTGGCGCCGGGTTCGATGACGAGTTCGTCGGCATATTCGTCGTGCATGTCAGCCGTGATGCGGAGCTGGTAGCGGCCTTCGGGGATGTCGGCCACCGTCCAAAGTCCGTCGTCGCCAGTGGTGCCGGAAGCCACGAGCGCCCCGGTGTATGGATTCGTGATTCGCACGGTCGCGCCCGCCAGATGCGGGGCGCTTTCCAGCGTGTAGGTGTAGTTGTCCACGGCATCAATCACGACACCTCCCGTCGATTCCGAAACCGGCGTGAACTTGAGCGGCACGGAACATCCGCTTCCGTTGGCGCAGTTGACGGCAAGATTTCCTCCGGAAAGCGGGCTGTTCAGCGTCAGGTTGTCGGCTTCTGTCGGAGAAATCAGCAACGTGACGGTCATTGTATCGCCGGGAGCGAGGTTGTCGGCCGAGGAACCGGACAAGACCTTCAGCCACCGCGCAGCGGGCACGGTCACTGACACCGGGCCGCTGTCGCCCTTGCCGTCGTTGTAGACGGTCACTTCGATCGTGCGTTCGCCGCCCACCGTCATCGTCGTGTTGATGCTCGACGGCGTGGCGCGGAGCTGGGCGCGCTGCGCCTGGGAGTGGAAGTAGAGCGGGATGTCCAGCGCCACGCCTTCGGCGCTGGCGATACGGACGTAGAACTTTTCGTAATCCACGTCTTCTGTCATTCCGACCGCCGTCGCGGTCATGGAGAACGTGACAGTCCCGTTCGCTGAAACTGTTTCGGGAAGCGTGTATTCGAGCGAGCAGGCCCCGGGGACACCGGTGAAGGTGGCCGTCAGCCCCGTCAGCGGCGCGGCCGAGAGATTCTTGAGCGCCGTCGTTCGCGTCGCCACGTCTCCAAGCGCGATGTCCCACGTAATGGCAGAGGTCGAGGTGCGCTTCATGCCCAGCACGTCGAACTCGTCCTGCTCGGCGGAGGAACCGGACCCCGGATAGCACGCGCCAATCCGATAGTGTCCGCATTCGCCGGAGGTCGGCGTGTATTGGACGGAGAACGACCCGTCCGACGCCGTGGTGGCGGAAAGGGTTTTCCGGTAGGAGTCGCGCAGCATGTAGACGTCCACCGGGACGAGCGCCGCCGGGGCGCCGCCGGCAAGCGTCGCGACGCCCGAGATGCGGATTGTCTCGCCGGGCAGGTAGGCGTCGGCGTCCGCGACCACCTCGGCCGCGTAGGCGGCGGAGACGGAAAAGACCTGGGACACCGTCGTGTTGTTGGCCGAATCCAGTTCGGAAATCGTGCCATCCGGATCCAGCACAACGACGACGCGGAAGTCCCCCGGCATCTCCGGCGCGGCGAGAATCGCCTCTCCGGCCTTTGACTCGCCCACGGCCAGCCCGCCGGAAATCGAACCGGTCGCCTGAATCGTCGAGGCCGTGACGGCCCCGCCCGTTGCCCCGCGCAGGAGGTGCACGGCGTATGGCACGGCGGCGCTGCGCGCCATGAAGCCCTGGTTCGTGACGACAAACGACACGGCGAACCGTTCCATGGCCACGACGCCCGCCGGAACCGCGACGGTGGCAACGACAAGATCCGGAAGGTTCTGGTCGCTCACCTGCACCCACGTCGAGGCCGGGGCGAAAACGCCTGTCGCGTCTTCGGCGTAGACCGACACGAGCTTGGCACCGTCCTCCACGCCGTCGTCAAGAGTCCGCACGGGGATGCGCACGGACGAAACGCCCGCCGGAATCGTCGCCGTCCCCGGAATGTCGATTTCTCCCTCGACGTCGAACGAAAGCGCGACTTCGAGGTCTTCCGCCAGCGACGAATTGTGCGAAAGCACGAGGAAACCGGCCTCCTCCAGTCCCTCCTTCATCGTGGCCGGCTCGGCCTTGAGCGAAAGCGCCGGGCCATCGTCGTCGATGACGGTCAGCGCTGCGCGGATTGCGTCACCAGTGGAGGGCTGGCCGTCGCAACCGCAGTCCTCGATCACGACCGCGCCGTTGATTTCGACCTCGCGGTCGCCGTCATCCAGCGCGTTGTCCACCGTTCCCACGGCAAAGCGCACCGCCATCGTGTATTTCGGAACCTTGATCGACGCCGGGAGGATCAGGTTGCCCGCCGGGGACTGCGAAAGGCGCACCGTCACATCCTTGGCGATCTGCGACTGGTCCACGCGCGTCAGCGTCGCGTAGACCGCGCTCGGGCCGGCTCCTTCGGACGCCATTTCCGGATAGAGTTCGAGCGTGAAGCCCGGAATATCGTCGTCGACAACGGAAAGCGGCACCGTCGCGGCCACGAGGCCAGACGCCGACGCGCGGAGCGTGTAGGAGACTTCGCGCTGCGAGGTCGTGTTGTCGGGAACGGAGATTTCAAACGCGGCGCTCCCCTCCCCCGCCGGTATCGTGACGGAGGACGGATAGGAGCAGCGGCTCGTCGAAGGACCGGAGAGGTAGACCACAAGCGCAGAATCGGTCACGAGTTCGCGCCGAACGGAACCGGAAAGCGTCCCGCCCTCGCGGACGGTCGCGCCGGAAAGCGAAAGGTAGAGGTGCGGCGTCTCGTTGTCCGTCACGGTAACCATCGCCGCCGCATCGCCGAAGCCTTCTGCGGAAACGGTCACGGAAACGTTGCGCGGCCCTTCGACCGTGGAATTGTCGATTCCGCGCACCGTCGCGTTCACCGAAGCGTTGCCGGAAGGGATCGTGACCGTCTCCGGGATCGTCAGATGCCCTGCGGGATCTGCGGCAAACGCCACGACAAGCGCGGAACCGCGTGGGCCGCTTCGCTTCACGGTGAAGCGCACCGAACCGTTCGCCTCGGAAACGGACGTCGACGCGGCCGACACGAACAGCCGCCGTGCCAGTTCGCAGGCGGCGCCGGAAAGAGCCGCGTTGTCGCCATCGCCGACTTCCACCACGGCGTCTCCGGAATCCGCGACCACGCGGACGCGCACCGCTCCCGCAAGCGCCACGGTTTCGGGAATAGCGAGCTCCGCGCTTTCGGCGCGAACCTCGCCGGGTGCAAGCGTTCCGGCGCGGGCGATGTCGGCGAGCTTCACCGCGTCGTCCGAGGTGTCGGAGACGAGCCAGATCGAGTCCATCCACGGCCCGGGTGCGTCCGCCGCGCCGTCGTTGCGGACCGCGTAGGAAACGGAAATCGTCCCGCCGGGAACGAGCAAGTCAGAAGTGGCCGCGACATCCGCGACCGTCAGATCCGGCAGCGGAATCGCCGAAACGACGAGCGGTGCCGCCGCTTCTGCCGAAACGCCGGTCGCGTGGAGCGAAACGGACGACCTCAGCGCCGACACGACGCGGACGATCCATTCGCCCTCCATGCCCTTCTTCGGGAGCGCGAACGAAGCCGAGCGCTGCACGGTGCCGTCGCGCGCGATTTGGTCGGAGCAGGACACCGACGCAACCGTCACGGAGGCACCGCCACCTGCGGGAACGAGCCGGACTTCCTCGGCCATCGTCCCGTTGAACGCGGCATTGCCCCAGTTTTCAAGCGTCCATGTGACTTCCATGTCGTCCCCGGCATTCACCGCAACCGGGGCGGCGACATCGATGACGCGGATCGCCGGCTTGGCCGGACGCCACTGCGCCGTGACGGTCAGATTGTCCGCGATGGCGGTGAAATCGGCATCCCAGCCGTCGAAGACCCAGCCGGAAGCCGCGCGCACGACCGGCGCGGTCGCGTCGCCGCCAAGCAGGACGCCCTGCACGAGCGCTCCGCCGCCCACGCGCGCGCCATGCTCTCCAAGGTCGAATCGAACGAGTCGCATGTTCGGATTCTCCTCGACCGAAAGCGAGACCGGCAGCGTGGCGACATTGCCGTAGGCGTCTGAGACGGCCACCGTGAACGCGTATGTTCCCGCGGCGTCGGCGGTTCCAGAAAGGACGCCGCCCGGCGAAAGCGTCATTCCGCGAACGCCCTCCGGCGCGAAGACGATGTCGTCGGCATTTGCCATCGAAGAACCGACGAAATCAAGATATTCGTAGCGGACTCCGTCGCCGGCTGAAATTCCGACGAATCCTCCCGCCGAGTTCCCCGCGCCGTATGAGCAGAGGATTGTTCCGTCGGCGAACAGCGTGACGGAGGCATTGACCGCCGCGCCGCCGGAATAGTATGTGCAGCCGTTCCAGTGGAACGAGACCGACTCCGTGCCGTTCGCCGTCGCCGTGACGCCGCGTCCGCCCGTGCGCAGATCCTTCCAAAGCACCGCGATGGCCACGCGGTTGGTGAACCCCTGCAGATTGGCTGAATACGCGGTCCATGAGGAGTCGAAGGCAAGCGCGCCGTTGGAGTTCACCCAGACCTTGTCGTATGTCCTGCCGTAGAACGGGAAATCGAACGGCAGCGGATAGACCTGGCAGCTGTCATCGCCCGAAACGCCGGTCGACGCGCCGTCGTCGGCGATCCATGACGAATCGGCCGATTCGAGATTGTATGATTCCGCGCCGGTGCGCCATAGGTATGATCCCGCGCCGCCGCTTGCCAAAAACGCAGCCTCGAACGGAATGCCGGCCGTGATAGTGCCGAAGTCAGGCTCGGAAATTTCAAGTGCGGCGAGGCACCATCCGAGATCTTCATCGGATGGAGATTCGCTCGAACCTTCCGGATTCACGCCCCAGACGCGGTAGTAGTAGTTTTCGCCTGGAACCGCCGTCGTGTCGTCAAAGAAGAGCGCATCCGTCGTGCCGAGCGCCGTCCATGCGCCCGGAACTGATTCGGACGCGCGCTCGACGCGATACGACCACGCCCAGTCAGCGGCGTTCCACGACAGACGGACAAAGCCGATCTTGCGTCCATCCGCCGCCTCAAACGCCGCAGGAGTTTCGGGAAGCGGCAGCTCAACCGCTCCCTCGTAGCAGCCCATGTCCGGCGCGGCGCCGACGAAGCGCGGAGCGCCGAGAAGATCAACCTCACCTGACACATAAGAAGCACTGCCGGCATCGATGCACGGCGAGTGGTTCAGAAGCCTGTAATCGCCATTCGCAGGATCGACGAAGCGCGGATCGGAGGAAATGTTCCCGGTGCCAGACATAGCCGGGAACGTGCAGGAATATGTGAACGTTCCGCCATTGTGATTGTAGGTTGAAACGTAAGACGAGGAAGTGCTGTTGACATAGTTGCCCCACACAATTGAATTTTGGATTGTTCCGCCATCAACGCCGCCGCCGCCCCAGTTCGTAGCCCGATTTCCTATGACAGTGCAGTTGATCAGAGTTCCTTCTCTTGTGCCACCACCTGCATTGGCAGTATTGCCCATGATGAGGCAATTCACAAGTTTTGCCCTGAAAGCGCCGCCACCGTAACCATAGCTTGAAATATGCGTCCGACAGTTTTTGATGACGCAATTGTGATATTCGCCAAACATCACGCCACCTCCTCCGGCATTTGACCCGTTGCCGTATGATTGATTCCCGTTGCAAATGGTAAAGCCGACGAACACGATACTGTAACCGGAACTTGCCGTCACGCAGCGTTGGACTCCACCGCCGTCAATAATGGTCTTTTCCCACCCTTCAGTTGCCACAACCTTGATCGACTTGTTGGTCACGCTTACAGGCGAATAAGTTCCCGGCGCAACAAAAACCGTCTCGCCCGATTTCGCCAAATCTATTCCGACTTGGAGCGTTTTCTTGGCCGTTTCCGGCGTAAAGCCGCCATTCGCATCGTCGCCCGTCGCGGCATTGACGTAGATATTCGTCGCGAAGTGTAGCGTCACGGTCGCATCTGCGGACACGCCCGCATACGTCAGCGTGTCACCGACTTCCTCGGCAGACACGAAAACGCCGTTCGTCTCAAAGCCGAGGAACGGGCGGTCAGATTCGACCGCAATGAACACGGCCTCGGGCGGAATCGCCTCGTCGGTCGCATCGGCGATGGCGTATTTCGGCGACACATCGCCGTAGCCGACAATCGCCGTGCCGACAACGAAACCTGGCACCCCGCCCTCGTATGCGCCGACATCGACGGTTCCGTTCTGGATGCGGGCATTCCCGGCGACATCAAGTTCCGTGCGAACATACGAATTGTTGCCCGCGTCAATGCAGGGCGATCCAATGCGCAGCCGCAAATCGCCTGCGTCAGGATAGACGAACTGCGGATTGGCCACAAAGGAATTGTTTGATGTATATGTTCCTCCGTTGCAGACGTTGTACATCGTGCAGGAATACCAGTTTCCGCTGGAACTATTGGCACAGGTATTTGAATGGACGATGGAATTATATCCAGTCAACCCATAGCATCCTCCGCCTTGTGATGAGGCGTAATTCTTCACCACAGTACAGTTTCTGAGTGTCGTATAGGCCACTCCGCCACCATACCCAGCCTGGTTGTTCCAGAAGACGCACGAATCGGCCATGCCGTAGTAGAGGCCGCCGCCGTAGGAAGACGTGGACACATTGCTCTCGAAGCGGCAGTAGCGGTAGGAGCCGTATTGCCCGCCGCCGCCATTGGAGGCGCGCCCGTTTCGGAGCGTGAAGCCTTCCAAAACAGCGTTCGTGATGGCGTTGGAGTCGTTGGAAACTGTCGAAGTGCCGCCGAACGTAGCGCAGCGCTGCGTCCCGCCGCCGTCGATAATGGTTGCCTCATGCCCGTTCACGCTTCGGATTGCGACGAAGTCGTTGCGTGAGAATGTAAACGGGGAATAGGTACCGTCGGCGACGAGAACAGTGTCTCCCGTATGCGCCGATGCAAGCGCCGCGTTGATTGTCCGACACGCCGTCTCCCACGAGCGGCCATCCGCCGCGTCGTCGCCGTCGGGCGAGACGTGGAACGTGCGTCGCTCGAACTTGGCGACGACATCCGTCGTCTCCGCCGTCGGCGTGAAGGTGACCTCGTGGACAAGGCCCGAGGACACGACACCGCCAAGCGCCTCGCCGCCCGCGAAGAAACCGAGAAAAGAGTGTTCGCCGTCGCCCTGCTCGGCGCGGAGCGTAACGCTACCGCCGTCCGGCACCACGAAGGCACCGGAGGCGGAGCCATAGCCGTCATTGGACAGGCCGACCCAGTTGCCCGCGACGCCGCCTTCGACGGCGCCGCAGTCAATGGCCATGCCCTGGATGCGCGCCCCGCCGGCGAGGTCGGTCGCCGGAAGCCCCGCCGTGCTTCCCGTCCCCGCGTCGATATAGGGCGAATGGACGGACAGGCGGTAGATGCCGTCGTCCACCAGCACCAGCATCGGATTTGTCGCACTGTCCTCCTCGGTCTTTACGCCTTGAAACTCCAGAAGCGCGTTGTCCCAGAAGACATTCCGAGTCAAGGAACAGTTGTAGGACCCCGCACACATGGATGCCCTGTTCCCTACAACCGTGCAGTTCACGAGAGTTGCGCCGTAGGCGCCGCCGTTGGAGGTCGCCGTGTTCCCGCTCAACTGGCAGTTCGCTGCCGACCCGCCCGAAGCGCCACCGCCGCTGTTTGCGTTGTTGGCTCGGAATAGGCAGTTCGTGGCATTCGAGTCGCAAACACCGCCACCGGAACCATCGGCGACATTCCCTTCAAGAACGCATCCGGACAAGGCGGCGCCCCATGCGCCCCCTCCGTTGCGTGCGGCGTAATTGCCGCGGTAAACATTGCCGAACTGGTTTCCCCAGTAGGCCCCGCCGCCGTCGTATGAGGCCGAATTGTTCACGATTGTGCAATCGGTGATTGTTCCGTGCCATGTTCCACCGCCGTTGTAGGCAGAGTTGTTAGTCACGATGCAGTCACGGAGATTGCTGTATGCGCTCCCGCCGCCACCGTAACTAGAACTGTTGTAAGCGCGGTTCCCGGACAGGATGCAGTTTCGTAGCGTTCCACAGAAAGCACCGCCGCCAGAAGCCGATCCGCTGTATCCATTTCGAAGCGTGATCCCCTCGACTACCGTTGCCGTGTGGGCTGAAACATAGCCTAATGTGGCGCAGCGGGACGAGCCGCCGCCATCGACAACGGTGCTTTTGGGACCCTCAACGCTGCGGATGGTCAGAGCCGCATTCTTCGTGGCGGAGAATGACGAATAGACGCCGTTCGTGACGAGCACCGTGTCAAACGACACGGCCGACCCGGCGGCCGAGGTAATCGTTGCCCTTGCCGTGGCCCAGGAAAGCCCGTCATTCGTGTTGCTGCCGTCCGGCTTGACATGGAATGTCGTCGGCGGGAACTCGGCAACGACATCGACGCAGTTCGTTCCATCGGGAACGGCAAACGAAAGCCGGTAGTCGAGGCCGTCCCGCTCCATGCCATCCGTCATCTCCACGCCGTTGACGCTGAAACCGGAAAAAGCATGGTAGGCGTTGGGGAGCGTGGCCGTCATGACGACATTCGAGCCAGCCGCCGAAACGACGCTCGGTGAAACATATCCGGGGCCAGTCGCGGAAGTGCGGACAAGGACACCGGCAAGACCTCCAGACCGGTCCCCCCTGCCCATTGCCGGCGATGTATAGAACGGCCCGATGTGGCCGTCGGGATGCTCCACGAGGATAGGGTCTGATGAAGTATTCCCCGTTCCTGAAAAGCCTCCTTCAATACAAGAATAAGTGGCGCTGCCATATAGGCACCATGTGTCAGACGAAATGCGGTCAAAGAATGTGTTGCCCCACGAAATGCAACCTGTCATTGTACACGAATAGGTGGCCTGGTTGGCCGTGGCGCGGTTTCGGGTAATGGTGCACCGTGTGAGTGTTGCGTAGGCGGCCCCGCTTCCGTAGTGAGCGCGGTTGTCGCGAATGGTACAGTCCTCAAGCGTTCCATAGTATGCGCCTCCACCGTAGCAGTTCGCGATGGAAGTTGAGGAATTTCCGCGAATAACGCAATTACTGGCGTAACAGTATGAAATGCCTGCTCCGTGTCCTGACGAACATCCGCGCACCTCACAGTTGAACAAGTTGGCACTGTATGCGCCTCCACCGGATGCGTATGACCCACCCGAAGAAAGCAAAGAGGATGTTTGCGTTCCACAGTTTTCTATGGTGCAGTTGACGAATGTTCCGCCTAGAGTTCCACCGCCTTCCTCTCGATTGTAACCATGACGAAGGGTAAAGCCATCAAAAACGGTGTTCCTGTAGGAAGATCCACGCCCCACATACACGCATCGGTTCGTCCCGCCGCCGTCGATGACCGGCGAGGCGCCGGGGGCGGCAAGGATGCGGACGGTCTTGTTTGCCGTCGAGACGGGTGTGTAGGTGCCGTCCGCGACGTAAATCGTGTCGCCGGCGGAGGCCGCGTCAATGGCCGCCTGAAGCGAATCAAACGCCGTCGCGAGGCTCTTACCGGAATTGGATGCGCTGCCATCCGGCGAAACGAACCAGTCGGGCAGCGAGACCGTCCATGTCGCGGCCAAATCGTCCCAGTAGCCGTCGGCCACGCGGCAGGCTATGGTGTGTGCGCCTGAAGATTCGGCGTCAGGCGTCCACGAAAACGCCGTTGCCAATCCCGTCATGTTCGTGACGCCATCGACTATCCACGTATAGACAATGTCGTTGCCGTCAGGATCGACCGCCTCCACCTCAAACAGCAGCTCATCGCCGGGAAACGCCTTAATGGTCGTTTCGGCAGGAGTCATCTTCGTGACAACCGGGCGCAAATCGGTCGTGTCGGAAACGATGATCTCGTATTCCCGGCGAGCGGTGTTGCCAAAAGCATCCGTCACTACCGCCACGACCCGATTAGTCTGGTTTTCCAGCGGACGCCCGGACGCCACTCCAGAATCCTGGTCGATGGATAGCCACGAGGCATCGGCTACGGGAGAAAAGACGAAACCCTCCGCATTGGCGAGAGAAGTGGAAATCTCCTCGTAGATTGTCGTGCCGTTTCCATCCGAAATTCCGACGAGTCCGCCGTTGGCGTTGCCGGAACCGAATTTGATTTCAATCTTCCCGTCGGCGTGGAGCGTCACGGAAAAATTAATCGATCCGCCATTGTAGTATGATCCGCTCCAGCGGAAGGTGATGGAATCTGAACTTGTTTGCGATGCGTATACGCCCCCGGGGGAAAGTTGCAAATCACGCCACAGCGGCGCAATCATTGCATGACTTTCTAAAGTCAACACATCTACCGCATAATCGGAAAACGAGCCATCAAAGGCCATTGTCCCGTTGCTACTGATCCAAACCGTGTCGTATGTCTCAGTGAAAAAGGGAAAAGAAAACGGCAGAGGATACGAGGCGCAGACATCATCGGATGAAACGCCTACAGAAGTCCCAGACACCGACTCGAAGGAATTTTGCTGCCGTGTCGGCGCATATTCGCCAAACGATTCCAGCCGCCACGAATAGGGTTCGCGCCCACCTTCGGCCTCAAACGCGACGCTGTATTGGTCGCCGCCCTTGGCACCGGGAGCGAATTCCGTAGTCACAGCAAGCGGCGGGGTTCGGAACCCGGAAACGCCAGAAGAAGCCGCACTTGCGCCTGTCACGTTCGTAGATTGTACGAAATACCAGTAAGTCGTGTCGGCAGCGGTAGTTTGGTCAAAAAATACGAGATCTTCCGTCTCGCCCACAAAGACCGCATTGCTAAAGTCGTTTTCAGCAGCGCGGTAGACGCGATACGCCTGCGCCATAGAGGCCGCGTTCCAAGTCACGCGCAACGTCTCCGACGCCACGCCCTGCCCCACGCGGAGATTAATCGGGACATCCGGCGCGTCGGGGACAACTCCGCCTTCAAAGCAGCCCAAGTCCACGGCACCCCCCTGGATTCGCGGATTCCCGGCCAAATCCGTCGTCGATGTCACGTATCCGCCATCGCCTGCGTTCAGACACGGCGAACCTGCGACGAGCCGCCAGTCTCCAAGCGTCGAATCCAGAAATTGCGGATTGCCAGTGTAGATTGAGCCAGTTGAACGTTCCGGGCGCGGAAACGTGGCCGAACTTGCAAATGTCGGCAATTCGCCGCCCGACCACCCCGTCGTTCCGTCCCAGTAGTTCCTTTCCTCGCCGTTCAGGTGACAGTTGAACCGGACAATCGAGTTATGGACCGTGCAACCGGGACCAATGATTCCGATGTTGAACTCGTCATCGTAAAAATAATGGTCATCCCAGTCCTGCTGTGTATAGACATGATTGCCCACGACGGTGCAATTGACGAGCGTCGACGAATTGAAAAGCATGAGCGCGGCGCAGCTCGTCACAAGGCAGTTTTCAAGCCTTGCTGCATAAAACGACGTGTACCACGGATCGAATATGCCATCGATGTTCCTGCAAATGCAATTCCGAAGCGTCGCGTACTGCGCGGAACACCCGTTGAACGTGAATCCGGTCACGGTGAGCCACCCTTCCGAGCCACCATAGATGTTCGGCTCCCAATACTCGCCCTGGTTCGGATCCATCGAGGTTGTTTCCGGCCCCTCGGCGGCCACGACCGACAAATGCTTTTCATCGCCTAGGAAAAAAATCCCGTAAGCGCCAGGAAGCACCCAGATTTCATCTCCGTCCTGCGCCGCGTCCACTGCGGCTTGAAGCGTTGGAAACGCGGAAGTTTCGTCCGCTCCGGTCGGTGAAACGACGGCGCTGCCCTCCTTGACCCACAGGCGGCGCGCGACATCAATTGCCCACTCCGCGCGCCGCACCTCCTCCAAGCCGTTTGACACGACGCATTCCAGGGTGTGCCTCCCGGCATCGGCAAGTCCCCACGAAAGAATGCACTCATCTTTAATCGCCGTCGAAACCGCAACTCCGTCAAGAGACCAGAAATACGTCAAGTCCGACCAGCCACTCGCAGTCACCCGATACGTGGCGGCGGCGCCGTTGAAGTTTGTTGCGATGCCTTCCTCCGGGAACACTGAAAACGACGGCGCCGCCGTGGCGAAAAGGCCATTGAGCGAGAACGCCCCACTCATGGAAACTGCGCCGTAGGTCGTTTCAGCCGCGCCGACAAGGACGCGCGTCTCGACCTCCTGGTCGGAATCGAACGCGTAGTTCACTCGGACAAGCCCCGCCGAGGCGTCGTCCCCCTCCTGCCAGATGGACATTTCGACGCTCCGCGTCCCGGCGGCGATTCCCGTGTCAAGCCACTGGTTTCCACCAGTCTCCTGATCGAATGCCAGAACGTGGAACGTCGGCGCCGAATGCGCCCCCGCCACCAGACACACTCCGGCTTTCGGTCCGTCGTGAGGAACGTCGGGCACGGACGAAGCGACGGAGCAGACGTCGTCGAAACCCACGACTACCCGCGACGGCACGTCGGAAAGCGGCTTGGCTTCGACGGCCGCAAACGACAACGGCTCGTTCGAAGCGTCCACCGAAAGCGCTCCGTCGCGCAGTGTCGCCACTCTCGAATTCAGCCATTCGCCCCCGAATTCGACCGGATTGTTGGTCGGCCAGACTGAATATGAATCGATTTTCGCGTCAAACCACGAGGCGGCGGAATCATCGACGCCGAAGGCGGCTCTGGACGCAGACAGTCCGAACGCCGCCGAAACTGCGGCTGCGGCGGTCGAAAGGCGGATGGCAAGGAGGCGTGGAAGGAGTCGGCGGCTGGCGGGGCTGGGGCTCATGGTGGCGGTCCTCGTGTCGGCTGCTGCACGGGAAGGGCCATGAAGCCAATGCGGCCTTTTCCATGTCCTACCTGAGGCCCTGAGATTGCCTGCGACTGAACACGGAAGAAGGCTCGCGCGAGGATACGCGCGTTCCTTTCTCGCATCGTGTCGCAGTCGGGAAATTTCTCAGGTTTCAGGTAGCGACGTCATGCAGAAAGCGATGATTGCTGTTGTTTTGCTGGTTCTGTAGGTGTGGGAAAATGGAACTTGTCAGCCAACCGGCGACGCCGGTAGGGAGCGCCGCAGGCTGGAAAGCCCGCCTGACGGCAGCGCGGAAGCGAAACGCGGTCGATGCTATGCCATTGCGCCTTGTGAAGCAAGCACAATTTTTCAAACACAAAAAAAGGCAGTTGCGGAAGGGAAAATCAAGGTGTAGGATTTCGCGGCGAAAGGTAGGACTTCCACCATGAAAAAATCGTCGTCGCTGCATGTCGCCGCCCTTGTCGCCACGGTCGCCCTGCATGGCGCGGAACCGCCGGAATGCCCGGACGGCGCTTGCGCGCTGCCAGAATGGGCCAAGGCGGACGCCGAGGCCGCGGCCATCCCCGCCCCGGACGAATTCTCCGTCCTATCCCCGGTGCCGGAATCAGCCGTGGACTCAATCGCCCCGGCGCCGAGGCTCGCGTCGCTCGACGGCAAGACGGTCGCCCTCGTCGGCGGCAGTTTCATGGCCAACGTGACCCACCCCGAACTGCGCCGGCTCATTCTCGCGGAATTCCCGACCGCGAAGGTTTACGTCCTTTCGGAAATCGGCTCCGCTGGGCCTTATCCCCGCCCAGGCGTCGTGCGCCGCGAAAAGGATCGCTTCCAGGACAGGCTGCGCGAATTCGGCGTCGACGCCGTCGTGTCCGGCAATGGCGGGTGCGGACTTTGCACTCCAAAGGAAACTGGCTCGTGCATCGCCGCTGAGGCGATCGGGATCCCGTCTGTCATGATCGCCGCGCCGGGATTTTCGAAACAGGCCGCTGGCGCCGCCCGCGCGGCCGGGCTCGCGCGGCTCGCAATCGCGGAATATCCTGGCTCGTTCGCCAGTCACACCCGCGAGGAGCTGCTAGAAAACACGCGCAAGACGCTCTGGCCGCAGGTGAAGGCCGGGCTTCTTGGCGCGGCGGCGCCTTCGCCGGCGGCCGGCGCCAATGCGACCTCGGCCGATGACGCGGCGTCGCAGGACGACGCCAAGTCAGAATCCGCCACGGCCGCGATTTCCGGGTCCTTCGCCGACATCCAGCGGATTTTTCTCGATTCCGGATGGACGGACGGCCTGCCGGTGGTCCCCCCGACGGCGCAGGCCGTGGAGGAATTCCTCGCGTTCACCGACCTCCCGCCGGAAAAGTCGCTTGGCGCGATTCCTCCGGCGCAGCGCGAGGTCACGGTGCGCCATGTCGCGGTGAACGGAGTCATGGCGGGATGCCCGCCGGAATTCATGCCGGTCCTGCTTGCCTTCGCCGAAGCCATGAAAAACGGCGACTTCCGGCGGACGCTCTCCTCGACTCATGCGTGGACTCCATACTGCTGGCTCAACGGACCGGTGGCGCGGCAGCTCGGCTTCGACTGCGGTCAGGGCGAGATTTCGGAGCCTAGGAACGCCGTCCTTGGCCGCTTCGTCAATCTCGCCATGCTCAATCTCGGCGGCTACCGAGTGAAGGAATCTCGGATGGGCACGTTCGGATACCTCATGCCATGGGTCATCGCCGAGGACGAAAAGGCCGCCGCCGCCGTCGGCTGGGCCCCCTGGCATGTGCAGCGCGGCTTCGCGGCGGACGACTCCACTCTCACCGCAGCCTCGTCGATCAACTGGGGCAACAACCTCGTTCCCGCGACCGCCGACGCCGCCCGCATCAAGGACATGATGGCGTGGGACGCTGTCGAAAAGTCGCAGATGGCCCTGGCCAGCGGCATGCCGCAGACATGGCGGACGTTTTTGGTCACGGAAGGCGTGGCGCGGGATCTGGCCCGCGAATACAGCTCCAAGGACGCTCTGTGCCGCGCGCTGGAAAGCGCGGCGCGTCTGCCGCTCGGCTCACGGGCGTTCGCAAACTACTGGGGCAACCCGGGCAGCGCGTTCGATCCGGAAAAGTATCCGCTCGCGGCACACGAGCGGACGGTGGCGCGCAAGGAGGGCGCCGCCGAAACCGACACCCCGCCATGGCTCGCCTGGACGGGACTTTCCAGAATGGACACCGTTCCGGCGATGGCCCCCGGCAAGACCGCGATACTCGTTACGGGGGATTCCTCTCGAAACAAGTCTCTGTGCGTTCCGGGAGGAGGCTTCGCCACCGTGAAGATCGAACTCCCGGCCAGGTGGGACGAACTCATGGCGGCGCGCGGATACGAGCCACTCGACTCTTTCCGCGTCGCGCCCGCCGCGCACGGCCAGGTCAGTCCCGGACTTCAACGCCGATCCGACCGGACGCCTCCCGCAGTTGACGACGCCGGGATGACCCGGCGGACTCCCGCCAGGCGCCGGGAGCGAGCCCCGTCGCCGCGCGGAACGCAGCCGTGAAATAGGCCCTTGACGAGAAGCCCGCGCGCCTGCACACTTCCGCAAGCGGCAGCGCCGCGTCCCGCAAGAGCGTCTTGGCCTCCTCGATGCGGACGCGCGCGATTTCCCTGCGCACCGTCGTCCCCAGCTTTTCCCGGAACGCCGCCTCGACGGTCGTGTGCGAGCGCCCGAGCGCCGCGATGACTTCGGAGGCGTTGATGTTGCGCCCGATGTTTTCGCGGATGTAGCACAGCGCGTCAGAGAGCCACGGCTCGGGCGCGGGGCAGGTCTGCGTCGAGGCCCGCCCGACGAGGCCCGCCGGGGCCGGACGCCTGTCGGCGGGG
>DJYI01000164.1:33013-47977 GCA_002448475.1 Verrucomicrobia bacterium UBA6982
TCGGCGGGGCGACGCCCGGGGTTCGCCAGCCACTCCGCCAGCGCGTCCACGGCCTCGCGCCCGATCTCGAACGGATTCGGATCGATCGACGAAATCGTCGGTTCCCGGAAGTCGCAGAGCAGCGGATCGTCGTCCACTCCGAGAACCGCGACTTCGCGCGGGATGCCGAGCCCCGCCTTGCGGCACGTCTCGGCCACCTGCAGCGCCACGAGATCGTGCGCGCAGAACACGGCGACCGGCTTTTCGAGCGACTTGAGCCACGCGGCGAGCGGCCTGGCGGCAAGCCCCGCGTCGTAGTCGCCCCTGCCGATGACCTTTCGCCCGAACTTCTCCGCCGTGAAGGACGCGTCCTCGAAGACGTCGCATTCGAACCCGGCCTCTCGCAGCGCCCGCGCGTATGCCTTGCGCCGAAGCACGGAATAGCGCTGGCACGAGTAGCCGCAGAAGGCGAAGCGCTCGAACCTGCGGTCGAGGAAGTGCTCCGCGGCGAGCCGCCCCACGAGGTCCGCATTCTGGTCGGCGACCACGAACGGCGTTTCGGCGACGCCGCCGTAAACGTCCACCACAGGCCGGCCGGTCGCCTTCAGCCGCCTGGCGATGTCGGCGCTCCACACCCGCGCGATGAAGCCGGCGAACCCGCGCAGGCCGCGCCCCGCGGCCGGGGTTTCCCAGTCGATGAATTCCAGCGACATCCCGCCCAGCTCCCGCGCTCGCGACGCAATGCCCTCGCACAGCCGCCGCCCGTAGTGCCAATGCCGCTCGATGAGAAGCCCGATCCGTTGCATGTCGCGCAGGATACCGCGCGACAGCACAAAATTCAATCCATCCGGGAAAGATCAAGCGCCGCGCGTTCGGCGATAACGCAGGGAGAATCGTAAACGGGGACGTCAATGAATGTGACTCCGGCCGAGTGGACAAGCTGGTTCTCCGCCGGGAATGCGTAAGCGCGGCCGGAAAGCAGGTCCACCCACACGGGGTTTTCAAGCGGCGCGCCGCGCCAGTCGAAGACCATGGGGCGCGTCTCGAAGGAATCGCCGGGACGGTCGAAAACGAGATCGGATGGCTTCACGGCGGTCCAGTCCGCCTTCGACGCCATGTGCCCGTGCGTCCAGAAAGCGAAGAGGGGATGCGCGCGGCCGTCGGCCGTTTTCTTCGCGTATGCCTGGAAGGAGACCGTGATGTCGGTGCAGGAGGCCCGCCCCGTCAGGTCGCGTTCAACGGAGCCGTCGAAAACGCCAGCTACATTCTGCACGGCATACCATGCCCGCTTGATGGCAATCGTTTTGCGGTCGGCGTTGGCGCGGACGAGACCCTTGTTGTTGGGTGAACGGATTTCCGCGCCGTCGTGGCGGAAATCGCTCATCGTGTAAACGCTCGATTCAACTCCGTGCGCGAAGTCTCCAAGCATCCGCCGCATATCCCATTTGGCCTGGCTGAATTCGGTCCAGGGATTGTTCCAGAGCGCGAAGAAGTCGATCATCTCCGACGGGCATCCGTTCTCTCCCTGGCGCAAGCGGGCCTTGGAGGAATACTTGGCGAGGATGGCACGTTTCGCCTCGACCATCGGGTAGCTCGTTTCCGGCGCCAGTTCGTAGCCGTGGTAGATGTAGGTCTCGAAGAGGTCCACGTCGCCAGTGGCCGCCAGCGCCTTGAGGCAGGCCTCGAAATACTCGGGGTCGTTGCCGCCGAGGGACAGCCCCTGAAGGCGCGCGCCGGGAATGTTCCGGCGGATCGCGAGGGCCGTGCGTCGGTTGAAGGCCGCGACCTTTTCCGGCGTGTTCGCCTCGCGGTTGTTGTCCGGTTCGTTCCACATGGCCCAGAAGTCCACGCGCCCCGCGAAGTGTTTCGAAAGGGCATCGATCCAGACGTCCCAGTGTCGCAGCCCCTCCTCGGACGACGGGATTCCGCCCGAAAGATCCCAGCCTCCGGCGCCGGGATAGACGGGATTGCCATAGGAGGTTTCGAGAATGACGTCGAGGTCCTTACCCTTGAGGTAGTCAATGATTTCGTCGAGCCATGCGAAGTCGAAAACGCCGGGGATTCGCTCGCACTTGGCCCAACCGGCCTGAAGACGGACAGTCTTGATGCCAAGCGGTTCGACGAGATGGCGGTATTCGCGGAAGTCGGCGAAGTCGCGGTCGAGGACCTCGCATCCGATCGTCCAGTTGGACGGCCCGACTTCGCGCGCGCCACGCGGCCGCAACGTCCCCACGCGTTCCAAATCGACGCGCAGCGGCGACCGGACGCGGTCGGGGGAAGTCGATGGCTGGACGGGATGCGGCGCGTCCTCCTCCGGCACGGCGAGCGACTTTTCGAAGTCGCTCCGCCCTGCGTTGTCAAGGCATTCGCCGCCGATTTTGAGAATGGGTTCAAGTGTCATGGTTCTTGCAATGCTGTCAAATAGACGGTCGCGTCGGGACGCTTCGCCCCGGAATACCATGCGACCAGATGGAGCGGACCGAACGCGGCCGCGTTGGGGTTGCCCGCGTCGGTGGCGCGGGATTCGTCGCCATGCGCGACGATTTCCGGCTCCGGCCATCCCTCCGGATTCGCAAGGATGTCCGCGACGTGCGAGATGCGGCGCTTCAAGAGGCGTTTGCCGCGTTCGTAGTAGTAGAGCGTCACCGTGCCCGTGACGGGATCGAGGAGGAGCGATGGCGTGGACTTCATCACGTCGCCGATGTTCGTCCGGCGCTTCGTCCACGTCGCGCCACCATCCTCCGAAACGAGCAGAAAGAGTCGCCCTCCATCCGATTCGGCGCGCCCGACGGCGAGGAGCCGTCCGCCGCCAAGATGGACTGCCGAGGGTTCGGTCGGCCATTCGGAGAGCGGCATTCCGCGTTCAACGGTCCGGCGCGTCCAGGTCGCGCCGTCGTCGTCGCTTGAGATCGTCCCCCACGCGAACGTCGCGTCGGTCCTGTAGTCTCCGGCGAACCAAAGCGAGACAAGCCGCCCCCCGACATTCACGACATCCATGATCTGCCCGCCCTTGGCGAAAAACGGAAGGCGGGAGACTCGTTCGAACGACTTGCCATCCGTCGTGCGGAAAAGTTCGAAACCCGGTTTGTCGCCACCGTAGATGCGTGTCCAGAGGAGCATCCGGCCTTCGTTGTCGCGGCCTTTCCCGACTGCAGTCGCGCCAAGTTCCGGCGACTGCACGACGGCAACCGGTTCGCTCCACGTCCGCCCGCCGTCGTCAGAAGTCTTCGCGAAGACCCCGCGTCCGCGTTCGCCGGCATTGTGCCGTTCGCCGTCGCTGTAGGCGACGACGATGCGATTGCCGACCGTTTCGACGAACGGCCAGCTTTCGTAGCGTCCGGGCGCCCGCGCCACGACGCGGGTTTCAGCCTTGTCCGCAGAACATGAGACGCGGACTCCTGCGGCGGAATGCGGCGGAAGCAGGAACGAGGCGACGCCTCCCTCGACGGAGACCGGCAGCGGACGAAGTTCGACGGCGCGGGGATCTTCCTCGTTGGTCGCGTAGGCGTGGGGGCCGGAAAGGACTTCGCCTTTGGCCGACGTCGCCGAAGCGCCTCCGGCAAGTAGTCCGGCGGTGTCGAAACGGATGGTCTGCGGCACAAACGAGCGGTTGATGAAAACGCCCGCGCCAAGCGAACGAGAGGCGGAGACGGAAAGCTGCGCCCGCACGGCCGGACCGGACGGCGCCGTCTTCGGCACGGCTTCGACCCGTAGATCGCGCACGAAGACCGACCCTGCCCCTGCGCCCGTCCGGCGGAAGCGCAGGAGAAGCGAACCGGGGTTGTCATCGAGCGGAGCGTAGTCGAACGAAACGCGGATCGGGTCGATGCCTGAGACGCTGTCGCCGCTTGCGGCCGACTTCGTGGTGCCCCAGCCGCGCCCGTCCACGAGTTCGAGATGCGCCTCGATCGGCCGCGCCGGGTCGCGAGGCTCCGTCCACATTTCACAGGAAACGCGCCAGCGGCATTGGCAGCCTGTCGGAAGCCCCTTCAACAAGGCGGAAAGCTGGTAGAAGTTCAAATGGCGGTTGTCGAGGAAGTCCAGCCGGTGCGTCCCATCGGGGAGAAGCGTGTAGCGCGTGCCGGTGTTTTCCGCCGTTCCTTCCTCGCGATAGCGGAAGGGCACTCCTTCCATGACGTTGCGGCCGGCCCAGCCGGCGGGAACGGCGGGGCAGCCGGAGGCGGCGCAAACAGTCCCCCCTGCCACGCCGGATTCGACGATCCAGTCCAGCGTATTGCGCGAGAAGAGCTGGAAGGCCCAGGCCGTGGGGCGCTTCACGAACGCCCCGCGCTCGCCGCGGACCATGCCGAACCCCTCGTTCACGAACTGCCAGTAGTCCGCGTGGACGATCCGGGGATCGGCGGCGAAGTCCATGAGCGTCGAGAGGTTGACCAGCGCCGCCGCGAGCGTCGTGTGCTGCGTCTGGCGCGCGCCGAATTCCGTGACGGCGATTCGCGCACGCGGCCCGATGGCAGCCCCGATTTCGTCGAAGCGCCGCCGCAGGTATTCGGAGCGGTCGTCGAATAGCGCGCGGAAGGAGTCGCCGTCCGAGCGCTGAGGAACGTTGGCGTAGGAGTGGACGACAAAGAAATCGGCGACTTCGCCAAGACGCGCCATGACGGTCCGGTCCCAGAGCGAGCCGCCTCCGCAAAGCGGCGCGCCGAGATTCACGCGCGGATCTACGGCGCGCATGGCGTCGCGGAAGGCAACGTATGCGTCGCAGTATTCTTCCGGCGTGATTTCGCGCGTCGGATACTTGCCCGTCTTGTAGGTCGAACAGGTCATCCCGTGGTAGGGTTCGTTTCCGTATTCGAACCAGATGGCGTTGTAGGGCGCGGGGTGACCGCGCTGCGCCCGCCTTTGCGCCCACGGATGCGATGGGTCAGCCGTGGCGTTCAGGAACTCGACGTATTCGGCGGCTTCCTCCGGCGTGCCGCGATGGGCGGACACGCCGAGAATCGGCGTCGCCCCGCACGATTCGCACATGGAGAGGAATTCGACCACACCCATGACGGAGTATTCTCCATCGAGCCCCGCGTTGCGCTTCCACTCGAACCGGTGAGTCCCTCCGCAGCCGCCGGGATAGCGCAGGGATCCGAAGCCAATCTCCCGCTGCCATGCGACAAGCTGCGGGTCGAGTCTGTGAGTGCCGGCGAGGATCATGCCGTAGCCGAGACCGTCCTTTCCGTAGGCAAGGTGGTTTGCTCCCACGACTTCGCGCCGAAAGGGGATGCGCTCGCCCTCGCCGACCGTTATCTTCGTTTCGTTCAAGGCATTTGCCGGCGCGAGAGGCAAGAGTGCCGCCACCGCAACCGTGCGGAGGGGGCCGTTCATTTCACGAGCCTCCATCCAAGTGGTGGAAGCGTCACATCGTCGCACGTGCGGCTCCGGGCCGGATCGTAGTTGAAATACATCCGCTCGCCATTCGCGTATGTCACGCGCGCGAGTCCGTCCCCGAAGCGGCGGTGTTCCGTCATCTCCACGCCCTGGAGGTGGCGAACCGTCTGGAACTCGTCGTAGAGCTTCTTCATCTTCGGGATGTCCGACGCTTCCCAGCAATAGACGATGGGGCGACCGCCGAATTCCCAGAGCAGGAGCCGATCCGCCCCCTCCGGCACTTCCTGCGTGACCTTGTCGGGGTTCGACAGCACCACGTCGTGGAACGCAAGCTCGAAGAAGGGCACCACCTCGTCCCAGCCGACATGCCGCCCCGCCGCCGCCCACCGGCGCATCTTGAACACGTAGGGCTGCGCGTAGTTGATGTAGTCGACGTAGGGAATCATGTGGTCGAAGCAACACTCGGAGGCAAAGCCGCCATTGAGTTCCCGGCAGAATTTCGCAAGCGCAATCTGGATGCGCTCGGTGTCGCGGCGCGTCGCCGGGTGCTTCGGGTTGCTGCATCGGTAGGGCCAGGCGGCGGAGAAGACGTCGATGTAGGCGGCGCCGCAGAAACCGAGAGCCCGCGTCCTGCGCAGGTCATCATAGAAGAAACGCTCCGCGACGCTCTTCAAACACGTGTCGTAGGGATGCCCTCCATCCCAGAAGTCGGGGTTTTCGCAAAACGACCCGTCGGCCTTCATCCCCGCCACGTCGCCGCCGTCCCACCGTGGCGAGCAGGTGAACGAGTCGGTGAAGTTGTTGTGCGCGTCGATGAGGAAGCCGAGCGACTGCGCCCCGGCGATGAGCCTTTTCAGTTCGGCCTCCCCGCCGGCCGCCGGCTCCACCGGAAAGACGGACGGGCATCGCCCGTCGTAGCCTCCCGTCTGCCAGCCGGCGAGGCAGAGCGCAACATCGTCCATCCCCGCCGCTTTCAGCGCCCGGAGGTCTTCCAGCGTCTTCGCGAAACTCTTCACGCACCGGACGGGCGGTTCGTCTGCGGCCGTGAAGTCGCGGTTGAAGGCACTTCTGTCCTCCTTGCTCATCTCAAGCCATTCTGGAGGACGCTTCCGCGCGCAGATCTGGCGGAGGGCGAAGGCGTCGCGGAGCCTGGCAAGCGAAGGCTGCGCCGTCAGACGATCCGCAAGGGGCTTTAGGTCGGGGTGTTTGCGCTTGAAATGGCGGCGGTAGAGCTTGGCCATCGCGTTGTAGTCCGCCGTCGACGGCAATGCATAAACCGTATAGGCGATGTCTTCGTAAACGGGTCCCCCGATGTTGTCGATTTCCCATTCAGGATAGGTCCGGTAAAGGCCGTTCTCCGCGACGCACCAGCACTGATATTCGTATTGCAGCGAATCGACGATGCCGAGGAAGGCCATGCGCGGCGTTTTCATCGCCACGTAGTGCTGCGCCATCCAATGGTTTTCGGGGCACCATTTCTCCGTTTCCTTGGTGAAGTGCGTGAGAAGCCCGCGCTCGGTGAGGGCGTAGCCGTCCTCGCCCCTGCGCGCCTCCGCCCCTTCTACGTGCAGCGAAATGCGCCGCCACTTCGCCGCCTCGTCCTTTGGTACGGTGTATTCGACACCGCCATCGGGACAAGGGGTGCCGTGGAGCGTCCTGAGCTCCACGCGCCCGTCCGCAGCCGTGAAAAGAGCCGTAATGGCAGGTGGTGTCACCATTATCGGATGCTCAGAACCGTTGCCGCCGTTCCGATTCTGCATATCAGGGTCTCCGTACCGTCGCCGTTGTTGCGAAGACGGAAACTCACGGAAGGATTCGAGATTCCGACGCCGGAAATCGTCCAGTTTGCAGTCGAAGCCGGCATCTGGATCATCCCCGCCGGGGCGGTGAGGAATTCCTTGACGCCCTCGCCCTCGCTTGGCGAGACGAAGGTGAGGTCGGAACCAAGGGCGATTGTGCCGCCGCCAGAGGCCGCCGCCGTGGCGGAGAAGGTGTCGGTGATGGTGAGTTTGGCGCTGGCGGAGACGGAGAGCGTCCCGGAGCCGGCCAGACCCGAAATCGTCTCGTTGGCGTTCTCGAAGACAGCGGTCGCGCCCTGAGCGATGTCGAGTTCCGTCGAGGAAGGAATCGCGCCCGTCGCCGAGACCGGGGCCGCATGGAGGCCAAAGGCGTGGACGGATGCGACTTCCTCCGGAGATAGCGGGCGGTTCCAAAGCATCGCCTGGTCCACGAGGCCGTTGTAATAGACTTGATTTGCGCCGGACTGGTAGCCGGCCCCGATTAGGAAGTTGCCAGAACCGGGCCACTGGGGTTGTTCGTTGCGGAGAATGTATGTGTAGTTGGCGGATTTCCTTTGGACGCCATCGAAGTAGAAAACCATCATGCTCTCGACCGGATCGAAGGTAAGGACGTAGCAATGCACGGCGTTTGTGACGAGCGCCGTTCCAATGGCATCGTCAATGTCGGCGTCCCAATATCCCGTGCCAACGTTGTTTCGCCCGCCAAATCCAAGCCGCCGCGCGTATGCTTCATTGCTTCCAGGATATCCAATGCCGAAGGCGCAGCGCCCTTCGAAGGCGGCAAGCCCCGCCTTCGAGGGGGCATTGAACGGAACGCGCGTCTGTGTCCAGACGGCCATGGTGAGCGGCCAGCCGTTTGTATGGGCGGGGGTTTCCCCATTCGGATCGAAGGGCGCGGTTTTTGTCTTGGCGAGCCAGCGGTTTTCCGTTCCGCCCTGGTTGAAGTCTATCGCTTTTCCGCCGCCGTCGTTTGGTGCCGCGGCGTAGCCGAGGTTTGCATTCACCAACATGTCGTTGCCGCACCCGGAAAGGTCGTGGCCGGCGTTGAGCGGGTTGTCGAATGTCCAGAAGCCGACGAGACCGTTTTTGAGCGCCGCCGGGACAATCGGTTCGGGGCGCACGACAAGCGTCCCCGTCTCAACCGCCGTGCCGCCCGAGTAGGATGCCGCGCCGGCGAGAGTCTGAGTCACGGAGGACGAGGCCGCGTCGATTGCGAGGAAGGCGCTTTCGATGGTGCCGCCGAAGTAGGATTCGCTTTGCGGCGCGAGTGTGATGCCATCCGGCGCGACGAGTGTGCCGTAGCCGTTGACCTCTTGCGGTTCAACGCCGAGGATGTCGAGCGTTCCGTCCGCTTCCACCTGCCACTTCGCCGAGAACTCCGTCGGCTGTGAATGCTCGCGAACGAAGTCGATCTCGGTTTTTGAGAGCGCGTTCGTGAATACGAAGATTTCGTCGATGGCCGTCTCGGCGGTCCCAGCGGATTTGCATAGCCAGCGGCTGCTCGCGTTGTAGCGAGAAAGCCCGAACCAGATGCTATCGACGAATTCAGGCGCAAGGCGATAGCCGGCCTTTGTCACGTTCTGTGTCACGCCCTGGCAGAAGATGTAGTACGTGGCGCCTTCAGCAGGCGAATACGAGAGGGCCAGATGTGTCCACTTCCCCTGGTTTTCGTTGCCCTCGCCGAGATTTAGGACGTTTCGGTATGTGCCGTTGTTCACGGCGGGGATGCCGACATAAAACTGCCTGACGCTCAATTTCTGTATGGCAAGGCAGTTCGTGGCGTAATCCGACGAGTGCGATGTTGAGGAGTTGCCCACATAGAGATAACCGCCAACAGTGGAAGACCCGCTAGTCTGAATCTGGTCGGTTTCCCGCACCCACATGGAGATGGTGAAGGGCGAACCTCCCCTGAGGCATTCGGGAACGGTGCCAACGGAGAGGTAGCTCTCCGGTTGGGCGAACCCGGCGGCGGAATCGCCCCGCACCTTGTCGGCGGCGGCGGAAAGCGCTTCGAACGAGCCGCCGGCGGCGACGAGGTCGTGGCCGTTGCCGGAAGAATCAGCCAGCAGGTTTTCCGCGTCGTCGAAGCGCCAGCATGCCCAGAGGTCGTCGCGGAAGAGCTTGTAGTCCTGCGTCTTCGCGGTGTCGCCATTTTCGACGACAATGGGCTCCGACTCCGGCTTGGCGGAATAGACGATCTCGCCAGCGGACGCCCGGGAGGAGAACGCGGCGCAAGCCGCAAGGAGGGCAAATCCTCGCGCGAGCCGGCCGCATGAGCGGATCCGGTTGTTGTCGATGTGTGTTCCTTTCATGGTTTCTAGCTTTCTCTGATCGTGTCCGACACCGCCGATCCCGAACCGCGACGGCGGCCCGTTCCCGGATCGGCGTGATCGATCCTAGCAGAAACCCTCGTGAAACAAAATTGTAAAAACAACCATTCGACATTCAAAATCCAACCACATGCAAAAACCGCCCGACACGACGGAAGACCTTGCCCGTAAACTTGTCTTCTGATAGGATTGGCGACGCAAACGACAAAGGCTGTCACGGAATTCGGACACATGGACGCGACGGGAAGAAAGGACGTGCTGCTGCTGGCTTCGCCGCCGTTGGCGCAGCGGACGGCGGGAATCGGCCGCTTCGCGAAGGAGGCTGGCTGGAACCTGCTCGCCGGCAAAATGCTCTTCGACGGCATGCGCGGCTGGCGCGGCGACGGTGCGCTCGTTACGCTTCGAGACGATCCTGCGGTCGTCGCGCTCGCGCGGCGGCTTCGAAGGCGCGGAATCCCGGTCGTGGACATGACGGCCGAACGCCCCGATTTGGATGTCCCGCGCGTCTGTGTGGACAACCGCGCCATCGGACGGCTGGCCGCCGAACACCTCGCCGGACGCAACTACCGCAACGCCGCCTTCTTTTCCACGAACTGGTCGCCGATCCAGTCGGCGCGATACGAAGGATTCGCCCAGGGACTCGCCGACATGGCGGCGGAACGGAACCGCGGAACGGCAACTCACCGCGCGTCCGACGTCGCGTCGGGCGTCGCGCCGGCCCGCTGGGTTCTCGCGGAAAGCGTCGCCGCCGCGCGCCGCAACGATTCGACCGCCGTCTCCCGCTGGTTCGCCGGACTGCTGCGCTCCGCGAAAAAGCCGATCGCCGTGTTCTGCAACGAGACGCAGGATGCGGCAAGGGTTCTGGCGGAATGCCGCTCGTGCGGCATTGCCGTTCCGGAGGATGTCGCGATCCTTGGCGTCGGCGACAACTTGATCCTTTGCGAAAACCAGTCCGTTCCCCTTTCCTGCATTTTGCAGAACGGCGAAAGGCTAGGATACGAATCCGCCGCGCTTCTCGCCCGTCTCATGGACGGCATGAAGGCCCCCGCGTCGCCCGTGCTCGTTCCACCCCAAGGCGTGGCCGTAAGGGCCAGCACCGAATGCACCGCCTCGTCCGATCCGCTTGTGGCGCGGGCGCTGGCGCTCGTCGCGCGAAACCTTTCGCGGCCATGGGGCGTGGGGCAGCTTGCAGCCGAAGTGGGCGTTTCGCCGACAAGCCTCAACCGGCGCTTCGTCGCCGAACTCGGGCGCCCTCCGAGCACGGAAATCGCGCGCCAGCGCATGTACAAGGCCGTGGCGCTCGTCCGGGACACCCATCTGCCGCTCGCAGAGATCGCTCGCCGCTGCGGCATCTGCAACGCCTCCTACCTCTCGACGCTCTTCCGCCGCGAAACCGGACGCACCGTCCGGCAAAGCCGCGCCGCCCCGAATCCGTGACTTCGGGTCATGGCATCCCGCCAGTTCCGTCGCAAGCCGCGCGCCATCAGCCGCTCCCTTGCGATTTTCAATACGGATGTTGCGATTTTCGATATTGACACCCTCCGCGGACGCGCTATGCTCCCTTTCGTTCGGGAGACTTCTTGCAATGATCGGAAATGCGGCTTCGGCCTTTGCGGACGGAAAAATCGGAAACGCGGAGCAGGTCTGCTCGGCGAGGCGGGTCCAGGCGCTGGACGGGCGCGGCGCGGGGACGCGACTCGTATGCGCCTCCAACGGGCGCCTGAACTTCGTCCTGTCGGAGTCGAACGCCCTCGACATCCTCCAGCTCTGGCACAGGGGGACGAATGTCGGCTTCCTTTCCAAAAACGGACTGCGCGCGGACGACCCGGACTTCCTGCGCTCGTTCCCCGCCGGCATGCTCTACACGTGCGGGCTCGACGCCATCGGCGCCGTTGAGGGCCACCCGCCGCACGGGCGCTTCCACTCCATCCCGGCCGAAATCCGCGAGCTCTCCGCCGGCGCGGACGGCGTCCGCGTCGTCGCCGACATCCGCGACACCGCCCTCTTCGGGCAGAACCTCGTCGTCACGCGCACGATCGAGTGCGCGCCGCTTTCCGATGAAATCCGCCTGACGGACCGCATCTCCAACCGCGCCTTCACGGCCGCCCGATACTGCATTCTCTACCACGTGAACGTCGGCTGGCCGATCGTCGACGCCGGCGCCCGCATCGTCGGCGACTTCGTCTCGTCGCGCCCGCGCACCCCGTGGGCTGAGCACGAGATGGCACGGATGCTCGAAATGGAGGATCCGGTCCCGGGCGCGGAGGAAACGTGCTACTTCCACGAGACGCGCGACGGCGCGATGTCCGTCGAAAACGCGCGCATCGGCAAGCGCTTCACCGTCCGCAGCTCGCTCCGGAAGTTCGTCCAGTGGAAGAGCCGCGCCAGCGGCGACTACGTGCTGGGACTTGAACCCTGCACGAGCCACCTCGACGGCGAACTCACGTATTCCACGCTCGCGCCCGGCGCGTCGGAGACGCACACCCTCTCGCTTACAACCGAAGACTTCACAACCGAAGGAACCAGACCATGAAAAAGACCACGTTCGCACTCTGCTTCTGCAACCGCGGCTTCATGCCCGGCGAGCTCATCCTCGACGCTCGCCGCGAAATCGCCCAGGCCGTCGAAAACGCCGGCTTCGGCTGGATCGCGATGGACGAAAAGGCGACGCGCTACGGCGGCGTCGAGACGCGCGACGAGGGCCGCCTCTACGCCAAGTGGCTCGCGGAGCATCGCGGGGAGTTCGACGGCGTGATCTTCTCGATGCCGATCTTCGCCGACGAAAACGGCGCCTTCGAGGCGCTGCGCGACGCGGGCGTTCCGATTCTCCTCCAGGCCTATCCCGACGAAATCGGCAAGATGGACTTCGCGCACCGCCGCGACGCCTACTGCGGCAAGTTCTCCGTGACCGACGTCTTCACGCAGTGCCGCATCCCGTTCACCGTGATGAAGCCGCACGTCGTGCATCCGCTCTCCGCGGCGTTTCGCGCCAACCTGGAGGAGTTCGCCGCGATCTGCCGCGTCGCGGGCGGCATGAAGCGCTTTTCCGTCGGCTGCATCGGCGCCCGCACCACGGCGTTCAAGACCACGCGCTTCGACGAAATCGCGCTCCAGAAATACGACATCACCGTCGAGTCGTTCGACCTCTCGGAACTCGTCCACAAGGTGCAGAAGCGCGGCGCGGACGATGCCGTGAAGGCGAAGATCGAGCGCCTGCGCGCCTACACGAACTGCTCGCTCGTGCCGCAGGACCGCATGGAGACGCTCGCGAAGATTTCCTGCACGATCGACGACTACATCGCGGAATACCACCTGGACGCCCTTTCGCTGCGGTGCTGGAACGAGATGGAGACGATCCTGCGCGTCTGCCCGTGCGTCCTGCTTTCCGAGCTGAACGACCGCGGCGTTCCCGCCTCGTGCGAAATCGACCTGTGCTCGGCGCTTACGATGCGCGCCATGCAGCTCGCCTCCGGAAAGCCCACCGCCGTCCTCGACTGGAACAACAACTACGGCGACGATCCCGACAAGGTCATCCTCTTCCACTGCGGCCCGGTGGCGCAGTCGCTCATGGCGGCGAAGGGAACCGTGACGGCGCACAAGATGTTCGAGAAGGGAGATCCCGGATCCGGCTGGGGCTCCAACGAGGGCCGCATCGCCGCGTTCCCGATGACGTTCTCCAACTGCCAGACGAAGGACGGCCGCCTCGTCGTCTATGCCTCCGAGGGCGAGTTTACGGACGACAGGATCGAGGACGGATTCTTCGGCTGCGGCGGCGTGGCGAAGATCCCCTCCCTCCAGGACAAGCTCGTCCGGCTCGCGCGCGGCGGATTCAAGCACCACACCTCCGTCGGCGTCGGCCACATGAAGAGCATCCTGCGCGAGGCGTTCACGACGTATCTTGGCTACGACTGGATCGACATCGACGCATGAAAAGAATCGCGGGGCTCGACGTAGGCACCACGGGCTGCAAGGTCACGGTGTTTTCGGCGGAGGGCGAAAACCTCGGCCGCGAATACCGCGACTACCCTGTGACGCGCGAAACGGACGCGCAGGAAATCGACGCCGAGGCGCTCGCTTCGGGCGTCCGCGAATGTCTCCGCGCCGCGAAGGCGCGCTTCGGCGCGCTGGACGCCATCGGAGTCACGAGCTTCGGCGAGGCGTTCGTGCTGCTGGACGAGGCGGGAAGGCCGCTGCGCCCGATTCTGCTCTGCACCGACGCGCGCGGCGCCGAGGAGTGCCGCGCGTTCCGCGAGCGCTTCGGAGCGGACCGCGCCGCCGAAATCGCCGGCGTACTTCCAAGCGAGTCGTATTCGTTCCCGAAGCTGATGTGGGTGAAGGCGCACGAGCCGGAAACATACGCCTGCGCCCGCCGCGTGATGCTCGTCGAAGACTACGTGATCTGGCTTCTCACGGGACGCGCCGCCATCGACCATTCGCTCGCCGCGCGCACCGGCGCCTTCGACATCCGCCGCCTCCGCTGGAGCCGCGAAATCCTCGACGCGGCCGACCTCGACGCGGCGCTCCTTTCCGAGCCCGTCGCCACCGGCGCGGCCGTCGGGGCCGACCCGGACGGAACGCTCGTCGTCGCCGCCGGACACGACCAGGTGGCGTGCGCCGCCGGAGCGGGCGTCTTCGAGCCGGGCGTTGCCGCCGAGGGCGCCGGAACCGTGGAGTGCATGACACCGGTGTTCGCCGGAATTCCCGCGAATCCGCGGTTCCACCGCGACAATTACTGCGCCGTCCCATATTTCGGGCGCTTCGTCACCTACGCCTACTCCTACACCGGCGGCGAACTCCTGCGCTGGTGCCGCGACGCGCTCTGCCGCCGCAGCCACGAGGAGCTTCAGTCCGGGCCGTGCGACGGCCCCACGGGGCTGCTCGTGCTGCCGCACTTCGCCGGTGCCGCGACGCCATACATGGACTCCGGCTCGCGCGGCGCAATCGTGGGGCTTTCGCTCGCCACCACGGACCGCGACATCTACCGGGCGTGCATGGAGGCCGTCGCCTACGAAATGCGGCTCAACCGGGAGCGGCTCGCAGCCTCCGGCGTCGCGTTCGACCGGCTCGTCGCGACGGGCGGCGGCGCGAAGTCCCGCCTTTGGGTGCAAATGAAGGCCGACGTCCTCGGCATCCCGATCGAAACGCTCGAAACGGACGACGCCGGGACGGTCGGCAGCGCCATGATGGCGGGGCTCGCCTGCGGCGCATTCGGCTCCATCGCCGAAGCGGCCGCGAAAATGGTCCGCCGCGTGGGACTCTTCGATCCCGACCCCGCGCGCCACGCGCTCTACTCCGAAGTCTTCTCGCGATACGAACGGCTCTACGCCGCCGTCCGCCCGCTCGTCTGAGCTGGCGGCACGCCGCCCTACCGAATCGTGGCGTGGTATTCCTGCAGCGAGCGGACCGAGCCCTCGCCGTCGCGCGCCGTGCGGATGCCGCGCGCGGCCGCGAGCGCGGCCGCAGGCGTCGTGAGGTAGGGAATGCGACCCTTGATGGCGGCCTTGCGGATCGAGGCGTCG
>DJYI01000035.1:0-7330 GCA_002448475.1 Verrucomicrobia bacterium UBA6982
CAGGTCGAGACGTCATATCTGCGCCTGAAGCAGGATTTCGGACTGGAGGACGCCCGTGTCAGGACATTCAAGCGGCTGGAGAACCTCTTCGCCCTGTGCTACCTGGCCTACCATTTCGTGCAATTCCACATCC
This sequence comes from Verrucomicrobia bacterium UBA6982, assembly GCA_002448475.1. Taxonomy (GTDB): domain Bacteria; phylum Verrucomicrobiota; class Kiritimatiellia; order RFP12; family UBA3636; genus UBA3636. The sequence continues at coordinate 134 of DJYI01000035.1, forward strand.
CCGGATGCGGACGCTATCATCGCTTCGTGAAGATAGCTCGGGACAATGCTGTGACTCTGACCGGCAGGGCTGAGTCGCTACTTGCCGCAATCCGGGTGCTGCTAAGCGAAATCGCCTACAAGTACATTTCAGGCCGCCCCAGAAAGAAATCTGCGGCTGATGGCTATCCTGGTCAGATGATGCTGGCGATATAGCGGCTGGACAATCCCGGACGCATTTGGGAACCGTGCGCTTTTCAGCGCGCGGCGGAATGCCTTCGGAAAAAATTGGGGGATAAGCCTGTGTTTTTTCCACGCTTGCAACTGCAAGCGGCGGATGCTATCCTTCCCCCCGTCGCCGCGCACGAGGCGCGGCATCACCCCAACCCCGCCTAGGGCCGCCCCGCGCGGCCGAACCGACCCAGCACCACCAACCAACAGTCCCTTTGCTTCTGCAAAGTAGTCGCTTTAGACGAATCCTGGAAAAATTCTTCTTTGGAGCGACACGTTGCAAGAAGGCGAACGCGCGCAAGCGCGAGCCTCTTCCCATGCGTGTCTTCCAAAAGGGCCATTCCAGGAGCCCGTCTAAAGGGCACCGGGAAGAGGCCGCATTTTAGCCCCATGAGGTCTCCCCGAGCCGAACGAAGGACCCGAGGAACGACCCCATGAAGACACAAACGACAGCAAGACGTTGCGCCACGCCATTTCGGACAATGGTTCGAGCAATGGCGGGCTTGATTCTGGCCTCATTCACCGGTTTCCTTTCAACGGCGGCGTTCGGCCAGGGGACGGCCCCGGTGAATCCGAAATTCATCGAATGGCAGAAGCGCCGGGCCAATGAAGTTGCGCGAAAATCGCAAGAGTCGGAAACCGGGGCGAATGCGCAAAAGCGGGCTGCGCCAAAACAGGCCGCCGCTCCCGCCGACGAGGATCTCGGCATGGGTCTCTTGCCGACCCTCGTGGACATGGACTATCTCGCCGACCTGAATTCCGGCGTTGTCCGTGCGCCGGTCGGGGGCTTTCCGTCGTCGTATGATTTGCGGCAGCAGGGGCGCCTTACCGCAATCCGAGACCAGAATCCATACGGCACGTGCTGGGCTCACGCGACGATGGCCTCGCTCGAATCGTGGATTCTCGGCAACGAGGGGGTCGAAACCGACTTTTCCGAGAACAACCTCGCAAATCTCCATGGATGGGACTGGGGATTCGACGACGGCGGCAACGCCACCATCGCCACGGCGTATCTCGCGCGCTGGGGTGGCCCGGTGGACGAATCGTCCGATCCTTATCCCGATTGGGGTGGCAGTACGGTGAAAAGCCCCGTGCGCCATATCCAGCGGGTTTTCTGGATTCCCGGCAAATCCGCACCTCTCGACAACGACGCGATAAAACAGGCGATCATGGAGCGTGGGGCGGTTTACGTTTCGTACTACCACACGAGTTCCTACTACAAGTCCTCCACGGCGTCGTACTACTATCCGGGAAGCGGCAACGGCAACCACGCCGTCGCCATCGTCGGATGGAACGACAACTACAGCGCATCCAACTTCTCCACGAAACCGGCTGGAAACGGCGCATACCTCGTCCGCAACAGCTGGGGAACCGGTTGGGGCAATTCCGGCTACTTTTGGGTATCCTACTACGACGGCATCTTCGCCCGTTCGACGATGTATTCCTTTGCAAACGCCGAACCGACCGACAACTACGGCAAGATCTACCAATACGACCCTCTCGGCGCCGTGAGCCATTTCTCCACCCCGTATTGCGCGAACATGTTCACCGCGACCGGAGCGGACAAGATCGCCGCCATCGGATTCTACGCCCTTGCGCCGAAAACGGCGTATTCGCTTTCGATCTACACGGGTTGCCAGTCCGGCAAGCCCACGTCCGGGACGTGCGCGCTTTCCCAAAGAGGCACCATCGACGAAGCGGGGTTCGTCACGCTTCCGCTTTCAAAGTCCGTTGCGGTCGCCTCTGGATCCAGATTCTCCGTCGTCCTGAATCTCTCCACAGCCGGATATGACTATCCTAGCGCTTTCGAATACGCCTACACGGGAATCACGAGCGGCGCGAACGCCTCCGCAGGGCAAAGTTTCTATTCGTTCAACGGGACGTCGTGGACCGACCTCACGTCGTGGAACGGCACGGCGAATTTCTGTATCAAGGCATACACCGAAAGCGCTTCCGCCGTTGTGTCGCTTGCATCCGTCGCCGTCTCGGGCCCGGCATCCGTCGAATCCGGAAAGACCGGAAAATACGTTTGCACGGCAAAATACTCCGACAGTTCGGAAAAGACTGTTTCGGCCACATGGTCCGTGGTTTCCGGTTCCGAGCATGCCGCGATTTCCGGCGACGGAACCCTGACGGCTGGGAAAACATCGCTCGACCGCACGGTGGTGATCCGTGCGTCTTACGCGGAAGGCGGCGTTGCGAAGTCGGATGACTGGCAGCTTACGGTGACAGCCGGCCCGCCGGCGCCCCCTACCGACCTCTCTGCCACGTCCGGCACGGAAACCCGTGCGGTCCGCCTGACATGGACCGCAGTTGCCGGTGCCGAGTCGTATTCCGTTTATCGCAGCGTCACATCCTCCCCCGGAAACGCACTGTATCTCGGAATCTCCGAGTCGGGCAAGTATTCCGATTCCGATGCCGTTCCCGGCGTTGACTACTGGTACTTCGTCAAGGCGAAGAATTCGTCCGGCGCGAGCGATTTCAGTGCGGGCGCTTCCGGCTGGCGGGCGCTTGCCGCGCCGGGCAACGTCTCGGCGGGCGACGGGGCGTCCGTAGATTTTGTCACGGTGACGTGGGACGCCGTTGATGGGGCGACGTGCTACCGCGTGTTCAGGGCCGAGTCTTTCGATGGCGCCGCGACGCCGCTGACGGGCTGGATTTCGGCCACCGAATGGACCGATTCCTCTGCGGAGCCGGGAACGGTCTACTGGTATTCCGTCATCGCCGCCGTTGATTCGACCGGCAACCGCCCGAGCGCGGCGGGCATTCCCGACGACGGGTTCCGTGCCGTCCCCGTCGTTCCCTCGGCGATCGCCATCGAGGGCGACGGCGCGATTCCTTCGGGAGGAACGGCAACCTACACGGCGTTCGCGCTCTATTCCGATGGGTCGCGGGGCGAGTCGCCGCTTTCTCCGGCGTGGGAGGTCTCCGCCGGCACCGTTTCCCGTACGGGCGAGGTGACGGCACCGACGGTTTCGGCGAATGCCGACATCGTGATTTCCGCGCACACGACGCTGGAGGGCGTCGCGATCTCCGGGACGAAGACGGTCGCCGTGACGGCGACGGCTCCGGGTGCGCCGACGGGCCTGCACCTCGTCTCGGCCACGGCAGCCGGCATCTCGCTCGCATGGGACGCGGTTCCGGGCGCTTCCCGCTACGTCGTTTCGCGCGGCGCAAGCGGCGTGACGGCAGATTTCACGACGACGGAAACGGCCTTCGCCGACACGTCGGCCATGCCGGGCGTCGCGTACTCCTACCGCGTCGCGGCGGAGAACGCCGCCGGAACGGGGCCGCAGAGCGCGGCGGTGGCGGCGACGATCCCACTCTCCGCGCCAACGAGCGTCAAGGCGACAAGCGACCGCACGGACGGCGTCCGCGTGACGTGGGGCGCGGTTCCAGGCGCAACGCACTACCGCGTGGCGCGAGCGGTTTCCGCAACGGGCGAGAAGACGGAACTGGGCGCGTGGACGGCGGACACGGCCTATCTCGACACGCCACCGGCGGCGGACACGGCGTATTGGTATTTCGTCAAGGCGGCGACCGATTCTTTCGGGTCGAATCCCGGCCCGTGGAGCGAAGGCGTCGAGGGCCGGATGAAGCCGGTCCGGACGCTGCTGTCGCTCTCGGTCTCCGGGCCGGATCGCGTGGCGGCCGGCGGCGAGGCGGTCTATTCCTGCAAGGCGTTGTGGAGCGACGGCGCGGAGGAGTCGGTCTCGCCGGCGTGGTCGGTGTCCCCGGCCTCGGCGGGGAGCATCGACGCGAACGGCCGGTTCGGGGCGGCGTCGGTTTCGTCCGATGTCGGCGCGATCGTGACGGCGACCTACGGTGGAAAGACGGGAACCGCATCCGTGACCGTCCTCGCCCCGGCGGCTGCGACGGCGGAAATCACGTCCGTCACCGTAGCGCAGCGCTGGCCCTTCTCCGGTCTTGTCGACATCGACTACACGCTCGCGACCACGCCCGCCGACACCAAGGCGTTTGTGTCCCTATCTGTGTATGACGCGGATCATGGAAAAACCATACCCGCCACTGCATTGTCCGGCGATGGTGCCAACGGAGTGGCTGTTTTGCCAGGAACGCATCGGTTGATATGGGATGTCGGCGCGGAGCATCCCGGATTTCACGCAAAACACATCGAGGTCTCCATGTCAGCCGTTCCAAAGACGACAGAGGATGCTGCCTATGTTGTCATTGACATTTCCGGCGGCCCCAATGCCACATCGTATCCAGTTGTGATTCTAGATGCCCTGCCAGTCGGAGGCTTCAATGCGGACGAATACAAAACAACAAAAATCGTCTTGAAACGCATTGAGCCTGGAACCTTTATCATGGGTAGCCCGTCCGACGAAGTCGGGCGAAACGCCAACTATGAAACACAACACGAAGTAACGATCACCAAAACGTTTTTCGCCGGAGTATTCGAGGTGACGCAGAAGCAATGGGAACTTGTCATGGGAACGAAGCCATCGTATTTCTCCAATCCTAATTGCTATGACATCCGACCTGTCGAGCAAGTTTCCTATGCAATGATTCGCGGATCAGAAAATGGGGGGCTGTGGCCGTTTTCAGACGAAGTGGACGCGACGAGTTTCATTGGACGACTTCGCTCCAAGGCCGCTGGGTTTCGATGGGATTTACCGACAGAGGCTCAATGGGAATATGCGTGCCGCGCCGGAACGACAACGGCTCTGAACATAGGAATTGATCTTTCGTCCGTCGACGAATGTGCTGAATTTCCTGGTCGATATGCATACAATTGCTATCCATATGATGGAAATCCGACATGGTGGAATAATGCGATGAACAATCAAGGAACCCAATATGTCGGGTATGGCACTCCGAACAATTGGGGGCTCTACGATATGCACGGAAATGTATGCGAATGGTGCCTTGACTGGGGACAAAAGGACCTCGGGCCAGAACCAGCGACAGATCCGACAGGACCTGCCTCAGGGGACTACTGCGTCGCTCGAGGCGGTAGTTGGTTCTCCAAAGCGGCTGGATGCAGATCGGCGTATCGAGCCGATAACTCTTATGCGCGAAACGATGGAGATTTTAGGAGAGGATTTCGTCTTTTCGCGGGCGAAAAAGCGGTTCTTGCATTAGTTGCTCCGGTAGTGACGGCGACCGGATACGCAACGGGCGGCAAACGGGTCGACCTGTCGTGGAACGCGGTGGAAGGCGCGACGCAATACCGCGTCTTGCGCAGCATTTCCGGCGATATTTCGAGTGCAACCACGCTTGCGACGGTGACGGGATCAAGCTACACGGATTCGTCCGTGCAATTGCTGACAACCTACACTTACTGGGTCGTGGCGGCGCGTGGCGGCCTTTCGGCAATAAGCGATTCCGTTGAAGCGAAGGTGACGATAAATCTGATGCCGCTGAGGAGTTTGTTGAGTGGGTTAGATATTAGGCCGGATGATGGGATTCTTTCCGATGAGGAGATGACAATCGCATTCAATAATCCGAGTATCGGTGGGGGAATAGACGGCAACAGCCAGGAAATCTCCGCCGACGAGTTGGATATCTTGACGCGAATCCAGACGTTGAACACGGACAAGATGCTGATTTCAAGCGTCATACAAGGCATGTACACGTATTCCGGCTTCACGGACGCTGTCGTGGACGAACTGGTCTCGATTTCCGAAAAAATCAAGGTGGTAAAGGACAACGCTGAATACGTTCCAAGGTCCGTCACCGCTTCGCAAGGCAACGAGACGCTATCCGCACGGATCACGGTTTCGTGGTCGCGGCCGACGACGAGCGAGGCTCCCGTTTCCTATGAGGTGTGGTGCGCAACGTCCACCAACGGAACTCCGGAACAGGTCGCGACTGTGACGACGACGAGTTGGACGGATACAGCCGTCACGTATCGGAAAGCATACTGGTACCGCGTCAAAGCGGTGTATGCATCAAGGACCAGCAATGCAAGTTCCCCGGCTCGGGGCTATTGGGGCGACTGGTGTATTGCGGACGCTGGCTCAGGAGATCTGATGCCATTGCGAAGTCTGCTCACGGGAATCGAGGCCGCACGCCCTGACGGCATCCTTTCCGATGTAGAATTAAATAAGGCGATGAATAACTCTACAATTGCCGACATGGATGGCGACCCGTCAAAGATTTCGGATGCCGAGATGTCCATCTTCCTGCGCATCCAGGCGTTGAATCAGGACAAGGATCTGATTTCATCGGTGATTCGCGGCGACTACACATACGCTGGCATGACCTTCGCGAACATGGTCGAACTGCAGAGTCTCAGCGATGCCGTCAAGGCGCTGACGAAGTATTGAGGAGGCGCGACATGAATACGAATCTTTCCTTTTCACCGATGAAAGGCATGAAGACGATGAAAACCCGTTTTGACAAGTTCTCCGCCAGCCTGATCACAATGGCTCTTTGCGGGGCGGCGCCGATGGCGGCGGACGGCGCCTCCGCGGCGACGCTGCGCGTGGACGCGCGAACGACGGTTGGCGCTCGGATCGCGACGGGCGTGGAGACGCGCGGGAGTGCGGCTGGCGCGGCGGCGACGGCGTGGGACACGACGGCGCTCGCGGACGGCTGGACAACGGTTACGTCGGGCGGCGTCTCGACGAACGTCCTCGTCCTGAATACGACGGCGGCCGTCGCAGGCGGCCGGCTCGCGGGCGACGCGGCGTGGGGCGGCTCCGTGCCGGTCATCGTGCGCGACGACGTGGTGGTGCCCGCCGGCGTGACGCTGTCCGTCGCGGCGGGGACGGTCGTGAAGTTCACCGAGGGCGCGAAGATCGTCGTGGAGGACGGCGGCGAACTTGTCGCGGATGGGGCGCTCTTCGCCGATTTCGCGGACGATTCCGTGGGCGGCGACACGAACCTCGACGGCGACGGCACCGCCCCGGCGACCTCCTGGGAGGACTGGACGGAAGGTCTCGCTGCGGGCGCGCTTCTCCGCGTCCGGCTCCTCGACGGAAACGTCGAGGCCTTCCCCGCCCGCGCCTATACGGCGGGG
>DJYI01000035.1:7387-9011 GCA_002448475.1 Verrucomicrobia bacterium UBA6982
TATACGGCGGGGCGTCCGCTCGGGGCGCTTCCGGAGCCGTCGCGGACGGGCGCGCGCTTCGACGGATGGCGGACGGCACCGGATGGCGGCGGCGAGGCCGTTTCCGACACGACGGTCGCCGGCGCGGAGACGGCGGCGCTCCACGCGCAGTGGACGGCCTTCTCGCTCGCCGTCGCCCCGGCCTCGACGAATCTCACGGCGGCGGCGCAGGGCGTGACGCTCGCCGTGTCGGCGAACGAGGCGTGGACGGCGGCTTCGGACGACGGCTGGATTGCGCTCAAGACGCGCAAGGGAAGCGGCGACGGGACGATCGATTTCTCGGTCCTGGCGAACGATTCGACGAGCCCCCGCACGGGGACGGTGCGCGTGACGCTCGCCGAGGACGGACTTGCGCGCGACTTCACCGTCGTGCAGGGAGGCATGGAGGCGGTCGCGGCGCCCGTGGTGACGCCCGGAGACGGCACGACCTTCCGCGCGAGCGCCCAGCGCGTCGCGATTCGGTGCGCCACGTCGGGAGCGGCGATCCGCTACACGCTCGACGGAAGCGACCCGACGGAATCGAGCGCCCTTTACGCGGGCGGCGGATTCAACGTCTTCGACACCACGACCGTCAAGGCGCGGGCGTTCAAGGACGGAATGCTGCCGAGCGCGGTCGTGTCCGTCCGGTTCGTGCGGCTCCAGACCCTTGCCGAGGCGCTCGACGTCCCGCTCTGGACCGTCACGACCGACGGCGACGCCGACTGGACCGTGGACACGGAGGCGTCGGCCGCCGGGACCGGGTCTTCGGCGCGAAGCGGCGGCATCGGCGATGACGGGGAGACCCGTCTTCGGACGAGCGTGGAGGGGAGCGGGACGCTCTCGTTCCGCTGGAAGGCCTCGTGCGAGGACGACCCGGACGACACCTGGACGTGGGACTACCTTGTCTTCGAGGCGGACGGCACGCCGCTCGCGTGGCTCGACGGCCAAACCGGCTGGCGGGAGGTCTCCGTGAAGCTCGGGGCCGGAACGCACGCGCTTGTCTGGACCTTCCGCAAGGACTTCATGGACGGCGACGACGTGGGCGAGGACTGCGGCTGGGTGGACGGCGTCGCGTGGACGCCGACCGTGGCGGCGGGCGACGCCTCCATTCCGGTCTCTTGGTTCGAGAACCAGGGACTCGTCGCGATGGGCGGGACGGCGGAGGCCGCCGCCGCGGCCGATCCCGACGGCGACGGACACACGACCGCGGACGAATACGTTGCCGGAACCGATCCCAACGACCCGGATTCCGTCCTTCGCGCCAGCATCGAGATCGTGGACGGCCGCCCGGTCGTGACCTGGACGCCGGACCTCCTCGGCGAGCGGAAATACCGCGTTCTCGGCAAGAAGACGCTTGACCCGGCGGAGGACTGGACCGACGTGACGGACGTCGATGATCCGGACGCGGCGGGGTGGCGCTTTTTCAAGGCGAAGGTCGAGATGCGGTAAATGTTTCCAATGTGGAAATGTTGCCAGTTGCCAATTCCAGTTGCCAATTGGGTGGCGCCTCTGCGCTGATCTATGCGGCTGGGGCGGCCTCTGGCCGCGCAAAGCCTGGGAGCGCGGGCTTCCAGCCCGCGAACGCCGCGGGCAGGATGCCCGCGCT
>DJYI01000158.1 GCA_002448475.1 Verrucomicrobia bacterium UBA6982
ACGCGGGAAGAAAGCCAAGTTGGAAAATGTTGCCGGGCGCGACCAGAAACTGTCCATGCAGCGGAACGCAAAGAGCGCTAGGAAAATGGTGGCCGTGGCATCGGACGCCGCCGTGGCGGCTATGCCACAAGCCGCCATTTTCCAGAAACTTTGTGCTTTTGTGGCTAAAACAACTTCACCATTCAACATCCCATCCACCGATATTCGGCATCAGGCTTTTCAACCTTTCAACTTTTCAACCTTTCAACTGGGCGAAGCCCCAGGCACATCGGCCCGCGCGATTGCGTCCTTTGCGTTCTGACAAAGTTTGGTCACACCCACGCCGGCGGCGGAGGATTGACTACGATTCGCGCCCCGATTGACTACGATTCGAACGCGGGGTTCTCCCGCCGGCTGGATCGTCGGCCCGTGCCCCGGCGTCCACGGGGCGCGGCGGTCGTCGTGGAAGGGGTGACTACGATTTGACTACGATTCGCGGGTTTAATGGGGCGGAATGGCGCGGATCGGCGCGGAAGTCGAATGTAAAGAAAACCCCCGAAAACATTGGCGTTTCCGCGTGTTTTCGGGGGTTTGCGAATGGTGGGAGTAGAGGGATTCGAACCCACGACCCAGTGATTAAGAGTCACTTGCTCTACCAGCTGAGCTATACTCCCGCGCACAAAAAAAATTGGAGCGAGCTAAGGGATTTGAACCCTCGACATCTACCTTGGCAAGGTAGCGCTCTACCACTGAGCTAAGCTCGCACCGTGTCGCGTTGACGGCGGGGGATACTAGCACCTGCGCCCGCCTTTTGCAAGCGCTTTTTTTCGGATGTCGCCAATCCTTGACAACGGTCGGCGCATCGGAAGAATGAACGCCCATGTTTGAACGGGCTTTACGCATGGCTGCAGAGCAGTCGCGCCATACTCTTCCTGACTTCAGGGCGGACCCAGCCATGAAGGCTTTTCTCCCCGCCGTGGAGCGCCGCGAGACGCGCTCCGCCGCTCTTGGGCGGCGGCTCGCGGGGAGCGGTTCTCTGGCCGATTTCGCGAGTGCACACGAGTGGTTCGGTCTCCATCGCCGGAGTGGCGGCGGTTGGGTGTTCCGCGAACACGCGCCAAATGCCACGCGGATGTGGCTTGTCGGCGACTTCAGCGGCTGGCGGCGCGAAGGCGCGTTCGAGGCGCGGCGCATTGAAGGCTCCTCCGGGGACTGGGAGCTGAGCCTTCCGTCCAACGCGCTGCGCCACGGCCAGTTATGGTGCCTTGAAATGGAATGGCCCGGTTCCGGCGGGCCGCAAAAGCGCGTCCCTGCATACGCGCGGCGCGTGGTGCAGGACCCCGCGACGAAGGTTTTTCGCGCGCAGGTGTGGGATCCGCCGGAGGGAACCTATCGCTGGAAACATCTGGAGTGGCGTGTTCCTCGGCGCGACCCATTGATTTACGAGGCGCACGTCGGCATGGCCCAGGAGGAGCCTAAGGTCGGGACGTGGGACGAATTCCGACGCGTCGTCCTGCCACGCGTGGCGGAACTCGGCTACAACACGCTGCAGCTCATGGCCGTGGCCGAGCACCCGTATTACGGGTCGTTCGGATACCAGGTTTCAAACTTCTTCGCCCCGTCGTCGCGATTCGGAACGCCCGAGCAGCTCAAGGCGCTCGTGGACGCGGCGCATGGACTTGGCATCGCGGTCATAATGGACCTCGTGCACTCGCACGCCGTCTCAAACCCCGAGGAGGGGCTCGCTCTCTTCGACGGAACGCCATGGTGCTACTGCCACGACGGAGAGCGCGGGCGGCATCCGGCGTGGGGGACGTCGCTCTTCGACTACGGGCGCGTCGAAACGCTCCACTTCCTGCTGTCCAACTGCAGATACTGGCTCGACGAGTTCCGCTTCGACGGCTTTCGCTTCGACGGCGTGACGTCAATGCTCTATCTGCACCACGGCCTTGGCGTTGATTTCACGTCATACGAACAGTATTTTGGCCCTGACACCGACGAGGACGCATTCGCCTGTCTGGCGCTGGAAAATCGCGTCATTCACGCCGTGCGCCCGGATGCCATCACGATCGCCGAGGACGTCTCCGGGATGCCGGGGCTGTGTGCTTCGGTCGAGCGTGGCGGGGCCGGTTTCGACTACCGCATGGCAATGGGCGTCACCGAGGCCTGGGGCGACCTTCTGCGCAACGTCGCCGACGAGTCCTGGGGCATGGGCTGGCTGCTGTATCGCCTTGCGGACAAGCGCGCGGACGAGCGCACCGTCTCCTACTTTGAATGCCACGACCAGGCTCTCGTCGGCGGCAAGACGATGCTGTTCGAGATGACTGGGCCGGCCATCTACGACTCCATGCATGTCGGCACCGATAGCCTTGCTGTCCAGCGCGCCGTCGCGCTGCACAAGATGGCGCGCCTTTGCACGCTTGGCGCCGCCGGCGGAGGATACCTCTGCTTCATGGGCAACGAGTTCGGGCATCCCGAATGGATAGACTTTCCGCGCGAAGGCAACGGGTGGAGCCTCGACAAGGCCCGCCGCCGCTGGAGCCTCTGCGACGATCCCGGACTTCTGTTCGGCGCGCTCGCCCGCTTCGATAGCGCCATGGTCCGCCTTGTCGCGGCGTTTCCGGAACTGCTTGAGGAGCCGGTCAGGCGCCTTGTCGCCGATGACCTCGGAAAGACGCTCGCCTTTGCCCGCGGGCCGCTGTTCTTCGTATTCAACTTCCATTCGTCAGAGTCAAGGGCCGACTGGCCGCTTGCCGTGCCGCCCGGGCGCTACGCGCTGCGGCTGGACACCGATCGCGCCGAGTTCGGCGGGCAGGGCCGCATCGCGCCCGATCAGGAGTTCTCCACGCATCGCGTCATTCGCGGCGACCAGGGCGTTCAGGAAATTAGGATATATCTGCCCGCCCGCACCGCGATGGTGCTGGAGCGCCGCGCCACGCCGTTTTCACGCGGCCGGTAGCGGCAAGTCGCAGGTCGAATGTCGAAGACGCCGCAAGGCCCGTGGCGCGCGTAGGGAAACTTCCGGCGCCATAGCCGCTTGTGCGGACCCCTACGGGCGACGGGCCCGACAGGCGGCAAGCGACATGCTACGGGCATTATTTTTGTTGACATGGGGGTAGGGTATGACCCATTATTTGTGCGCCCCGCAAAATACCGCGAGGCGTTTTTTGCGATTTTCCGAGCGTGTCGCGGTTTTCGCCGCCCGCGCAGTTTTGCCTTCCCGCCCTTTCCCAGATGAAATTCAGCCGCGCCGTAGTAGGCGTCCTTTCAATCGCCGCCGTCGCCGCAGAGGCGGGCTGGTTTACAGATTCTCCGTCGCCGCCGCGCCGCCGCGAGGAAAAGGTCGCGGTGCTTTCCCCGCAGCGCACGGCCCGACTGCGCACCCTTTGCGCGGAGCGCGACGCGCGGGAGGCCGAAATTGCGGTCCTTAGGCGTCTGTCCGACGAGAAGTCCGCCACAGTCGAGGAGGTGACCCGTCGCTTCTCCGGCGAATACGGAATTCGCCCGGATCGCAACTACACATACGATCCGGATTCGCTCACGCTCTTCCTGCTTTCGCCGGACCCGCGTCATGGCGGCTCGCCGGAGGCGCCGGCGCGTCTTCCGCACCGCGTGTTCCCGACCGACGAAGAGGCGCAGGCCTTCCGCGCCCTCATGTCGGAAAAGGACGCGGCTCTCGCGGCAAAGGCCGTGTTCGACGCTACTCTTGCGCAAAAGGAGGCCGCTCTCCGCGAAACGCTCGGGACGATGCAGGTCGAGTTCAATCTCGACGTCGCCCGCACCTACCGTCTTGATCCGGACATGCGCTCCGTCTGGATGGAGCAGCCGCCGCCTGAGCAGCCGCCACAGCTCTCGCCCGAGGAAATCGCCGCGCGCAGGGCCGCCGCCGCCGAGGCCGAGAAGAAGGCGCGCGAGGAGGCCAGGGAGAAGTCACGTCGCCTTCGCGAGGAGCAGAAGCGCCTTGCCGAAGAACGGGCCAAGTTCACCGCCGAGGAGGAGGAGGCCGAGCGTCTGCGTCAGGAGGCCCTGAAGCGCGTCGAGAAGGAACTCGCCGAGCTTGACGCCCGCGAGGCCGCCCGTGCCAAGGCGGCCGCGAAGGCGAAAGCGGAGGCCGACCGCAAGGCGGCCGA
>DJYI01000001.1:0-1983 GCA_002448475.1 Verrucomicrobia bacterium UBA6982
GTCCCGCCAGTCGCGCCAGTCCTCTCGCTTGTCCCGCCTGTCCCGCAGGTCCCCTCGCCCGGCCCGCCCGGCCCCTCGCCCGGCCCGCCATTCCTGGCGGCGGCTCGCCGGGACGGCTCGCAACACCCAACGCTTAAAAGCCGCAGCAGCCGTCCAGGATTCCCGAAAGATAACCGATCGTGTCGCGGATGCCGCGGTCCGGCGCGCCATGCTTGCCTCGCTTTATTTTGACCCAAAACGGTTGCCGCCTCGCCTTGCGCCTTCGCGGCTTCGTGTGCGATGGGGGGGAGGGACGGACCGACACGGGTCATTGTCATTTGTGTCATTGGTGCTCAATGGATGTTTGTGTCATTGACACAAACCCCAAATGACCACAATTGGCAGAAATCCAAATGCAAATTCCCCGCCTCGGCGAAAGGAGGGACGGACCGATACGGGTCATTGTCATTTGTGTCATTGGTGCTCAATGGATGTTTGTGTCATTGACACAAACTCCAAATGACCACAATTGGCAGAAATCCAAATGCAAATTCCCCTCCCCGACGAAAAGAGGGACGGACCGATACGGGTCATTGTCATTTGTGTCATTGGTGCTCAATGGATGTTTGTGTCATTGACACAAACCCCAAATGACCACAATTGGCAGAAATCCAAATGCAAATTCCCCTCTCCGACGAGACAGGGGAGGGACGGACCCCCGCGCGCCCTTACAGCGCGGCCGCCGATCGGAACAGGGGCAGGATGGATATGCGTTCCGATTCGAGCTTTTTCCTGGCAAGGCATAGGTCGTAATTGCCTTGCAGGTTCTGCCAGAATTCCGGGCCGGTGCCGAAATACAAGCCCAGGCGAACGGCCGTGTCGGCCGTGATGGACCGTTTCCCGCGGACGATGCCGTTTACGCGCGGGGCGGGAATGTGCAGGTCCAGCGCAAGTCGGTTTTGGCTCAATCCCATGGGGACTAAAAACTCCTCCTTGAGGATTTCGCCTGGATGAATCAGATTTTTTGTGCGGATCATGGGTGCCTCCTCTAGTGGCAATCGACGATTTCAACGTCATGCGCGCCGTCCTGTTCCCAACGGAAACAGATTCGAAATTGGTCGTTGATGCGAATGTTCCATTGTCCTTCCCTGTCTCCGTGAAGCGGCTCCAGCCTGTTGCCGGGCGGAATCTTGAGCGTCTCGATCCTGATGGCCGCGTGAAGCATGTCGAGCTTCCTCAAGGCGACGCGGGCTATTGCATGAAAACGGCGATTGTCGCCGTCTCGCACTAACATTTCAGCGTCTTTCGACTTGAAGGACTGGATCATGGGAGGGAATGGAAGAACGGAACGGGAGGGAATGCTATTCCTTTTCTCGTATTACGTCAAGCGAAAAAAATACCATTGATTGTCATTTATGTCATTGACACAAACCCCAAATGACCACAATTGGCAGAAATCCAAATGCAAATTCCCCTCCCCGACGAAAAGAGGGACGGGCCGCCGCGGGGCGCTCGCGCGAAGGCGCGGCGCATCGGCGAGGAGGCCGTCATTCCCGTCGTCAAGCGTCGAGTCTCCGGCAAAGTAGAGCGTCTGCGCGGGTGCAGAAGAGGGCATTCCAAGGCAAATGGCGCAAAGTGGGGGCGCAAAGGAAAGCAAGAGGTGAGTGTTTCATAGTTGGTTCCGTCATTTGTGGTCAATCGAGGTTTTCGCATTCGCATTGACGGCTTCCCGGCCCTTAGCGGTGATGCGGTATTTCTGAAGCCGACTGTTTGGTTTGTCGGGAATGGTGTATTCAATCAGCCCCTGCTGCAGCGCCGGCAGAAGGAAGCGAGTGTAAAGATCAGTTCTGTTTTTTAGCCCAAGGATGGAGACCAATTCAGAGTTACCCCGCTCCTTATCCAAGACTAAAAGCACCCTTGCAATTCCTGTCTCTGTCCTTTTTCGACTGTTAGGGGCATTTCGACTGTTAGTGGTATCTTGACTGTTAGGGGTATTTCGACTGT
>DJYI01000001.1:2130-22484 GCA_002448475.1 Verrucomicrobia bacterium UBA6982
AGGGGTATTTCGACTGTTAGGGGTTTGACTGTTCGGGGTTTGACTGTTCGGGGTGTCGCGATTGCCGACTGCAAATTCTTCCAGTTCGTCCTTGGACAGACCATGCATCAAATTGGGCAGGACAACGGTGAAGAAGGAGTCCGAAACAAAGGATGGGGCAAGTCCGCGCGGATTCGTTTTCGCGAATGCGTATGCGTCCACGATCTTCCCGAGGCCGCTTCCGCGGCGTTCAGCGTAGCGAAGCCGGCCGAAAACATCAGCCACAATAGGATTCCGGCGCGCTGAGCCTATCGCGCGGACATCCGGGCGCTCCTGTATGGGGGATCCACCATCGAACATCCCTCCTGGCGAGACGACTTCAAGCCGGTCGTCAAAGATGTCGATATGAACTTCACTGCCGTAAACCGTGTAGTCACGATGAATCAGCGCGTTCGCAATAGCCTCTTCAACTGCTCGCTCCGGGTATTCTGGGAATTCAATGCGTTCAGAAGCTGCTTTATGCCACATCTTGCGCGAATTGTTTTTGACAAATGCCTTGCCATATTCGAAAAGCGAAAGCACAGAACCTGAAAACTCCTTGTCGTCAAGGGCATCCATTACCCCGGCTGCCTTGTTTAGGCCGTTCCAGCGTGTGCAGAAAAGACGATTCTGGAACACGGGCGAATCATCGGCGAAAAGAGCTCCCGCGTTCGTGAGAGTTCCATCGTCACAGGCAAGGCCGAATGAGCGGAAGTCAGTATCGTCGAGACGCCGCCCGGTCTGGTCTAGGCAATGGCTTGCCAGCACCGTGAAACGGCAGTCTTGGACATGCCTTCCAGACACATTCGGATATGCATCCCAACTCGTACCGGATTTGCGGAGGATGAAGTCGGTCAGCGCGTTGCCGACGAGCTGCATTTTCACAGACCCAGTGCGGTAGAAGTAGCCGCCACGGCAACTGACGGGGAATGCGCTTGGCTTGACCCTGATGCGGACGACATCCTTCCCATCGCGCTTGATTGACACGACGTCGGCGACTATACCCAGCGTGTTACGTATTGAGTTGGGAATGTCCTCCAGCAGTTTTATTGCGTTCCTGACACCAACGACACGCTTTGTGCCGTCCTCAATGCCGACATAGAGCGTCCCGCCCTGAGCATTGGCGTAACCGCAAATCCATTTAAGGTATTCGTCATGCCACGATTCCTTGTATTCTACGGTCTGGTTCTCTTCGCGCTTCATGTGCTCCCCTCTGTTGTCGTTCAAGCGCTTCGATCATAGTATGTATCGTTGGAAATGGCAACAGGCGTCAACGGTGAATTTGTGTCACAATGTTTTCATTTATGCCATTCGTTTCAGGCACGAACAGCCCCGCAATCGGCAGCTCCCGCCGCCGGACATCTTCGAGGAAGAAACGTGCGTAGAGTCGGGCCCCCTTGACGGCGGGATGGGTGCGGTAGGGGGCGTTCTCCGAGCGCCCCGCCAGACCCGTCACCTCACACGAAGCCACGAAGTGCGCCGCTCACCGGATTATGCGCATGCCACCCATGATCAGACGGTTCTGGAGTTCGCGGATGCGCGACCTGCCGAGTTCGCGCGGTGTCATGCCGCCAAGCGCGCACATGGCCGCAGCCGTCCCGGCCGCCTGTCCTTCGGTCGCGCAAGTCGCCCCGACGCGGGTGGAACCAAGAGCAAGATGCGTGACGGAGATGCACCGCCCGGCCATGAGAAGGTTGGAAACGTTCCGCGAATACAGGCAACGGAACGGAATCGAATAGATTGGAACTTCATGCGGCCTGGCGCCCGGGCCCCAGCCGTTGGAAACCGGACTTTTCATGCCAAGGGGGTCGTGTACGTCGAGACCCCATCCGCCGTAGCACACCCGGTCGTCGAACATGGATCCGGCAAGAAGGTCGCTGGCGGAAAGGATGAAGTCGCCGACGAGCCTTCGCGATTCGCGCCGCCCGTTGATCCACGGGACGCGGACGAGTTCCGCATTCGCCGCCTCCCCGGCCAGCGGTGACAGGTTCTTCAGCCAGCCCCAGTAGGCGAAAACGTAGCGGATAAGTTCATCACGGGCCTCCTCGCCATGCGCCAGGTCGTCGATGTCGTTCGGATGCTCCAGCCACCACGGGCGGCCGAGTCCGGGTGGATCGCGCGTGAACCCTTCCGGTAGCACGTCCGCCCATGCGGGAGCTTCAAAACGGACCGGGCAGTCGCGCATCTCCCATTTGTAGCCTGTGAGACACCCGCTCATCGTGAGGCGGTCTGCCACGGCAGGCGCGAGATCGGGCGGCTCGCCGAACTCTTCGGCCGCCTCGCGACCAAAGCGGAATTCGGCGCCCGCAAGTTCGCCAAGCGTTCCGTCGCCCGTGCAGTCGATGAACGCCGCCGCGCCCCAGCGCGTCCGTGCGCCAGTCAGGGTGTTGCGGGAAGTGGCCGCCGCAATGCTGCCGCCGGAGTCCGATTCGACGTCGACGACGCGTTCGTTTTCGAAGATCGAGAGATTCCTTTCTGCCGCGAAAAGCCGCTCGGCACCTAGCGTGAGATCGGGCTTTTTTCTTCCGGGAACGCTTCCGAGGTCGTTCCATTCGCGGACGATTCCGCGCTCCTCCCATCCGGGATGGTGGAACGTGGCCGCGCCGTCGGTGCCGATACCGATTTCGCGCGAACAGTTTCCGCCGGGGATCGGGCGGTCGAAGACCAGAGCTGTTTTCGCTCCGGCGCGCGCCGCCGCCACGGCGGCGCAGACGCCGGCCGGTCCGGCGCCGACGACCACCACGTCAAATCCGACCGCATCGCGCATCGGCGGCTCCGGAGCAATCCGCGCCCGCAATCGCTCCGTTGCGCCGTAGTCGTCTTCGGGTCTTTCGCAGGAATCAGGTGCCAGCCAGATCGCGTCGCAGCGCGCAAACGCGCCGCTCGCATCGTCCAAAGCCAGCGAATGCGTTCCCGCGCCGAGATCAATCGCCCCGGCGTTTTCCCATGCCCAGCCCGTCTTTCCGGAAGCGCCCATCTCCCCGCCGACGCGCTTGCCGTCCACGGAAACCACAAACCGCCCCGGATGATGCTCCGGCATCCAGTCTTTCGCGCGAATCCAGAGCGCATGGCGGCCGCCATTCTTGACGGCGAACGAAGTATTCGCCGCACCGACAGGCTTCCCGACCCCGGGAGCCATCAGGTACGCCGATCCCATCAGGTGCGTGAACTGGGTCTCGACGACCCACGCGCCCTTGTCCTCGAAGTCTTCTGCTTCGATCCAGATGCCGTCGTAGTATTTCATGTCGATTTCCAAGGACGGACTGGCATGCTTCCGCCACCGTTCAATTCGGCAACGACTTCGGCGGGACGCTCGCCGTTTTCCACCCAGCGGACGATGAGATCGCGATCGCCGATGACATTTCCGCATCCTCGCCCGGATGTCGGGCCGTGTCCGCGTCCGGGAAGAAGGTAGAGCCGACACGACTTCGAGAGCTGGTCTTCCCCACCGCATTCCTTCGCAGCGCGTCCGCACCAGTCGGTCATGGAGAAACATGGCACGATGGAGTCCTCCAGTCCTCCGAAGACAAGCATCTTTCCGCCACGTGCGGCGAATCTGGCGAACCCTTCCCCGCATGCGTCGCAGTCCGGCCCGAAGTCTTCCAAGAACTGTAGCAGTTCGGCGTCGGTCACGGTATGTGCCGCCCGTCCCTCGCCCAAATGCCATTCAAGCAACCACTGGTTGCCGAAGCAGTCCTTGAGGAGTCCGCTGAACGGCACGCCCGCGTGGATTTGCCTTCCGCCCAGAACGGGTCCCGTGAACATCTTGTGCAGCCGCTCCAGCTTGTCGGGATCCGCAAGCGAAGGAACCCTTTGCGACGCCAGCGCCAGAACGCCCTTCTCCGCCACTGGATCGTAGCGGGTTTCAGAGAGGAAACGTCCGCGAAATTCGGGAATGTCCTTGTCGGAAAACCAGTCGATGGCGGCCTGTCCCACGGCATCGAATTCCTCCTGCGAAAAGACCATGTTTCCGGCCTCGTCGCGCATGAGACGGTTGTTCCATGCGAAATAGATGTGCAGGGGGAGCCGCGTGTTCGCGGGGACATAGGCGACAATGCCGTCGTAGTCTTCCGGGAAGCGAAGTGCCTCATGGAAGCCTTGGCCGCCGCCGGTGGAGCTGCCGAAAAAGTAGCACTTCGAGGGCTTGCGTCCGAAATACGCCTCGGTCATCGCCTTCGCCGAAACCGTCATCAGATGCGTCGCCCGCCAGCCAAAATCCTTGATGACCTCGCGTTTGCTCCAAGCGCCTTTTGAAGTTCCGAGATCGGTATGGGCCGCGACGTCGCCACGACGGATCGCCTCTTCATCAACCCAGACGTTTCCGGCCGCCCCGCCGTTTCCGAAACCCCAGAAGCGCCCGCTCCAAGGCGTTTCCGCCGGAAAAGCCACGAGGCAGCGAATGAAGGACTCCTCCGTGGGTCTCAACACGTAATCCACGCGGACGCATCCGCCGTTTTGCTTCACATCGGTCACTTCCGCGCCATGTTCCCTTGCTGCTTCAAGCACAGCCGCAATGCGGGGATCGCCACCCGGCGCCGCAGATACAGGAGAACGCGATTCAATCCCGACCGGGCCAAGCAGACCCGATGGCAGGGGCGCGTCGTCTCGCGTCCAGTGCCGCCATGTCGTGAATGTGTGTCGCCCCGTAGGGGAAGCCCCCCCGCGGTTCACCCATTCCGGGATTTCGCGCAACCCGCATTTGCGGTTGCCGTCATCCGGCGAAATCCATTCGCAATCTTCTTCCATGAAGTCGTCCCCGATGAGCCGGTTCGGCCAAAGGTTCGTGACATCGATCCGAAGGTCGATTTCCGTTTCGCCGGGGGATAAATCGTCTGTCACGTCCACGCGGAACGGCGGACGCCACAGTGCCGGATGCCTCCGCCCGTTCACCGTCACGACCGCGAAGTGCTTCACTTCGCCCAAATCCAGAAAGACCCTGCCACCGGTGCGGGGCGGCACGCGGACTTTCGCGGAATATGTCGCCGTGCCGGAGAAATACCGGATGTCGGGATCGTCATCGGTCGTCCAGTCCCGCAGATCCGGCCACTCCCGCTCCTTGACCGCACTCCCGCCTGTGTACCACTCAAACGGAAACGCCACGCTCCAAGGTCCGGGCACGGCGATGTTTTCGGCGGGTTCCGACACCACAAGAAATGGCGCATTCAGCAGACAATCCGTTTTGCGCCGAAACACGACGAAAGCCGAACCGCTCGGCGGAAACGACAGTCGGACGACCGTTCGCCCGTCCTCGACTCGCCATGCGGTGGCGTCGGCAATCGCGCCGGTCTCGGCGTCCCAGATTTCGGGGACGCGCCCCGTCTGGCGGAACGACGCCTCGAAGGTCTTCTGCCTCTCGTTGTTCAGCGCCACAAAATACCAGTCCGCCCCGGCATCACGGCGGTGGATGAACGCGGCGCCGGTCGTTTCGTCGGATTCCGAAGAAAGGAAGTCCGGCTCGATGCCGAGATTCCGGAGAGCGTCTTCAGGCGGACTCTCCATCACGCCCTTGGCCCAGATGCGCGCCACGTCGGCGCGGACGGCGGCGTCGATGCCGGACGAGTCCGGCTTGCCGTAGGAGCGCACGGGCCTGGATTGGCAGCAGACGTGCGCGCCGGAATCGAGAAGCCGCCCGACCGTCCGCAAGTCGCGGACGCCCATGAATCCTCGATCCGGCAGAACCAGCAGCGCGTAGGAGACGCCACCGGGGGCGACAATCCTCCCGCCATGCACGTCCAGCTTTTCCAGCGCCTCGGCCGGACAGATGTCCCAGTCCCAGCCAGCAAGGCGCCGCGTATCGTAATCGCATCCGTTGGGAGATTCCTCGCCGCAGTAGAAAAGAACGTCGGCGCAGAAGGTCCCCTCCTGGAGCATCCACTGGCAGCGAGCCTGGTAGCGCAGCCACGGGCCGATATGCGGCCACCATGTCTGCGTCCTGTCGAAATGCATTCCGTAGCGCCCCATTGTCATGCCGGGAAGCCTTGGTTCATGCGCCCATGGCTGGTGGACGAACCGGTGGTAAACGATGCGGTTCACGCCGTTCGCGTAGGCGCGGTCGCACTGCGCCTTGATGCCGAATGGCGTGGTGAGCCAGCGACTGCCGCAGTCGGGGTTGCCGGTGAACGACTCCGCCGCGGCAATGCGCTTGCCCCAGATGTGTGAGATGTGCGCCGCGCAACGCGAATTTCGGGTATCGGTCCAATTCGGTCCGCGATCCGCCTGCGACCAGAACTCGGACATCGGCACGTCGGCGGCGCTGCCGTATTGCTGGTCGTCGGCCGGACAGTCGCCGTATGGTTCGATTTGGAGCTGCAGCCCGCGCGAATGGCACATCTCGGCATATCGGCGTGCGTAGTTGGCGGCAAAAAGGTCGGCTATCGTCCGGCGGAAATCTTCGAGAAAGCGCTCGGAACCCTCCGTCGTTCCGACGACCCTTCCGGCCAGCACCGGCAGCCAACGCCGGATCGGATAGCCTGTTCGCTTTTCAAACTCGGATTCAAAGCCCTGCGTCCAGTTCTGGCAGCCCACTTCGTAGCTGTCGATGAGAACCGCGTTCAATCCGTTCGGGACATTCCCGGCAAGCGGCCCCAGCCTGTCGCAAATGCGTCCGAGATACCGGTCGAAATGCATTTCGGCCGCAGCGGGGGCAAGCTTGTCGATCTCCAGTCCTTTGCCGGTCTCCGTGGCGGGATGGTTGCATCTACCGTTGCAGATGAAACCGAAGCGGAAGATCGTCCATTCGCCGCCGGGAACATCCCAGTCAAGCCGCCCGTCGGCGGCCATCCGTGTCGTCAGATCGACGATGCCGTCCGGTTCGATGGCCTGCCCCGGCTTCGCGTCCGGCGTCGTGCCGAGCCTGTCGAAACGGATGTCCCGTTTGTCGCGATCGGCAAAAGTCTTCTTGGCGGCATCGGCGATGCGGAGCGGGTCGCCCGATAGTTCCGCAAACGGCGTTTGAAACGCCAGCACGGCAATGTCCGCATAGAAGCCGTTGTCTTCGGCAGTGCGCGGCAGAACATCGGAAAACCTCGTGGGACCGAAGGCCTTTGTTTCGCTCCAGACAACGGTCTTCATGGCAAGTTCGGGCGTCACCCACGGCCCACCGGACGACGACCACCCCGAACAGTTTTCGAGACACGTCTCCATGCCAAGGCGATGCGCCTCCTGGACGGCATGTTCCACGACGGAGAACCATTCTTCGGAGTTGAAGGCCACGTTGCCACGAGGAACGCCAAACCCTGCGTCGATGAGCGTCACGCCGCCGATCCCCGCCTTGGCAAGTTCCTCGAAATCGCGGGTTATCCCGTCCTTCGAGATGTTGCCGTTCATCATGTGGTACCACGTGTGCGGTCTGGCCGATGGCGGCGGATTGGCGAATCCATCTGCAAGAGATTTCATCGCGCTTCCTCCACCGTCACCCTGCACCGCAACGAGCCGCCGCATGGGGCGGGGCTTTCCGTTCCCGCAACGTGAAAGAGACATTCCGTTTCGCAATCGCGCCCATACCACTGCCGTTTCACCATGGAATCGGCCGTTCTGCGGTAGCGTGTCCTCATGGCGCCGAGGACGCGCCGCCATGCACCGCCGGCGCCGTGCTTCCAAATTCCGGCGATGGTGCGGCTCCGCCGCAGCCTCACCCTGAGCGCCCCGTCGTCGTAAAACCACCCGCCGGCGACGTATGGAAGCCGCTCGTCGCCGGTTCCGGGATCGCGGGGCGCAAGCGCCTTCTCCTCGATCCAGATGCCGTTTCTGTCGTTCATTCTGTTGCTTGCTCGATTGCCCATGCGGCGAAGTCGCAGAACATGATGTGGTTTCGCGAGGCACCGGACCACCAGTCCTCCCAGAGGGCCGTGCCGCCGGATTCGAGCCAGTGGATGAATCCAGGCGCCCCTTTCGCTTTCAACATCTTGAAGGCCAGGCCAGCCCGTCCGGCGTGGCCCAAGGCGCGGAACACGTGCTTGCTTCCGACGAGCCCCCCGTCGAAGCGGTCGCCGGTCTTGTGGACGGCCTCGACGAGCCGCGCCTCGGCGGCGGGGCGCTCACCTTCCGGGACGAGACCGAGTTCCAGCGCCGTCGCCTGCTCGGTCTGGCGTCCCTTGCCGAACACGCCATTGCCTTTCGCGTGTGCGGCGATGAAGGCGCGGCGCGTCTTTTCGGCGAGGGCGTCGAAATGCGCGGCATCGTCTTGCCTTGCGAAGAGTCGCGCCGTTTCGGCGATTATGCGCAGCACCTCGTGGTGGTATGCGGTGCCGACGAAATCGGGGCCTACGTATCCTTTAAAACCTCCAGTCGGAATCCAGTCGCCGAGACCATGGCACACCAGTCCATCCGGCCCGAGGAGCGCCTCCTCGTATTCGGCGTAGCGCTTCATGGCCTCGTAGCAGATTTCAAGCCCGGCCCTTTCGCCGCGCATCGTCCAGAGCGTCCACGGAACAATCGCAACGGCGCCGCCCCAGACAGGCCCGTAGCCCAGGCCCCTAGGCTGCTCCTCGTATCCCCAGCCGCCGCTTGGCACGATTCCCGGAATGTTGCCGTCCCCGCGCTGGGCGTCAACGAGGTCGCGGCACCACTTTACGTAGGCCGGGACGTTGTCGTAAGCGAGCAAACCGAACTCGCATGCGATTTGCGCGTCGCCGGTCCAGCCGTTTTTCTCGCGGTGCGGGCAGTCGGTCGGGACGCCGTCGGCGAAATTGGCCTTGTAGGCGCGGTCGGCCATCTTCACGAGGGTGTCGATGTCGGGGTCGCCAACCGTCGGAATCCCACGCTCGGCGAAGTCGGTTCGCACTTCGCAGGCCACTGCTTCGGGCTTCTTCCCCACGCCGCGCACCCATACGTAACGGAAACCGTGGTAGGTGAAGCGCGGCTCGTATGCGTGTGCGACGTCACATCGCGCGCCTTCGCTTGCGCCCGGAAGGATGAATCGATCCTGCTGCATCGCGGCGCCGCCGCCAATGCCGGGGAATATCACGTCGGAGCCGAACGAGAAGTGGAAGCAGTCGATGGCGCGGGCGTTTTCCGGCCAGATGACAGCGTTTCCGCGCCGCTTCATCCCCTCCCTCCCGACATGGACGGCGGGTTCGCCGTCTGGGGCGATGCGCTCGTCGTAGCGGATTGTCGCGACATCGCCGCGTTTGCCGCCAGCGAAGCGAATCCGCGCCCATCCGGCGATGTCCTCGCCGAAGTCGAAGAGCCAGCCGCCGGCCTTCGGCCTCCAGACGCGGACAGGCCGGATTTCGCGAACGACACGCGCCGGGGGGAAGTCGGCCCGCTGCAGCGTTCCGGCCGGTCCCGGCACGACGGCGGCCGGGGCGCCCTCGACGAAGCCGCGGCGCGGCAGGACGAAACCCGGGTCGAGGATTTCCCCCTCGCGCAGATCGTCCCACGCGAGCGGGGAGGCCACGACGTGCCAAGAGGCATCCGTGCGCGCGACGACACGCCCCGCCCCCGCTTCGGACTCCTTCGTCTTGATTTCCGCCCAGAGGCAAGGCTCGGCGCGCCACTTGTCTTCGTGGTTGTGCCAGGCAGAGACCGTGCGCTGGCAATACCAACCATGGCCGAGGAGGACGCGCAGTTCGTGTTCGCCCGGGCCGAGTTCCAACGGGTATTCGCGGAAGTAGATGCGTTTCGTGTAGTCCGTGGGCGCGGGGTCGAGAACGGCATCTCCGACACGGCTTCCGTCCAGCCACGCTTCGTAGAAGCCCGGTGCGGTTATGCGCAGCACAGCGCCAATCGGTGCGTCGCCCGAAACGGCGAACCGTTTCGAAAACGCCGTGGCTTCGTTCCCCGGCGAACCAATCCATGCGGGGCGTGGCGTGTCCATGGCGGCATCCTTCATTTTTCCACCGTCACCCTGCACCGCAACGAGCCACCGCATGGGGCTGGGCTTTCCGTTCCCGCTTCGTGGAAGAGACATTCCATCTCGCGATCGCGTTCGGCGATTTTCGCGAATGCGGCGGAAAGACCGTCGGCAAAGGCGATTTCCAATGAGGAATTGCCGGAGACCGTGTGGACGGCATTCTCTGCAAAGAACGCCTCTACCTTTTCCGGAAACCGAAACCGGATGCCGTAATCGCCATCGCGCTTTCCGAAGCCGCATTCGCACCGGCAATCCACGCCAAGGTCAAACGAGGGGCTGGGGGCGGGACCGAAGTGAAATGCTGTATCGACCCAGATCGGCTTCCAGGCGCTGCTGGAGCCTTTCGTGAAAAGGCGGGGCGATGCGCCGCGGAAGAGGAGGTCGAGCGATCCATCCTCCGAGCGGGCGAAGCGGACGCGAGCGTAGGGGTCGAACGCCAGGCTGTATTCGTCGCGGTCGCGCCCGTACCACTGCCGTTTCACCTTGGGATCGACCGTTCTGCGGTAGTGGATGTCCATGGCGTCGAGGACTCGCCGCCACGAGCCGCCAGCGCCGCGCCGCCAGATTCCGGCGACGGTGCCGCTCCGTCGCAGCCTCACCCTGAGCGCCCCGTCATCGTAAAGCCACCCGCCGGCGATGTATTGAAGCCGCTCGTCGCCGGTACCCGGACCGCGCGACGCAAGCGCATCCGACGCTGGCCTGTGATCGACCGAAACGGAAAACGCCTCCGCGCCGTCGCCCTTTACGACAGCGGCGAAACCCGTCTTTTCGCCACAGCGGTCGATGAGTTCAACGTCCGCGCCCTTCCCGAATCCATGGAAGCAGATTGCCGCGTCGCCGATGACGCCGCCGACTTCCGCGTGTTCGCGAGTGAAGCCGAGCGGATGCCTTGCCGATTCCCAGCGCACCCAGCCGGTAAAACGCTGCTGCTGCCCCGGCTCCTCTGGCCCCACGTCTGGGTGACGCACGGCGAACGGACTCTCGAACGATCCTTCCGCAGCGTGCGCGAACCAGCGCTCCACGCCAGGGACGCGAAGAACAAGTTGCACGTCGCGAGGATCGGCGCCGCCGAAACCGGCGACGTCATACCGGATGCCGCCGCCAGTAGCGGTTTCCGATATCCGCCATGCGTTCGTGCAGGGGCCGTTGTCCGCGCGGTTGCGGAGTTCGGCGACGATGTTTGGAAGCGGGGGCGTCTTGCCGGCAAAGGTAGAGACGGAGACTTCTCCGGCACTCGACGCCAGGAGTTCCGTCGCCACGGCGTCTCCCCGCACCCGCTCCACGGCGTAGCCGTAGGGCGGCAAGTCCATTTCAAACTCGCCATCGGGATGTCTCACGGTTCCGGAGACGCGGCGGTTGTTGAAATTGACAAGCACCACGCTGGCGTTTCCGCCTTTTCTGCGCAGACAGGCGAAAACACCCGGAGGAGCATCGACCGAAAGGTAGTCGGCGTCGGCAAACCCGTCCAGTTCCGGCAGCGCCCTGCGTATGGCGAAGATGCGGCGGTATGCCTCGAATGCGCCATCCTCGCCTTCGCCAAGAACCATGGGGAAACCCTTGATCCACGCGCAGACCGCCATGAGGGCGTTGCACGCGGCACGTCCCCAGACGTTCTCGGCGAGGTAGGAGTCGTGGCTTTCAGGATACCGCATCAGCAGCGCACCGGGAGGAAATGACAAGTCCTGCTCGTGAAGGCGCCGCCGAAGCGCTCGGACAACCTCGTCCGGCTCCCGGTCGCAGAAGTCGTGGAAGATCGCATGGCAAAGCGACTGGTCGTAAACCGCGTCGCACACGACGGCGCAGTAAGCTGCGTTCCATTCTGCGAGCGTGACGGCGTCCGGGTTCGCGCGCCGCGCCGCGGCGCGGATGGAGCGCATCTGCGCCAGCCCTCCCTGGTTCGCCGCGTATGACGCCCTGGCGTAGGGGATTCCCGGATTCCAGTTGAAAAACCGCGATCCTCCCGGAACGTCCATGCGCCAGCCGTCGATCCCGAACGTCCGGGTCGTCCATTCCACCCAGTTTCCGAAATATGCCACCCAGCTGGGCCAGAAGTAGTCGTAGGCCCAGTAGTTGTGCTGGAACGGATAGCCGGATTCGTCCTTGCGGCACACCCATTCGGGATGATCCTTCGTGCGGCGGTTGTCGGTGCGTCCGCCGTGCATCACGGCGTCGCGCCAGACGCCCAGCCCCAGCGCGTGGGCGCTCCGCACGAATTCGCGGTGGTCTTCTTCCGTCCCGACGCCCTCCTGGAGCCTGTACATTTCGTCGGGAATGTAGCAGTCCAGGTGTTCGACCGGGCGCAGCCAGATGCAGTTTGCGCCGAGATCCCGAATAAGCGGCAGACCTTTCGCCGCTTCGCGGAATCCTCCCTTGTCGCCGAAGCCGAATTCCGACTTTCCCTTGGGGTGCGTCGAATACAGGATCAGATCCTTCACGAAGTCCGGCCGGTCCTCCGGCGGGACGTGGCCGACGAGCCGGTGCCAGCCGTGGAAGCGCCGAAGCGCGTCCTCCGCCGTCCCGTCGCCGAATACGAGCCACGCATCGCCCGCCTTCTGCGGCGTTCCCCTTTCGGCGTATCCCTCGCCGATCCAGCGCACCATGAGAGAGAGTCCGTCCTCGCGCTCGACGACAAGGCTTTGCCCCCTGTCCGAATAGTCCTGCAACTGGTCGATGGCGACCGCGACGCTCACCCCGTCGCCGTTGTCGGCGAAAAGTGGCGCCTCGTCGCCGAAGAGGCTTTCCGACACCTTCCCGTCCTTCCACTCGGTGTATCCGCGCATCTCCGGCGGGAATGTCGAGCCGGGGATGAAATATCGGCCCTTGCCTGCTTCGCACGGCAACTTGCCGAGCGCCAAGAACGGAGCCGCGCTGAACTTGCGCCGACCATCGCCCTGCCACTCGAACTCCGCCCAACGCCGGACGGCGTTTTCCGCAGGGAAAATTTGAAGGAACGTGTCGATGCGCCACAGCCCGAAGGTGAGACGCGAGCGCACCGTCACGTCATCAAACCGCTCGACGCCTATGCCTTTCAGCGGCTCCTTTGCGGTGGTGTGCATCCAGGCATTCCAGTCGCTCACCGCCACCGGCGTCTCGAACGCCGGATCGCGTTCAAGGATCTTGCGCCCGTCGAGGAAATAGTCCGACGGCGCGAACGTCTGCGGGTCGAACGCAACGGCAATCCGTCCGCACTCGGCGCGGAACACGCCGTCCGTTCCTTGCGAAAGCATGATCGGAGCGGCATTCGCTTCCGTCGCGAATAGTCCCGCAATCGGCAGTCCCCGCCGCCGGACATCTTCGAGGAAGAAACTTGCGAAGAGGCGCGCGCCCTTGACGGCGGGGTGGGTGCGGTCGCCGGGGGCATGCCACGTCAGCGCTTCCGCTTCGCCAGCCTCGTTCGCGGCCTTGCGCGTCATGGCCCGCATATCGACGAGATCGACGCCGATTTCCGCCGCCGTTTCGCGCATGGCCTCCGCCCAGTCGTCAAGGCGCGGTGCGTCGGTGAGGAGGCCGTCCTCGCCGTAGGTGAGGCGGACGATGGGCGTGGCGAAGACCGGCGTCGCGCCCTTTGCGCGGGCATCCGCCGCCATGCGCCGGAGGTTTTCCCTGAATTGTGGAATCGGCGTCGCCACGTCCGGCTTGTCGAGCTTCTGGTCGTTGTGGCCGAATTGGATCACGACGAAATCGCCCGGCGCGAGGGCTTCGACGATCTTCCCCCACCAGCCCTCGCGGATAAAGGAGCTCGTGGAGCGACCGCTCCGGCCGTAGTTCACGATGGCGCAGCCCTCGCGCAGGAAGGGTCGGAGCGAACTGCCCCAGCTGGCCCAGCGCGACTCGTCGCCGCCGTGTTCGTCCAACGTCGAGTCCCCGGCGAGGTAGAGCGTCCGAGCGGCGGCCGGTAGGACCATTCCAACGCAAAGGGCACAAAGGAAAGCAAGGGGCGAGGGTTTCATAGCCAGTTCCGTCATTTGTGGTCAATCGAGGTTTTCGCATTCGCATTGACGGCTTCCCGGCCCTTGGCGGTGATGCGGTATTTCTGAAGCCGGCTGTTCGGTTTGTTGGGAATGGCAACAGGCGGAAACGGTGAATTTGTGTCACAATGTTTCATTTATGCCATTCGTTTCAGGCACAAACAGCCCGGCAATCGGTGTGCCTTCCACGCCGAAGCAGTCGCGGGGAACAACAATGAAGCGAATTGAATTGCCTGAGGGAAGCTCCGACGGCGAGAAGAGGCATGTTCCGGGAAGATTCGCGTATTTCTCCGGGAACGCGAAGCCCGGGGCCATGATGCGCCGAACAACTGACTCCGCGCCTTCCGCCTCCGCCCGGATTTCGTAGTCGAAGACGCGATGGCCTCCGACGTTTTCCGCGCACGGGAACGTCACGGCGATGCAGGGTTCCCCGGCATGGCCGGGGCCTTCGAGCGCGTGCCCGTCAGGGCGGAACTCCACGCGCACGTCGGCACCCGCCGGGAACTGCGGCGGAGTCCCCGATGCGGCGCGGCGCGCGAAGTCGAGCGGTCCGCCTTCCCGCGCAGGGAACGGAATGGTCCATGCAGGGCTGATCGGCTCATCGAACGCGACGGCCAGGCGGTGGACGACGAGACGGTCGGCAAAAACTTCGACGAGTTCAAAATCGCCGCCGACGTTCCTGCCCTCCAACTCGTTGGACAGGGGCGCCATGATTTTCTTCTTGTAGCTCGGATGCCACGCGGCAGAGGCGTTGACGTATTCGGGGCGCTCGTAGGGGAGGCGATGCGCCTGGGTGCTGCCCGCGCCGATGGAAGTGAATGCCCCCTGCCAGACGCCGCGTTCGTCGGAGAGCGCGCAATGCGAATGCCCGCTGATGGCCACGGCGTTCGGGAACGGCGCAAGGGCGCGACGCGCCTCCCCTTTGTCGTCGCCGTCGGAATACGGGCCGTGGCATGTTCCGGCCGGATGGGCGTGCTGGATGTAGAAAAACGGCTTGTCCGGGTCGAGCGTCGGTGCCTCCTTGGCGACGAACTCCTCGATGGGCGGCTCGACGGTCCGCCATTGCGCGCCAAGGAAGGTAAAGCCCTTGACCTCGCGCCGCCAGACAGGCGACCACTCCTGTCCCAAGAGACGGCGCCACGTCTTTTCGGGGTTGTCTCCGTGGAAGAAGCGCTTCGCCGCGAGTTCTTCCTCGGTGAAGCCGTCCCAGCGGCCTCCCCATGCGTCGATGTCGTGGTTGCCGGTGACAAGCAACAGTTCGACAGTTCCGCCATCCGGTCTGCGACCGCCGGGGAACACTCGGTTCCAGATCCCCGCGAACATCTCCATTTCTGAAATCAGCCCCGAATGGGCGATGTCGCCTGGGCAAACCACGGCGTCCACGCCCGCTTCCGCCAGACGGCGGAGCGCGTTTTCAAGAAACGTCGGCGCTTCGGCCTTGTCGCCGATGTGCGGGTCGCTCACGATGCCGAAAGTGAGAAGAGGTTCGGATGCGGGACGGGGCATGTTTCCAAGGCAAAGCGTACAAAGAAAGATGCAAAGTAAGGCACTAGTAGTGGTTTTCATTTTAGGTTCCGTCATTTGTGTCTGCGAAAACGGAGAATACGATGGTGTCTTTCATTACCTTGTCGCGCGAATCCAGAGCGCATGGCGGCCGCCATTCTTGACGGCGAACGAAGTATTCGCCGCGCCGACAGGCTTCCCGACCCCGGGAGCCATCAGGTATGCCGATCCCATCAGGTGCGTGAACTGCGTCTCGACAATCCACGCGCCCTTGTCTAAGAAGTCCTCCGCTTCAATCCAGATGCCGTCAAGCGTGTCTTTTGAATTTCTGTCAATCGTATTCATTTGGGGTTTGTGTCATTCGTTTCAGGCACGAACAGCCCCGCAATCGGCAGCTCCCGCCGCCGGACATCTTCGAGGAAGAAACGTGCGAAGAGGCGCGCGCCCTTCACGGCGGGGTGGGTGCGGTCGCCGGGGGCGTACCACGTCAGCGCCTCCGCCTCGCCCGCCTCGTTCGCCGCCTTGCGCGTCATGGCCCGCATATCGACGAGGTCGACGCCGATTTCGGCCGCCGTTTCGCGCATGGCCTCCGCCCAGTCGTCGAGGCGGGGCGCATCGGTGAGGAGGCCGTCCTTGCTGTAGGTGAGGCGCACGAGGGGCGTGGCGAAGACCGGCGTTGCGCCCTTTGCGCGGACTTCGGCCGCCATGCGCCGCAAGTTCTCCTTGTATTGCGGGATCGGCGTCGCAACGTCGGGCTTGTCCAGTTTCTGGTCGTTGTGGCCGAACTGGATCAAGACGAAATCGCCGGGGACGAGCGCATCGACGATCTTTCCCCACCAGCCTTCGCGGATGAAGGAGGTCGTGGAGCGACCGCTCCGGCCGTAGTTCACGATGGCGCAGCCCTCGCGCAGAAACGGCCGGAGCGAACTGCCCCAGCTGGCAAACTTCGACTCGTCGCCGCCGTGTTCGTCCAACGTCGAGGCCCCGGCGAGGTAGAGCGTCCGAGCGGCGGCCGGCAGGACCATTCCAACGCAAAGGGCGCAAAGGGGAACGCAGAGTCTCTTCATTGTTCAAAAATCCACAAATGTTGACAAATGACAATTGCCCCAAATATCAATCCGTCGCGCCCGGCGGTCACGCCCTACCGATAGGGGCCGCTCGCCGAGCGGCCCAAATTAGCATTTGAGATTGGTGGACATTGAAGATTTGTGAACATTTTCCCATCGCGGCGGCGCGGTCGTTCCGGACCCTACCGCACGTAAAGCACCGTCGCACTGCTCTTGCGCGCAAGGACGAGGCGACGGCCGTCGGCGGAAAGCGATAGCCGAACGTTCGCGACGTCCGGTTCATCCGACGTAATCCCGGGCGCGTACGTCATCGGCGCCGCCGATTCGAGAATTGCGAATTCGACGTCCCGATCCAGATCCCGGATGCCACTTACGGCCACCGTCGCACCCATGCCCCATTCGACCGCTCCAAAGACGCGCGTCGAACAGCCGGCCGCAATCGCCGCGCCATCGAGCGACCACGCGCCCGACACGGCGAGCGATCCTTCGTGATAGTCGTTCGAGTTCGTGACCGTCGTGAATCCGGACATGTTTCCAACGGCAAGGCGATTGCCGAAGAGATCAAGCGTCGTTCCTGCGGCGGCGTTGAGCGAAGCGAAGGAATAAGGCGCACGGCCCACTGGTGTGCCATCCGTCGAAACCGTCATGAACGATCCGTCGCCTGGGTCTGAAAACGTCGTGTAGTCGGCCATGTTCTGGGAGGCGCGCCCCTGCCGGTCGATCCGAACGCCGCCGTTGTTCCACGTCCAGCCGCTCCAGTCCTTTCCGCGAAGCGGAATCGGGCTTGTCCCGTAGGTGCGCACCTGGAACTTGTGCGCTCCCGGCGTCACGGTAAATGTCGCCATTTTCGGCGCGCTCCACTGGGCAGGTTCGGGATTGCCGCTTCCATCAACGTATTTGTGTGCGCCGTCAAAGAGGAAGTAGGTGTGGCCGCCGATGCCGCCCGCGACCGTCCATGTCTCGTCGGCGCCGGAATGGTTCCATAGCCAACCTTCATAGACAACCATGGCGTTGCAGCTTCCCTTGTAATTCGCCGGTCCCGTGAACGCAAGAAGTTCGTGCGATGCGTCCGTGAGCGCGCCGGCTGAGAGTTCCACGATGTTGGTGTAGGCGGATCTCGAATCCCTGGTGTATGCGGCCGGCTGCCAACCGTATTCGGCCAGACTCCAGTTTTCCGGGATGAACCGTCCGCCGATTGCGCCTGCGGAGGCGTAGCGGGCGAGTTTGATCGTTCCCTCTTCGAGATCGACCGCGCCCGTCACGGTGACGGGCGAAAGAATGTCGGTCTTCCCCGCGCCAGTCTTGCGGATGGCGGCGACCATCACGTTCGTCCCGCCGGAAAGGGGGCCGTCAAGACCCGAATCCACGTGGAGGTCGAGAGATGGAAGCGAATAAGTCTCTCCCTCCTTGACGAGGAACACGGCCGAGTTCGTCGCGGAGACAAGCGTCATGTTCGGCGACACGGCGCCGCCGTCGCCGAACTGCACGGCCGAGGCCACGCCGGCATTCGCCGTGTTGCGATATGCGATGACCTTTCCCGAAAAGGTGTTGTCGCCCGTAAAGCGGAGAATCTTGTGGTTCGCAAAGAAATTGCCGCTGCCGCTCACGTCACCGTTGAAAACAAAGGTGTTGCCGCTCGTCATGTCGCCCCGGAACGTGAGCGTAGCCTCGTTCGAAAGTGCGAGGGGATATGGCAGAGCGACCGTCGTGGCACCGCTTCGGGTTAATGAAAAGGTCGAATTCGCCGTGACGCCAAAAGCGCCGCTGCCCGTGAGGGAGGGATTCGACACGTAGAACCCGATGTCGCCTCCGGAAGCGACAACATCGGCGCCGTCCATCGCGAATGCGCCTTGAAACCGGACTTTCGCTCCGGGCTTGACTTCGATACGCCCTCCGCCGACGCTGTCCTTGAACGAGCAGGGGTAGTCGTTGAGGAATCCCAGGTATCCCGCCGTTCCGATCGCCCCCTTTTGGATCGAAAGGACGTGTCCCGCGACATCGACCACGATGTTGTGGCCAGCCCAGATGGCGGCACTGTTTTCCTGAACGACGACCGAGTCCTCGTTAAGGGTCCATGATTGCGCAAGCGGGCCGAGATCGTCGTTTGTGATCGTGTATGTCGCGGCCGGCGCCGTGAGGGACGTTCCGGTTGCGGCCGCGAGGGCGGCCAGGGCCGACTGGACGAGCGTTTTTGCATCCATGGTGTTTTCCTTTGTTGGAGGGTTGGGGAGGGCGGGATGGACCGTCGGGCGGCACCGCGCCGCCAAACGAGGCCAATGCTACCGCGCCCCGCCGCCGAAAGCAATGCTTCGCGGCATGAATGCGCAAACTATTTTACGCCATTTTTACGCAATGACGGGATCGGTCATCCGAGGAAGCCGAAAAGCCAGAGCGGAATCCGGTTCCCAAAGCCGATTTCCGTGTCGTCGATGGCAAGTCGGCTGTCGGGGATGTCCCTGATCTGTCCGAAACCCTTCCCCGGTCCGCCGACCTCGAAAAGGAACCTCCCGTCCACCAGAAAATCGCCGCTGGCCGGATAGGTCACGTCGTGCTCGGCGGAAACCTGGTTGAGAAAAAACGTTTCCCGGACCGTTCCGGCGGCCGTCTCCGGATGCAATGCGAACATGAGGTTGGTGTTGTCGCAGTAGATCTTGTCCGGACGCGACAACGTCTTGAGCTTCTTCGATTCCGAGGAAAGGAGCCGAAGCAGTCCGGCGTCGGCAAGGGCGTTGAGCATCTTGAGACCGTTGTTCCTGTCGGTTTCCAGTTCCGCGTAGAGTCGGGACATGTTTGGCGTCTGCGGGCACGACGAGGCCAGGACCATCAGCATCCTGCGGGCCTTGCGAATGGTCTGCACGCTGATCTGCTCGATGGCGGGATAGTCCACTTCCAGCACCTGGTCGGCCATTTCGCGGAGACGAAGTCCGAATCCGCGCTTCGTCTCCTTGTAGAACGGATAGTATCCGGTCCGGAGGTAATTGCGGAAAGGAGGGAGGATTTTCGTTTTCGAGCAAATGTCGGACGCGATTTCGACATGGCGCTTCATGACGTCGTCAAGCGTCTGCCGGGGAAATTCCGCAATTCCATCGAACGCGAGGTATTCCCGGAACGAAAGGCCCTCGAGCCTGTAAACCATCTGCCTGCGGGAAAGATCGCCCTGGGAACGGTCGATGCGAAGCATGGACGATCCGGTGTAGACGATGTTCAGGTCGGGATAGTCGTCGTAGACGTTCTTGATTTCGGTCTGCCAGTCGGGGAGGTGGTGGACCTCATCGACAAAAAGGTGCGTTCCACCGTTCTTCCAGTGCCAGTCGGCGACCTCCCGCAGCGTGTGGCGCGCAAAAAACAGGTTGTCCAGCGAAACGTAGAAGGCCTTGGGCGAACCTTTGAACGCCTCCTTTATCCTCTGGAGAAGAATCGTCGTCTTGCCGACGCCCCTCGGACCCTTGATGCAAACAAGCCTGTCTCCCCAGTCGATGTCCCGGAAAAGAGTCCGGTGGAAGGCCGTGGACACCTTCGCGACGCGGCGCTGCATCGCTTCGGCCAACATGGTGCAATCCTGTTCGTCCATCTCGTTCCCCTGAACGTTATTTCGTTCGCGCAAACACGAAATTACCGAAGATTTAGTATGTGAAAACACGAAATTTTTGCGTGGAAACGCGGCAAATACTACACTTTTCCAAAAAAATTGCAAATCTCGATTTCCGGAAGGGTGCGACCAAACTTTGTCAGAACGCAAAGGACGCAATCGCGCGGGCCGATGTGTCCTGGGCCTCGCCCAGTTGAAAGGTTGAAAAGTTGAAAGGTTGAAAAGTCTTTTGCGACTAAACAA
Organism: Verrucomicrobia bacterium UBA6982; assembly: GCA_002448475.1. Taxonomy (GTDB): domain Bacteria; phylum Verrucomicrobiota; class Kiritimatiellia; order RFP12; family UBA3636; genus UBA3636. Next base: position 22,372 of record DJYI01000001.1, read on the forward strand.
CCTTCAACCCTTCAAACTCCCTTGGTTGCTATCGCTCAACACGGAGGAAACGGAGAGACGGAGACACGGAGAAATGAGTTTTGGACACATAATTGTCAGGATTGACAAGATTT
>DJYI01000055.1 GCA_002448475.1 Verrucomicrobia bacterium UBA6982
GTCCCGCCTGTCCCGCCTGTCCCGCTGGTCCCGCCTGTCCTAGCATGGGCGTCGGCGCGGCGGGACGCCGCACACCCCATTTCCGCGGGCTGTCGCCTCTTCGACATCGGCGACTCGAAGGTCAGGATGACTGACTGCGCGCTGGACGGCTCGTGCGTCGAGGGCAACTGGTGGGAGAGGCCGGCCGACGTCCTTCTGCGCGGCTGACCTTCCGCAAGGCTGGGAAGTCCGGTGATTCCGCCACGGCGGCATGCACCACCGACGCCCTCCAGGTGGAGGGATTCAAAGACTGTGGATTTTGATGTAGGGTTGATCTCGTCGCGAAGACTGGACGGTTGCGCAGTTCCGCAAGCGCGCCGTCGCATGCTGGCGTCTGCGGCGCCGAACCTCGCAAAACGACTCAAATGACCTGGTACGACTGGCTGATCCTGATCCTTCCCGTGGGCTTCGTGATGTTCATGGGGTTCCACTCGCGGCGCTACGTTCGCGGCGTCTCGGATTTTCTCTCGGCGGGACGCCTGTGCGGGCGCTACGTGATCTCAATGGGCGATGTCGCGAACTCGCTTTCGATCATCGGGCTCGTCGGCTACATCGAGATGCGCTACAAGACCGGCTTCTCGGTCGGTTTCTGGAGTTCCGTCCTGTCGCCGCTCTGGGTCGTGCTGGGGCTCACCGGCTACATCTCCTACCGTTTCCGCGAGACGCGCGCGATGAGCGTAGGGCAGTTTCTCGAAATGCGCTACAGCCGCCGTCTGCGCATCGCGGCGGCGGGACTTCGGTCGTTTGCAGAGATCGTCGCCAACGTCGTCATGCCCTCGATCGCGGCGCGGTTCTTCATCCAGATGCTCGATCTGCCGCAGTCCTTCCACATTCTTGGCTTCGAGTTCTCTACCTACGTCTCGCTCATGGTTCTCTTCCTCACGCTCGCGATCTCGCTGATATGCTTCGGAGGGACGCTTGCGCTCATCATCACGGACACGATTCAGGGCATGATACTATACCCGGTGCTGGCGGTTTTCGTGGTATTTCTATTCCGGAAGTTTTCCGTGACGCAGGAAATCATGCCTGTGATGGCCGACCGCGTGGCCGGAGAGAGCTTCATAAACCCCTACGACATTTCCGGTCTGCGCGACTTCAATCTGTTCACGGTGGTCGTCGTCGCCGTTTACGGGACGCTCATGAACCGCGCCAACTGGATCGGGGCGGGCTACTCCTCGGCCGCCAAGAGTCCGCAGGAGCAGAAGATGGCGGGGCTGCTCGGCACGTGGCGCAACGCGATCATCAACGTGTTCTACGTCCTGATCGCGGCGGCACTGATCGCATTCCTCAACCACAGGCACTTCGCGCCGGAGGCCAACGCCGTGCGAAAGGACTTGGCGGTTTGCGCGGCGGACGCTGCCTTCAAGGGCGAAGCGCGCGCCCGCGAGGTGGTCCGCGCCGCGGTTGCCGCAGTTCCACCGCAAAGCCACGAGATCGGAGTCGATCCGCCGCTCTCCCAGACCCGCAACCTCGACACGGCCTTTCTCGACGTAATCCACGAGGCGCTGCTCGCCGACGCCAGAACCGCACGTGCGGCGCGGCCGCAGGCCGCGCTCGCCCACGCGGCAGGACGAACGGCTCCGAACTCGCAAGAGTTTCCTGGCGCGGCAATTTCCCAGTCGCCTGCGGCTCCCGTCCTGCCCGCAAGGGCGAGCGGCGAAGCCGCAGAACATGCGCCCGGGGCCCCCGTCCTGCCCGCAAGGGCGAGCGGCGAAGCCGCCGCACTTGCGGATCTCGAAGGTCGCGCCAACGACCTTTTCCAGCAGGTCCGCACACTCTACTACCAGCAGAACCTCTCCGTCACGATGCGGGCGCTGCTGCCGCCTGGGCTCTTCGGCCTGTTCGCCCTTCTGCTTTTCCTGGCGATGCTTTCCACCGACGACACGCGCATCTACAGCGCCGCGCTCACTCTCGCGCAGGACGTCGTGCTTCCGCTCAGGAAAAAGCCCTTCACGCCTCGCGGGCACATCTGGATGATCCGCATCGTCTCGATCAGCATCGGCGTCGTGTTCCTCGCCGGATCCTGCTGGATGAAGCAGATGGACTACTACAACATGTTCGTGGTTCTGATCTGCGCGATGTGGGAAGGCGGCGCCGGCGCGATCATGACGCTTGGGCTCTACACGCGCTTCGGCACGACAGCCGGCGCGTGGACCGCGTTCTGCACGAGCGCCGCCTTGAGCTGCGGCTACATTTTCGTCCACAACTGCTGGGCCAACGTCGTCTATCCCGCAATCGCCAAGGCGGGGCGCGTCGAGTCCTTCGACCTGGCGCTGCGCGCGCTATCGTCGCCATTCGAGCCGTGGATCCACTGGGAGATGGACGCAGTGCGCTGCCCCGTGAACGCAATCGAGTTCAACTTCTTCCTCTCGGTGCTCTGCGTCGTTCTCTACGTCGTGGTCTCGCTTCTCACGTGCCGGACTCCGTTCAACCTCGAGCGAATGCTGCACCGTGGCAAATACGCCGTTGCGAACCAGCCGGGAAACACGGAAAAAGGCGAGACCGCAAGTAAAACGCGCGTCTCCCGGCGCCTGTCCAGGATCCTCCGCGCCATGGTCGGAATCACGCCGGAATACAGCCGCGGAGACAGGGCCATCGCGTGGGGCGTGTTCTTCTACAGCTTCGTCTATGGTTTCGGGGTGGCATTCCTGGGCGTCGTGGTCTGGAACGCGATCAGGCCGTGGCCGGTCGAGTGGTGGAGCATGTATTTCGTCGTCCAGTTCTTCATTGTGCCGTGCGCGCTCGCGGTCGTGACCACGGTGTGGTTCGGCGTGGGCGGGTTCATCGGCCTGCGGCGGCTCTTCCGCGACCTTGTCGCGCGCAAGGAGACGAACGCCCTTGATGACGGCCGCGTCGAGGGCCATGTTTCTCTCGCCGACAAGGCGGCGATGGATGCCGCGGATCACAATGAGGCCACAGCGTCAAAATGAAAACGAAAAAGACTCCAGTTCCGCCAGACACCGGCATCTACATCGGATCGGGCGTTTACGCGAATCGCGGGCGGATGAAGATGGGCGGATTCTGCTTCACGTATTGGGAGCCGGAAAAGCTCGACTTCGACGAAATCATCGACCTTTGCGCGAAGGATGGCGTCGGGAACACGCTCCAGTTCTGGCAGGGCGGCGAGACTCTGCTCGACCTCGCGAAGAAGGCGAAGGCCCGCGGCCTCTACGCCACGTGCATCTACTCAGATGCGAAGAAAGGCGTCGTCGCGCGACTGCGCAGGGCCCTCGGTTCCGCGTGGCTCGGCTACGACTTCGGCGAGCGCTACAACTTCGCGCTCAACACGGACTGGGCTTCTCACGGCGCGACATTGAGGGCGCTGGCGGACGAATACATGCGGCGCGTCCGCAAGCATGTCGGCGAACTGCACTCCGCCGGATGGGGGCTTGTCATGGCCACCTCGGCGAACTTTTCGCTCGACTACGAAGTCGCGGCTGGCGTCGAATTTCCATGCACGGAGGATTTCCCCTTCGGCGACCTCGTGCTTGCCTCTGCCCTTTCGCGCGGGCTCTACCGCCAATACGACCTGCCGATGTGGGGCTCGCATCTGGCGCACGAGTGGTATAGCTGGATTCCGCACCGCAACCCCTACAAGATGCGCACGCTCGAAACGGCGCTGCTTGTGAAATACATGACAGGCGCCAAGCTCGTCGTGAACGAGAGCGGCAACTGGCAGCTTCAGAGTTCGCTGTGCGAGGACTCTCCGATGTCGCTCATGCCGAAGCCCGTGGCCAAGTTGAGCGCGGACCTCTCCGAGCCCGCAAACGCGGAGGCAGTCGCGGCCGCCCGCCCTGAGGCGAAGAAACAGTTTCCCTGCATCGACTACCGCTCGCCCGTCGCTCGAAAATACCGCGAAATCATCTCGCGCTTCACCGCGTTCTGCCGCGAGCGTCCGGCGCCGAAGGGCCAGCCGGAGGCGACCTGGGCCATCGCGAAGGGCAATCTCGACCTCGGCGGCCCGCGCTACGTCCCGGCTGAGGCCGTCTGCGGCGCATACGATCTGGCGAGGAATCATCCCGGCTGGCTAAGCGGCCACCCCGAAATGAGCTGGGAGGTCGTCCGCAATGCAGTGATGCCGATGCCGCCGATGCTCGCGCCGAACAAGAACATCCACTTCTCCGCCTCGCCCTACGGGCTTTGCGACCTAGTGTCGTTCGCATGCGACAACGTGACAGCGGCGCACCTGCTGGCGAACTACAAGGTCCTGATGTTCGCCGGATGGAACACCTGCTCGGAGAAGCAATACGGAATTCTCCGCGACTACGTGAAGGGCGGCGGCAAGCTTGTGATCGGCCTGGCCCACCTTTCCACCGACGACGCCCGGCACTACACGAACCCCTCGGCCGCGAAGCTCGTGAACGGCGGCGACCTCACGGAACTGTGCGGACTCCGCGTGACTGGCGAAACGGCGCGCAAATACTGGGCGACTGGTCCCTCGCCGGAGCGCAACTGCCTTGGGATCGCCGCGCGCCGCCGCTTCGGCTACATGTGCCTGCCGCTTGGGAGGCTCGCCTACGAGGCGCCCGCAGAGAACTTCGAGGCGCTCGCGGTGGACGACGAAGATGGAGAACCATTCATCCTGCGCTGCAAAAACGGCAGGGGCGAAGTATTCCTCATGAACTGGTGGGGATATCCCGCCGCCGCGAACATGGACGTCGGGTGCGGCTCCGAAATCGGCGGCGTCGGTCTCGCGGGCCGCCTCTACCAGTATTGCGCGACACTCGCCCGAGGCCATGTTTACGTGACTGGACCCGACTTCGCGACCCCCGACGAAGACTGCCGCTGGATACTCCACTCCTACTTCCCGGACGAAGGAAAAATCTACCTACTCAACCTCGACTACGAGAACGAGCGCCGGTGCGTGTTGCAACAGTTCGGCGACAAGGAGTTCGTTTCCCTTTCTCCCGGCGAGTTCCGCATCGTCGAATCAGTCCGCCTCGACCCGGACGAAAAATTCAACGCGGAATAGCCCGGCGGCTTTCAGCCGCCTGTCCCCACTCAGCCTTTCCCAATCTCCTCGTATGGAGAGGAAAACACCAGCCCGTCGTCCGTCGTGAAATTGAAGATCCAGGCGAACGCGCCTTCTGGCAACGTGGCCGAAGCCGCGCCGGAGGACGGATCGAAGTCCTCGATTTCCCGGACTTCCCAGCGGCGTTCGCTCCATTTCGTGTCGGCGCCGTCGGCCGTCCAGAGCAGCTGCGCCCGGACCACGGATCGGCCATCCGGCTTGAACGCCGTCGTGACGAGCTCCCCCGCCCTCGCGCACTCCCCGACGCGCACGACGTCCGCGGCTCCGCGCGCGAAACTGTCGGCGAAGGCGAGAATCTCGCGCGGCCCCTCGCCAGGCTCGCCGTGACCATGGACCATGCGCAAATGCGTCGAAAAGGCGTGCGGGACGCCAGACGCCAGCGCGGCGCTGCGGCGAACGCGGTCAAGCGAGAAAGCGAAATCGTTTGTGCCGTCCACCCACAGCATCGGGCACTTGGCGAAAGGGAGGAATACGCTGGCGTCCCATAGCCGAGCCCAGCGCATCAGGAGCGCTTCGTCGAAGTCCGTGATCCACTGCGGACGCTCGTAGTTGAAACCGCAGCCGTAAACCGGGACAGCGTATGCGAGGCGGTCGTCGGCGGCAGAGAGAATGCAGGCCAGGAATCCGCCCCAAGAGATGCCGGTTAGGCCGATGGCGCGCGAATCGACGTTCGGCAGCGAGCGGAGGAACGAATGGGCGCGCATGACGGCGGCCACCGCATGATAGACCCACTGGTCGCGCGCCGGCTCGTCCGCGGCGGCGATGGAGCCGGCCCAGCCGCGCGGACCGCCCTCGGGATTGGCGAGCCACTTGCCGTCCGCGGTGCGGACCGGAAGAGCGCCGCAGGTGTCAACGCAGATGGCCGCGTAGCCGCGCCTCACCCACATTCGCACCCATTCTGGATACGCGGTCCCCAATCCGCCGTGGACAAGCACGATGCCCGGGGCCGGGTTCTCTGGCGTTGCCCAGTCCGGCACTCCGTAAAATGCGAAGCACCAGGTTTCGCGGCCGCGCCAGGTTTCGCCCTCGATCATGATCGGCGTAGCGTCGGACTTGAATTCACCGGGCCATTCGCGGAAGCGCGGAGTTTCATGGAGATGCGGCAGATCCCAGACGGAGGCGGGATCGCACGGCGGGAGAAGGCCGTTTTGCATGGGTGTCGTTTCCTCGGCGCGGCATTCTGCCACTGCGGGGATCAAAAGACAACGCCCTGTTTGCTTCCAGTCAGAACAGTGGAAGCTGTCCGGAAACGACGAGCTTGTGACCCTTTTCCACATCCGGATCGGACGTGTCGTAAACGACGAACTTTACGGCCGGGAACCGCTCCGCAAGCGTGTTGCGGATGAAGTCCGCCACGGCGGCCACATTTCCCGGATCGTCGTCGGAAAAGCCGACGCTCACCGGACGACGCGCCCCGATTCGCTCGACCATTCGAAAAAGCCAGTCGAGAAAATCAAGAATCGCGAACTGCTTGCGCTTCTCGGGCTCCTCAGCGCCGGGAAACTCCGCGGCCTCGACGGCGGCGATGAATTCGGGGTTCGTGACCGCGTGGTAGCGGTTCATCGAGAGATAGTTGTCCACTACCTGTTCGTCCGTCATCGACGCATTGACCGCGGGCCCCTCGTAGCAGACGAGATACCCGCGCAGATTGTAGATCATCTCCGCGCGCTCGTCCGGCGACAGAATGCGCGAAACAAAAAGCTCCACGCCCTTGCGCAGCGATTCGGGCCTGTGCCCGCGCGCAGTGACGATCGCGAAAATGCGGCCTTCGCGCAGTGTCTTGCGGAACGTGTTGAACGACGGAGGCGTCTTTTCGGTCCCTTCGAGAATGCGGTCGATCGCGGTGCGCGCGTCCTCAAGGAACTTCGACTCCGTGCGCTCGGCCGGGTCGCGGAATTCGACGAACGCCTTTTCCCAGTCCCCTCCGGGCGGACGATAGTGAGCCGAATCCTTGCGAATGACCGAAAACAGCGCCGTGGAAACCAAATGCGGCACCCACGTGCCGTCGGCCAGACGGCGATCCATGTGGATGTATGTCGGCATCCGCAGTATGTTGTCATCCCAGTCGAAGATGTAATACTTCAGATCGCGGCGCGCGATGTCCGGGTTGTAGGAATCGACCGGCATGGCTGCTAGGGCTCCTGAACTGGCGCGTCCAATGAGGGTGAGATGGCGGCGTCGGCGTCCGAAGCGCCGATGGCGCCGCCGCCAGCGGCCGCCTCCTTCTTCTCCTCCGGCGTGAGAAGTTCGCCGATCTGAACCGGCTCCTGCGGGGCGGATTTCTCCTCCGCCCCCGGAGCCGAGGGCGCCAGCTGCTGATCGGCGCCTGCGGTGGCGGTCGCGTCCGGCTCCGGAGCGGACGCCATGGCCTCGGCCTCCTCCTTCGAGAGCATGGTCGGAGCGGAGGCGGTCCCTCCGTCCTGGTTTCGCAGGCGAATCGGGGTGAGCTCAACCGTCACCATGAAATTCGAGGGGGAAAGGGACGTGATTCCCGAATCCGGCGGTATCTTGATGTCCACGACAGCCGCAAAAGACTGCGTCTTGCCCTCCACGTCGATGCTCGACGTCGGAAGGCGGATGCCTTTCCGGCTGAATTCCTCAAGCTGCTTCATCGAGCCAAACGCCTTGACTTCGAGACTCGTCGGCATGACGACGGCGGCGTGACTCTGAAGCGGCTGCCCGACGAGGCGCGGCTGGGCCACGTAGTTCGTCGTGACCCAGTTGCCAAGCCGGTCGAGACTCACTTCGACCTGGGCCGGCACCACGGAAACGACGGCCATGCGCCCGAAGTCCGAGATCGACGACGAGTCCAGCGGCACGGTTTCGCGCGACAGGAAGTTCGTGTTGGACGACACCGCGCGCACGGAAACGTCAGCTCCGGCGAGCGCCGCCACGGCGTCCGCCGCCCCGCGCACCGTCACCTTCACCGTCTCGGGGCTAACGCCGGTCACAAGACAGCGCGGATTGTCGGAAATGGCCTCTACAGGCACGTCCAGCACGGCAGTCGCGACGACCTTCGGATGTATCGCGTGGAAGAGGAGAACCGCGGCAAGCACGGCCGCGGCCTTGAGGTCGCCGTCGCGCCCGAGAATGCGAACGCACAAGTCGCGTATGCGGTCCATTTGCTACTCCTCCTCCTTGACGGCGGCGATGGCCGCCGCGACGCTGTCGGCTCCGTCTCCGGAGGCGCGGATTTCAGAAATCGACTGCGCCGGATCGCCGTGTCCGGTTTCCGGAGCCACGCACGAGCGCAGAATCTTCACCAGCGAGTTGGTCCCTATGCCGCGCAGAAGCTCTCCGCGATAGGCCACTGACACCAGTCCCGTCTCTTCGGAAACGACCACCACGAGCGCGTCTGTTTTCTCCGTGAGGCCGATGGCCGCGCGATGGCGGGTTCCGAATGCGCGGCGGCGGTCGTCCATCGCGCCGAGCGGAAACACGCACCCGGCCCACGCTATCGAGCCTCCGCGGACCACGACGCCGCCGTCGTGAAGCGGCGTCCCCGGCCAGAAGATCGTGTCGAGCAACTCGGCGTTCAGCGGCGCTCCGAGCGCGCGCCCGCCGACGGCGTAGATGTCGAGATTTTCCTCGCGCTCCAGAGCGATTATCGCGCCGATGCGCTGCTGGGAAAGGGATTCGACGGCCTTCGCCAGCTGGGAGACCACGGTGACGGCGGCCTCTCCGCGCAGCTGAGGCCGGGGCGCGCGACCTCCGATTTCCGCGAAGATGCGCCTCAGTTCCGGCTGGAACAGCACAACCAGAAAAAGCGGCAGCCAGGAGGCGAAGTGGTCAAGAATCCACCCGATTTCGTCCAGATGCAGCCACGACGCGGCGAAATACATCGCCGAAAGAATCACGAAAATGCCAATCAGAACGCGATACCCGCGCGAACGGCGGAGAAACTTGAAAAGGTAGTATAGCGGCACCGACAGCAGAACGACCTGAAGGCCGTCCCGCAGCAGTGGAGTGGCGAACTGAAGCAAGTGCTGCATCTTTTCGCAGGATTCTATGAAATTCCCCCGCCCCGCGCAATGGAAAAATGGAAAATGGGATTTATCGAAAACAAATAAAATAAGACACGTCTAAAAAAACTATTGACGCCTAACGGGGCGGGGGATAGACTTCAGCCCCGTCATACGCAATCTGAATTCAAGATGATACCGCTAGCTCTGGCCCAACCGGGCGAAAAACAGACTGTCCAGAAAATCTCGGGCAACGACAAGGTCCGCCGCCACTTGCAGGAACTTGGACTGGTGATAGACGCCGCGATAACAGTCGTCTCGTCGGAAAACGGAAACGTCATTGTCGGTGTCGGCGACACGCGCGTCGCCATAGGCGCGGACCTTGCGCGCCGGATAATGGTGTAGGGCAGGAACGACAAGAGACTGGAGACAAGCGACATGGCCGACGCGCGAAAGGCATTTCAACTCTGAAAAAGGAAACTCCGAACTAATGAAAACTCTAAGAGAAGCAAAGGTCGGCGACACCGTCACAGTCGCCAAACTGCACGGCGAAGGCCCCCTCAAGCGTCGCATCATGGACATGGGGATAACCAAGGGCACGCAGCTCTACATCCGCAAGGTCGCCCCGCTCGGCGACCCGATCGAAATCTCGGTTCGCGGCTACGAACTCTCGCTTCGCCGCGCCGACGTTGACATAATCGAAATCGCATAGGGACGTCACCAATGAATCTGAAAATCGCACTCGCGGGAAATCCGAACTGCGGCAAGACGACGCTCTTCAACGCGCTCACCGGATCGAACCAATACGTCGGAAACTGGCCCGGCGTCACGGTCGAGAAGAAGGAGGGCCGCCTCCGCAGGAACAAGGACGTCATCCTGCAGGACCTGCCCGGCATATACTCTCTTTCGCCCTATTCCCTTGAGGAGGTCGTGGCGCGAAACTACCTCGTGGAGGAAAAGCCGGACGCCATCCTGAACATCGTGGACGGCACAAACATCGAGCGCAACCTCTACCTCACGACGCAGCTCGTCTCCCTTGGCATCCCGGTCGTCGTGGCGGTCAACATGATCGACGTCGTGCGCAAAAACGGCGACAAGATCGATCTGCGCAAGCTTTCGCAGGCCCTCGGCTGCAAGGTCGTGGAGATATCCGCCCTGAAGGGCGAAGGAGTCGAGGAGGCAGCCGAAGCGGCCATCGCGGCGGCCACGGAAAAGGCCTCCGCCGAAGCGCCGCACGTCTTCAAGGGCAGCGTCGAGCACGCCATAGCCCACATCGAAGAGTCGATCCAGAACATCGTGCCAAAGGCGCAGCTGCGCTGGTTCGCGATCAAGATATTCGAGCGCGACTCCAAGATTCTCGAGCGCCTGAAACTCGACTCCGTGCTTCTGGAGCACATCGATGAGCACGTCAAGGACTGCGAAAAGGAGCTTGACGACGACGCCGAGTCCATCATCACGAACCAGCGCTACGCCTACGTGAAGGAGGTGGTGAACAAGGCCGTGGAGAAGAAGCCGCGGAAGGGCAACCTCTCGGCCTCGGACAAGATCGACAAGGTCGTGACGAACCGCTGGCTCGCGCTCCCCATCTTCGCCGCCGTCGTGTGGTTCATGTATTGGGTCGCCGTGCAGACGCTCGGATCGTGGCTCACGGACTGGGCCAACGACGGAGTGTTCGGCGACGGCTGGTTCGTTTACAGGACGGCCGACAGCGCCGCGTTCTGCTCCGACGACGTGAACGCCAGACGCGCGGCCGACCCGGAATACACCTGGGAGAACGTCTCCGGCGCGTTCGACGCCGCCGAAAAGGTGAAGGGCGACTGGGCCGCGGCCTACGGGGCCGCCTACGAGGCCAAAAACGGCTCCCCGGCCCCCGCCGGCGAGGACGGCGACCTCATCGACATCGACGAGAACCTCGCCGCCACCGTCTCGACCCACATTGTGTTTGACGACGAGGAAAGCGGCGAAATCGACGAGGAGGCGTCGCGCGACTACGGCTACGCTGATTACAAGGCCGCGCTTGAGGTCGAGGAGCCCGATCCGGCCGACTTCGGCCTGTGGGTCCCCGGCATCCCGGTCCTCACCGACGCGCTTTTCGGCGCACTGTCGATCCCGGAGGACCACTGGCTGCACACTCTTGTCTTCGACGTGGTGTTCAACGGCGTCGGCACGATCCTCGGCTTCGTCCCGCAGATCATCATCGTGTTCCTGTTCCTCGCGTTTCTGGAGGACTGCGGCTACATGGCGCGCATCGCGTTCGTCATGGACAGAATCTTCCGCTCGTTCGGCCTGTCAGGCAAGAGCTTCATTCCGATGCTTGTCGGCATGGGATGCGGGGTTCCCGCCGTCCTGGCCACGCGCACCATTGAGGCACAGCGCGACCGTCGCATGACGATCATGCTTGCCACCTACATCCCGTGCGGCGCGAAATACGCCATCATCGCGATGTTCGTGACGGCGTTCTTCGGAGGCAACGCGGCCGTGGCCACTTCGATGTATCTGCTCGGCGTCGCCACGATTGTTCTTGGCGGCGTGGCGCTCAAGAAGTTCGGCGCCTTCGCCGGCGATCCGGCGCCGTTCGTGATCGAGCTTCCAGCCTACCACATGCCGACGATCGGCGGCGTCCTGCGCCACACGTGGGACCGCACCAAGGCATACATGATCAAGGCGGGGACGATCATTTTCGTCGCGTGCGTGGCGATCTGGTTCCTGATGTCTTTCAAGTGGAGCGCATTCATCGGCGACTTCTCGATGGTCGAGCTGGAGGAGTCCATCCTGCACGACATAGGCACTTGGTTCGCGTGGGTGTTCGCCCCGCTCGGCTTCGGCCACTGGCAGGGCGCCGTCGCCACGGTCACGGCCGAAATCGCCAAGGAGCAGGCGGTCGCGGATCTCGCGATGCTCGCCGGCAGCCAGGTCGAGTCCGTTGGCGTGGCCAAGGGCATCTTCAACCTCTTCGACTCGTTCAATCCCGGGATGGGGCTGGCGTCTCTCACCGGTCTCTCGTTCATGATCATGAATCTGTTCGACCCGCCCTGCCTCGTGGCGATAGCCACGACGTTCCGCGAGATGGGCAGCCGCAAGTGGGGCTGGATTGCAGTGGGCTTCCAGTTCGTCATGGGCTATTGCATGGCGCTCGTCACGTTCCAGCTCGGACGGCTGTTCTGGTTTGACGGACACTTCGGATTCTGGACCGCGGTGGCCTTCGCCATTGTCGCCGCCGCCGCGTATCTGGTGTTCCGTCCCGCTCCGAACCACGAAAAATGAGCGCCGGAGCCTGGCTTGTGTTCGCAATCTTCGCCGCCGCGTTCTTCGCGGCGGCGAGGTTTTGTCTCCGCCACGGCATCTGCGGCGGAAACTGCGGCTCCAGCTGCGGCGGACGAGGCGGTTGCGGCGGTTGCGGAAGTTGCGGCGGTTGCGGCGGAAACTGCGGCGGTTGCGCCATGCGACGGCATGCGCTAGCATTGCGCCCCGTCCGGAACAATCCGGCAGTCCGCCCGTGAACGACTCCTGCGAAATTTCTGACAAAGACCCTGGCCCCGCCGTCGCCAGTTTCAATTCCGGCGATTGCGGCGGCGCCGCGCCCGGCTGCGCATGCGCCGCGCTGGTCGCGGAAGCCCCTCTGCGCGTGGAGGCGTTCTACCCGGAAAAGACTGGCGGCGTTTTTCCACCGGGCAAAGAGGCCGAGCTGCGCGTCAGGGTCGTAAACCCGTCAAAGGGAATCATCCCCCTCGAAGTTCGCTTTGCCGCGCCCGACGGCTGGTCGCTTCTGCGCGGCGGCACGGATGTCGAGCACGCATTCGGTCCGGAGGAGGCCCACGAGGAAACGCTGGCCATCACCGCGCCCTCGAACTGCTCCCAGCCGTCACCGGAGCTCCGCGGCGAGCTTTTGCTCAAGCTTCGCTGCGGCTGTCTGGAATGGTCGGTTCCGATCGCCCTGCCGCTATCATCCGTTTGACCGTTTGACCGTTTATCCGTTTAACCGTCTGTCCGGCGAGCCGCTGGGGGCTGCGGCCTCCGGCCGCGCCAAGCCCTGGGAGCGCGGGCTTCCAGCCCGCGACCCGCGACGACGAGGCATCGTCGCCACATCCACGCCGCTATCGGGGAGGGCGCTCTCCAGGCGAGCCGATGGGGAGGGGAATTCAGGCTCCGCTATTGGGCCTTCCTAGCCTCTGCGGCGGCCTTTTTGCGCGCCTTCTCAGCCTCTGCGGCGGCCTTTTTGCGCGCCTTCTCAGCTTCGGCGGCGGCCTTTTTGCGCGCCCTCTCGGCTTCGGCGGCGGCCTTTTTGCGGTCGTGCTGGATTTTTGAAAGCCTTTTGCGCATGTCGCCGTAAACGAGCGGAATCAGCGTCAGAGCCTCCGAAATCGACTCCTCGGAACCTTCGCGCAGAAGCAGACTTGCCAGCTCTCGTTGATTTTCCGGATTCCAATACTCCAGATCGACAATGCCGCGCCACCATGCGATCGCTTCCGGGAGACGCCCGTTTGCAACCATCGTTTCGGCATAGACCCAACGGATTTCCGCGTCGTATGGGTTGAGGGCCAGCGCCTCGGCCGCCAGCGCGGTGGCGTCGGCGAGGGCAACCTGCCAGCGGTCGTCCGGCGTTGCGGGATCCGTGGCCTCAAGATATGCGATCTTGGCCGCCCAGGACGGAAAATACCAGTTCCACGGATACAGGCGCTCCGCCCTGCGGCAGATTTCCACCGCGTCCGCGCCGTTCGTTATGGACGGAATTTCGAAGGAAGTCGCGCGGAAGAATCCGTATTTGGCGCGCAGATACATGCGCTGCGCGACCGAGGCGCGAACGGCGTGGGCCAAACCGCAGAAGCCTGCGCCAACAAGCAACATGGCGCATGCGAAACGCGCAAGACGCGCGGCGACGCCGAAATGCTGGTCCTTCGGGCGGTCCATGCCCCACTCCTCGCGCGCCGGACGCTAAAGCCAGCGCTCGCGCGCGGTCAGAATGTCGCCTGGAAGGACAACGGGATCCTCGTCCCTGCCGCGGGCGATGCGATCAAGGTCGTAAACAGTCTTAACGCCGTTGCGCGTGATTTCGATCTTTCCGCTTGCGAAGTCGTTGACATCGCCGGCCTGGATGATCGCGCGACGCAACGTAAGGCCGTCCGTCCAGGGCATCGATCCAGTCTTGCGCGTGGCGCCGTTTACGTAGTAAACCTGCTGCTGGACGACATCAGGGCTGACAACCGTCACGTCGATCGAGCGGTAGAACCCGCCGTCGATGTAGGCGTCGCGGATCTTCTTCTCGGCCTCGGACGCCGTGAGTCCGCCGACCTTGATGTCCCCGACGAGCGGCAGCGTGATGATCCCGGCCTCGTCGATTACGTCGGTCGTGCCGCCGCCGGTGGCGCCGGTGCGCGTGTGCAGAACCACGTTCACCTTGTCATCCTTGCGCAGCGGACGAGAGGAGCCGGACTCCGGCACCTGCGACGCCTCCGGGAGCCGCGGGGCCCAGGCGGCGGCGTTGAGGTTTGACGGCGGGGCCACGAAGTCGTGAACTGTGCCGGTGGCGGCGCAGCCGACCGCCGCAACGGCCGCGAGAGCCGCGAAAAACGGGAGAAAAGCGGATTGCCTGTTCATTTTGGAAATGTCCATTGCTACGACTTGGCCCCGGCGGAAGTTTCGGACGCTCCCGACTTGGCGTCGGAGGGCGGAGCGGAGTGTGCCGCCGCAGCGTGCGCGGCCTGACGGCGACGGCGGCGGGACATCCCCTCGACGTCGCTGGTGTAGTAATAGTAATACTGGTGCTCGTAGTAGTAGGAGGAGGAGCCGTGCGCGGCGTTGACGTTGTTGAGAAGAACGCCGAGGAAGTTGCCGCCCATAGCGACAACGCGCTCCTTGGCGCGGCGGCACAGGGCGCGGGGATACTTGCGGTGGTGGATGACGAGGACCACGCCGTCGCAAAGGCGGACGAGCTGCGCCGTGTCAGACACGCCGATCATCGGCGGTGCGTCCACGATGATTCGGTCGTAGCGATCCTTGACCGAGGCGAAGAGCTGGGCCATCTCCTCGGTGTCCATGAGGCCGAACACGCTTGCACTCGCGATTCGACCAGCCGGCAGGAAGTCGAGGTTGGGCTGCGACGTCTTCACGATCGCGCTGTCGAGCGACGCCTCGCCGACGACGATGTTGGAAAGACCAGGCTGCACCGACACTCCGAGCGTCCTGTGCTGACGGGGGTGGTAGAGGTCGGCGTCAACAAGCAGCGTCCGCTCGCCGCACTCCGCGTATATCCAGGCGAGGTTGAAGGCGTTCAGGGACTTGCCTTCGCCGGCGGACGCGGAAGTTATGAGTATCGCCTTGCCGCTGCCCAGCGCCTTGTTGTTCTTGAGATTCATGCGCAGAACGCGGTAAACCTCGTAGTGCGTCAGACGGGCGTTGGGGCTGTTGAGCGAACGCAGTTTCTGCGGGACGATGCCGATCACGGTGCTCTGCAGGAAGCGCTCGACGTCCTCGGCCGTCTTGACGGTCGTGTCGAGGTATTCCACGAAGAATGCGAGAACCACGCCGAAGAAGAGACCGGCCACGACGGAAAGCGTGACGTTGAGCGCGAAGTTCGGCGAAATCGGCAGGGGAATTTCGGGGACCTTGGCGGCCTGGATGATTTCGACGGAAGTCTTGGGCAGATCCAGACCGATGCGCTCGTCGTCCATCCTGTTCTCGATCTGCGACCGGCGGGCCTTGAGCGTCTCAATGTCCTTCGAGAGCTTCTCCAGCTCGATCGAGACTCCGGAGGAGGTCTTGCGCTCGATGTCGGAGAGCGTCTTGACCTGCTCGTCATACATCCGCGCCTCTTCCTCCGCCTGCTCCCAGTCGAGGCGGAGGCCGTTCTTCACTTCGTCCACGCGGGAGCGGATCTTCGCGGCGATGCCCTCAAGCATCGTTCTGGTCTGGACGACGTCCGGGTGCTGCTCGCCGAAACCCATGCTCTCAAGCTGCGCCATCCGCAGCTCCCCCTGCGTCTGATCCGCGAGGAGCGGCGAAATGGTGTTGTCGCCGGTAAGGTAGAAAATCGAAGTGGCCGCCTCGGCCGGCGAAAGTTCGACGATGCGCTCGTAGCGGCTGCGCTTGGTGGCCGCGTTCATCTTCGCGTTTTCGGCCTTCGAGGAGAACTCCGCGATGCGGCGGCGAACAGAGTCGGCGCCGGCGTCCCCCTGCCCGAGGAGCGTCACCCCGTGGCGGTCGCGGATGGTGCGGAACTCGTCCTCCTTGGCCGAAATCTGGCGTTCCAGGTCCTTGACCTCCTCGCCGAGCTTGACGAGGCCCTCCTCGATCTGCCCCTTCGTCTTCTCGCGCGTGTAGGTGCGGAACACCTGCGCGATTGTGTTCGCGATGCGGGCGGCGACTTTGGCCGCTTCGCCCTCTGGCTTTTCCGGACGTTCGAGGCGAACCTGAATCGCTATGAGATCCGTGTCGCGGAAGATCGAAAGATTCGTCTTTCGCTTGACGAGCGCGACGGTGCGCTCAAAGGTGTCCTGCGCCGACGACGTCGCGCGCCACCCGTATTCCATGCCGAGTTCCTGGTCGAGATTGCCTTCGCGCACGACCTGCTCGATGACCGGGTCGGACTTGATGATCTCGAACTGGGTCCTCAGGAAGATCGGGTCGTAGCGCACCTGCATCCTGTTGTAGAGGTTGATGCTGGGCGTTTCGCGCTGCACCTCGATGACGGCCTGCGCGGCATAGACCTTGGGCATGCGGCGCGTGACAACGATGCCGACGAGGATCAGAAGAATGGAAACCGCAATGACGATTTCCTTTCTGGAATACAGAATCTGCCAGTAGTCCAGAAAGTGAACGGCTTCGATGGGCGAGGACGCCGCCGGAGGGACCTGCTGCGGATATGCGCCAGGCATCGGGTATGCGGCCGGCGCCGCAGGAACTTGAGCCGGAGCGGGAGTTGTATCGGTCATCGCTTTTTTTTCCGAAAAAAACGGCCCGCCGGTCACGCGCGGCCGACGGGCTGTATTGATGCCTTGCGGCGGCGCGGCCGGAAGCCGCGCCTCGCGGGGCTGCTAGTAGAGGGTTACGTTGGCACCGACGCCGACAACGTTCTCCTTGTAGTTGGAACTGATGTCGCTGTCAACCTTCTGGAAGGAGTAGTAGAGGGTGCCGTCAAGCCACTCGTAGAACTTGTAGGAGGCCGACAGACGGGCGTAGAACGAATCCTTGTCGTATTTCGTCTTGCCGTTGTTGGCGGCCTTGAGCGCCTCGGCGTAGCCGTAGCGGTAGGAGTCCGGGTCGATGTCCTCGGCCAGATCGTAGCGGCGGGTGCGCAGTTCGACGGAGCCGTTGAGGCGGAGGCGACGGTCGGAGCCGACGTATTTGGTGAGCGTGAGATACGCGGCCGTGTCCTCCTGAGAGGAGAACGGGTAGGCATCCGAATAGCGCGGCATGTAGCGCAGACCGCCGAGGAGGCGCGTGTCGGAGAGCTGGAAGAGGCGCAGTTCGACCATCACGCTCGTGGCGTCCCGGCTGTCAAGCTCGTCGGCCTCGTATTCGCCGCGGGCCCAGCCGACGCCGGCGTAGATGTAGTTGTCGCGGTTGGCGGAGAAGTCGAAGATGCCCTGAAGACCGAGCGTGTAGGTCGTGTAGCCCTGGTCGATCGTGACGCCGTGCTTCTTGGTCGAGTCCGAGGCGCGGTCCCAGTCCATGTAGTCGCCGAACACGCCGAAGGCGACGTAGCGGGACGGGACGTGCATCACGTCGAGGCGGGCGCCGTATTCGTCTTCGTCGCTGTAGTCGGCCAGCTCGTCCTCGTCGTAGCGCTTGACGCGCCAGCGCCCTGTCACCTTGGCGTAGTCCTCGCCGGCGAACTTGTGCGAGACGCTGGCGCTGACGCGGTTCTGCCAGTAGGCGTGGTCGAGACGGGTGTCGCGGTTGGGGTCGTAGTCGTAGTCCGCCCCGTAGAAGTAGTCCCGCATGCCGGTCCACCAGTAGTTTTCGCTGAAGTGGATGCGCGTCTTCGAGGAAAGCAGATAGTCGAGGTTGGCGAACACGGAGTGATCGACCTTGTGCTTCTCCTTGCCCTTGGACACTTCGTCATACCAGCGGATCACGGGCGAGTAGCCGGCCTTGAAGTCGAGCCTGTCGTCGATCTGGCGGGTGAGGGAGATCGTCGGGCCGATGTAGTAGGAATACTGGTCCTGCTTCTTCTGCGGAACACCGGCGCGAATGGCGCCTTCCTCGATGTTGTCGCGGTTGTCGGTGTAGGTGACGCCGGTGCGGACCTTGAGGCCAAGCAGATGGTTCTGCTCGGCGCTCGCAACCGGAGCGGTCGCGAAGCCCGCGACGTATGCCGCCGCAGCGATTGAAATGGAAAATGTTGCGAGTTTGCGCATGACTGAAAACTCCGGAAGAACGGATTAGGCACGACCGTCTGGGCCGTGCGGGGGACAAGGCTAGGGTAAAACGACCTCCAAGTCAAGTATTTTTTGCTGGCGCGCGGCAGAGGCGCCGCGCCGGGAGCGGAGCCCGGGACGAAGGCGGCAGGTCATCGCCGGATTGGTGACTTTGACGCAAGCGCCAGCACGCGCATGACCTCGAATGCCTCCTCGTTCTTCACCCGGAATGGAACGCCGCGGCGCAGGTGGGCGTGGAGGTTGTCCCAGATGCAGTCCGGGCGCAGATCGGCGCGGACCTGGCGCGTCTCCTCGACCCACGGCAGGGTCTCGGGATGCCCGAAGGAGTCCATGATGGCGGTCGTGGCGCGCCGCGCCGGGATTTTCGCCTTTGGGTCGAGGTAGCGCAGGCGCAGCGTCTTTTCGTCGTCGGAGACGAGCGTTCCGCGCGAGCCGATCACGAAATAGACGGGCGACTTCAGCGCCGCGCCGCCGCTGATTTCGATTTCGACGAGCGGGCCGCCGCCTCGGCGCAGCAGCAGATGGACGTGGTCCTCGGCGTCGCCGACGGCGGCGATGCGCCTCAGTTCGGCGTGCATGAAGTCGGGCCGTCCGCCAATGAACTGAAGCGCGTGGTCAACGAGGTGCGGACCCCAGTTGAGGAGCTGCCCGCCGCCTTCGGCGCGGATCGTCTGCCAGTCGTCGCGGCGGGCGTAGTGGTGGCGGCAAAGGCGGATTTCCTCGATTTCGCCAAGGATTCCGGAGGCGATGACGTCCTGGACGTCGTTGAACGCGGCCTCGAAGCGGCGGTTGTGGCGGAAGAAGAGTTTGCCGGGATGCTTCCGCCCCTCGGCCATCAGACGCCTGGCGTCGGCGAGCGTCGTGGCGATCGGCTTTTCGTCCATGACGAGCTTTCCGGCCCGCAGCGCGGCGATGGAGAGTTCGACGTGCGTCGGGGTGCGGGTCGCGACGGAAACGAGTTCGACGTTCGGATCGGCCAGGAGATCTTCGGCACGGGCGTATGTCTTCGCGCCGGGGACTTTGTCCTTGAACCGGCAGCGCAACTTGGGCAGCGGATCGCATCCGGCCACGATTTCGTATTTCCCGGCCCGCGCGAGAAGTTCCTGGGTCTGCATTCCGAAACCGGCCCTGCCAAGGCCGATTATGCCTACTTTGATTGGTGGTGTTTTCATGTTTTGATTATGTCACAAGTCTCAAGTCGCATGTCGCATGTCGCGTGTCGCATGTCGCGTCTTCGGCGCGCTCGGAGAGCGCGCCATCCCCTTCGACTCAGCGCACGACGAGGACCGTCGCGCGCACCGACGGGGGCTGCTCCGGCACGGGCCGCGAAAAAAAAGATCACAGAAAGAATCCACAGTTAGCGGAAGATCATCAGAGTGCACTTCGGCACGGCGAGAGTGCTGAAGCGCAGGGTCGCGGACTTCTTCGTGCCGGATTCGTCCTCCACGCGGACTTCCAGGAAGTAGTTCGTCTCGGAGCGCAAGCCGGTCAGATCGAGGACGTTGCCCGAAGGCGCCGCAACGTATTCCGTGGCCGACCCCGTCTTGAACTTGACGCCGGCGCCTTCGTACTTGGCGGCGACGGAACCGAGGTTCACAGTGGAATCCACCTTTTCGTACACCCACTTGAAGCGGCGGTAGCCGTCGGCGGCTCGGAATTCCAACTGGAAGTTCGTGGTGGCCTTGTCAGGGACAAGCTCGATGGGGACTTCGGTCCAGGCGAGGGCGTTCGTCGAACCGGTGGAGGCGTAGAACTTCACGATGGGGGTGTTGTTTGCTTTGGGTTTATGAATTTTAAAGGCCAGATTCGTCACGGCCGTTGGATACAGTTTTGACATGGCGTAGTCACCCTGATTGTCAAACTTCACAGGGTAGTCGTCGTAGGATAACCAATCGGTTCCGGAAAGAACCCAACCACCGGGAACCACATGGTCATGGAACCGCTCTTGGTCGACATCGGTGTCGGTCGCGGTGTCGGAGCCGGACCAAAGCCGGTAGTCATACGACACGGCGCGAATCTGCGGGGGGGCGTCCCACAAGACGGTCGCCGCGTTGCAGGCTACGGCGTTCGTCTTTATCGCCGGCTCGACGAGCTCGGGACGGGCAAGGACGCCGAAGACGATGTTCGTCGAGTACCTCCCGGAATCGGTGGTGAACGTCGCGGTGAAGGTCGTGCCTTCGTCTCCGGCGGACGGCGTCCAGGAGAAGGTGCCGGAGGAGAAGGTCGGAGCGGTGCCGGAGGCGGCCGGGAAAAGTCCGCCGAACGAAACGGCGAGCGGCGCGCCGTCGCGCTCCGCCGAAACGGAGAACGTCTTGTTGGACACGACGGCCATGACGGCGGCACTGGCATCGGCCGAGGCCGTGAAGGCAGGCGCATCAAGGTTCTGAAGCGTCCGGCCGGTGACACCCGCGCTCCACGGCGAGTTGCACGAGGTCGAATCGTCGCCAAGCGCCTTCACGCGGATCGTATAGTCGCTGTTCCATGCCAGATCGGTGAAGTTCGTGGCCGTTCCGTTGAATGCGGCGTCGTAGGCAACGCGCGCCCCGGAACCATCGCGCAGTTCCACCGCGTAGCCCGTTGCACCCGCGACGGCGCCCCAAGAGAACGCGAGCGAGGTTATCGTCGCCTCGCCAGCCGTCGCGACCGGCGCGGCAAGCGCGACGAGAGAGGGGTTGACGACTTGGGAGACGACGATGGAGTCGAGATACACACGTCCGTAGCCGGACGATGTGAAAACGAGCTTGAACGATTCGGGGACCTGGACGTTTTCCACCTGCGAGAACCCGGCGTCGGCGACAGACGCGGCCGTGGCTGGGAGTTTGTCGATGTTCGAATAGGTCTGGACGGCATTGGTTGTCCCTCTGTCCATGTCCACGACGGAAAGTGAAAGAGACGAATCCGTTGCGTTATTGTAGGCGGCAGCGTCGAACGAAATGCGAACGGTCGCGGAAACGGCGTTGCTCACCAGCGTGATTACGGGTGAATCAACGGAACAGCCTTTGCTTGCACGTCCGACTATGATGGCGCTCTTCGAACTGGCAAGATCGACGCCAGTCCATGTTCCGGAATCTCCCTCTTTCGTTGTGGAATACGAAGTACTCGTCCATGACGTCGTCGATATTTTCGAGAAATTCTCTTCAAGGATATTTTCCCGGACCAGTCCGTCGGCAAGATCCGTCGTGACGGAGATCGGAAAAGACCAGTCGGAATCGACGTACTCTTCCGACCCTTCGGCGGCGAGGGCCTTGACGCGAACCTTGTACGTGGTGTCCGACAATAGGCCGGTGACGGTTGCGGTCGTGCTGTCGAATGAAACGGAACCGGCATCATTTCCGTTGGAATCCTTCACCTCGACGGAGTATCCGTCGGCGTTTTCGACGGGTTCCCATGCAAGCGAGAAACCGGAATCGTCAACCTCGGAAGCGGAAAGGCCCGTGGGCACCGCGAGCGCGACCGGAGCGGGCGGCTCGTCCCCGCCGCCACCACCGCCGGAGGATTCCTGCGTGACCAAGACATCTCCGATCAACGCGCGGCGTTGGCCTGTTTTTGTATAGGTGCTTTCAATTTTGAGCGAAATGCCGCCACTTGACGGAAGATCAGCCGACGGAACGGTAAAGGAGTGCGTATAGGTCTGATTGGCCGGAATCTCGACATTTTTCGTACTCGTGTGCTGCGTCAACTCCGCAACGCCACCGGAATAAATCGAAGAGCCCGATGAATTGTAAACCGTGAGGGCGATGCCTTCCTTTCCGCCCCCGTTGTTTAAATACGCCGCGGCAACCACCGTGATGACGACATCTTCGGAAGTGTTGTCGAGGGAAAACACCTCCGAGGCGATGGAGCCCGTGGCGCTCGTGGAACCAAGTTTGACCCCTTTGTAACCTGGTTTGACGGTTCCGCCTTCCGTCCATGTTTTATCGTAGGACCGAGCCCCCGTATTCGTGTACGACCAGTCCTGGTCGTTTCCGTCAAACGTTTCGTGAAACAGTTCCGTTGTCGCCGTCTGCGCGGCGAGGGCCGCGGTGGAAACAATGGCGGCGGAGATGAAAGACCGGATTTTCATGGGGAGGTGTTTGGGGAGGGATTTGGTTTGGGACGGAATTATTGTTATTTTCGGTAGAATTTACAATAAGGCTTGTTTTGAAGGACTTGTTTTCAAAATGAGGCGTCAGCCAGAGGGGCGGCGGTCTCCAGACCGCCGGAGCACACGTTGACGGCGGACTGGAGTCCGCCTCCCCCCTGCGGGACCGCAGTCGGAAGGGAGGCGTCAGCCATGGGGGAGGTGGTCTCCAGACCGCCGTTCTTCTTGACGGCGGACTGGAGTCCGCCTCCCCTCTGCGAAACTCGCGCAAGGGTGGGACTGTTGTCGAAAATGTATTTTCGCACCCGACGATGATGTTTCGCGTTGCGGATGAGCGTGTCCCAATAGTTCCTTTGCCAAAGCGGGCCGGAAATTCCCCGCAACGCATTGATTCGCCGAGCGCTGAAACTCTTCCAGGTCTTCACGATGCCAGCGATATTCTGCCCCAACATCGGCGCAAACAGCGCATGGACGTGATTTGGCATTACGACGAATGCGTCAAGAATGTAACGCTCGCCGTTGAAATGCAACAGCGAATCCTCTACAACACCCCTGACTTGCGAATCTTGCAGGATACACGCCCCGTACCCAGCGTCGAGCCATGTTTCCAATTGATCGCCGAATTCGGAAGCGTATTCGACGGTCGTTTGTTCGTCCCATGGGCGCGGATGGACGGAAATCCATGCGTCGCGGCGGGCAACGAAACCGGCAAGTTTCTCCTGCGGGAGAGAATCGGCAAGGCGGAACGTGACAAAGCAAAGCGTGGAAGATTGATCCCAATGAGGAAGCCGCGATCCATGGATGTCGATTTCGACATTGGGATCGAAGTAGCGAGGGGATGCCAGAGGGGCGGCGGTCTTCAGACCGCCGGAGCGCACGTTGACGGCGGACTGGAGTC
>DJYI01000107.1:0-375 GCA_002448475.1 Verrucomicrobia bacterium UBA6982
GGTCGCATTCGTTGCGCAGCAAGGCCCGCCACTTGCGGTGCAACTCCCGAATGGTCGGGAACTGCGCACTGCCCATATCTAGATGCAGCACCGGCCACTTCTTCGACCAGTCCCAGAGCGGCTCGATGGCGAGGCCCTGGAAAAGGTCGCGGCGCCCCTCGAAGAGCGCCTGGAACGTCGTGACGGCGAGAGACTTGCCGAAGCGGCGCGGGCGCGCAATGAAGAACTGCCGCCCACGCGTGTCGTCGGCGAGTTCCTTCAAAATCGCCGTCTTGTCCACGTAGGTATATTGATTCTTGCGCAGATTTTCGAATGTGTAGATGTCGGTCGCCGCTTTTTCGATCATGGCCAGCCCCTTGTCGTTTGCGCCTTCAA
>DJYI01000107.1:429-44994 GCA_002448475.1 Verrucomicrobia bacterium UBA6982
GTTTGCGCCTTCAATTCTAGCAAAACGCAGGGCGGAATGCAAAATTGCGTCAGAATCCGTGTGGAAATGCAACATGGGTTGACTTTTAGGGTCGTTTTCTGCACAATTCACTCCCGTTGGGCCGCAACGGCGCTACCCCGGGTTCCGCGAGGGTGGTTTGTTCGGCCGGAGAAGCCGGAAACAATCCGGTTCGGACATAAAAAAAATGCGTGAAACAATCGATCTTCTGATTCAACTTCAAGAACTTGGACTCATACGAGACGAACAGCGTTCGCTTCACGGCCCTCTTGCCGATCTTGCATCGCTCAACGAGTCGATAGACAAGTTAACTGAAAAACTTGACGCCCCTGCCAAGGCGATTTACACGAGATTGTCAAAGAAAGATCATATTGTCATGTCGCCAATGCACGCCGGGCGCTGCTCGATGTGCGGCATGAGTCTCGCCATTTCGCAGGTCCAGTCGGTAAAGCAGTGTCGCTCGCTTGTGGCGTGTCCGAGCTGCGCGCGCATTCTCTACGATCCAGATGGCGCAAAATGGGTGGCGGAACGCCCCAAGCTCTCCTCCGGCGAGCGCAAAACCGGGGTGGCCCGTTTCTCTTCCGCCTCCCTGATGGTTCCCAATCTCAAGGCGAAAACGGCACGCGAGGCCATCGCCGAACTCTCGGCCGCCATGCAGAGTGCCGGCCTTGTCGATGACGCCTCCAAGCTCGTCAACGACGCCATAAACCGGGAGGCCACGCTCTCAACCGCCGTCGGCCACGGTTTGGCCTTTCCGCACGTGCGCGGAGTCGAAGGCGGCGGACTGACGCTTGTGCTTGGCACCAGCAAACAGGGCGTAAAGTGGACCGACACGGAGGACGAGCCGGCGCAATTCGTGTTCTTCGCCACGATCCCCACCGCCGTGAGCGCGTTCTACCTGAAGCTCATTTCCGGTCTCGTCGAGACGTTCACGAAGGATGTCCATCGCAAGGCGGTCCTCGCCGCCGAAGATCCGGAATCGCTCTGGAAGGCGCTTGTGAAGGCGACGCGATACACGATAAAGTAACCGCCCCTCCTTTTCCCACCATACCCTCTGCGCGGCGGGACGGCTGCCGCGCCGACATTTTCACCGCAAACAATGAAATTCAAAGTCTGCTGCTGCTGGGACGACGGAGTCGTTAACGACATCCGCCTTGTAGAGATGCTTCGCAAGCACGGGGCCAAGGCGACGTTCAACCTCAACCCCGGCCTCATGCCGCCGGAAATCCGCGGCGTCCCGTCGTGGGTTCCACCTGGTCCCGGATCGTGGAGTTTCCGCGGGTTCAGCAACGGGAAACTAAGCCTGCGCGACATTCCGGAAATTTACGACGGCTTCGAGCTGGCCTCGCACTGCTGGAAGCACGAGTCGGCCGGCACGATGCCTGACTCCGACTGGATTCGCACCGCAATGGACGCGCGCAAGTTCATCGAGGACATCGTCCAGCGTCCATGCCGCGGATTCGCGTATCCGAACGGGAGGTTCACGCCCGGCGCCATGGCCGAACTTCGCAAGGCAGGCTTCGCATACGGACGCACCACGAAGAACGTTGATGACTTTCTGTCTGAAAACAGCGACCCGATGGCTCTGGCGGCAAACTGCCACTACCTCAACAACAACAAGTTCTGGAAAGACTACGAAGCGGCCCGGTCGCGCGGGCGCGTGTTCTATTTCTGGGGGCACTCCTACGAAATGATGGAATACGACAGGCTCTGGCAATTCATGGACGACACTTTTCGCCACATTGCCGAAGACCCGGACGCGGAGTGGATCACGGTGGAGGAGGCCGCCTCCATGCTCCCCCACCCTGTCGCGCCCGCCAATCCGTGACACCTCGGCAGAAACAGGAAGGAAAACTCCACATGCAGCCCCACGACCCCGCCGCCCCGTTTGTCGAAAAGCGGAACGCTCTGCTCGCGCAAAAAGTTCTCAAGGGGCTTGCTTCGCGCAACATGGAGGGTCATTGGGCCCCGACTTCCGCGGACGCCCTTCGCGAAGCGCTCGCCCTGATTCCGGAAGGATCCTCGGTCACCATGGGCGGCTGCATGAGCGCGTTCCAGATCGGGCTCGTGGATACGCTCAAGTCCGGACCATGGAAGTTCATCGACCGCGACGCCATGTCCGACAAGCGCGCCGCCATGCTCGCCGCCTATGACTCCGACGTGTTCATCGCCTCGCCAAACGCAATGACCGAGGACGGAATTCTTGTGAACATCGACGGCAATGCCAACCGCGTTTCCGCCATCGCGCAAGGACCGCGCAAGGTGGTGTTCATAGCTGGAGCGAACAAAGTCTGCCCTGACCTCGATTCGGCGCTAAAGCGCGCCAGAGGAGTCGCGGCGCCGACGAACGCGCAGCGGTTCGGGCTTTCCACGCCATGCGCCAAAACCGGGTCGTGCATGGACTGCAAGTCCCCCGACACGATCTGCTGCCAGTTTCTCGTGACCCGCTTTTCGCACCACCCCGGTCGCATCCACGTGGTTCTCGTTGGCGAAAGCCTAGGATTCTGATCGGCGGCCCGGACCACGGCCCGGACCGCTGACAGAACCGCCAAACACCCCGAAAGAGGGCCGAGCCGCGCGCGTTCGGCGCTAGGGCCGGCGCTTCGGCGGTCTTGGCAGTTTCGGGAGAAAGGGGTTGTTCGCGCCGCCGGACGCGCCGCCAGCACCTGCGTCCGAAGCCGCTTCGGCGCGCACCACGACTTCATCTCCGGGTGCCAGCGCTTCGCCGCCGACCGGGGACACGGCCGCAACTGCGCCGTTATTGAGGCGGACATCCACGACGACCGGTCTCGGAGTCGGAGGAGCGTCACGCTCCGGCGCGCGTCCGTCGGCTTTGCGATCAAGGACCCACACAACGCCCTGACCAGGATTCGTCTTCGGCGCAGTGGAGGCCAGGGCCGCATCCGGGGACCAGCGAAGCGCACGCGACGGAACGGCAAGAGAGCCGGAGACCGAGTCCGTCTCGAATTCGACGCTAGCCGTCAGATATGGCATCAGGGAAAGATCGGCATTGTCAACATCGATTTCAACCGTGTATGTCACGACATTCGAAGTCAGCGTAGCGTTGAGGCGCACCTTGCGAACCGATCCGCGAAAAGAACGTCCGGGAAGCGTGTCAACGGTAAAGGAGACAGGCTGCCCGGGCTTCACCGCGCCGACGTCAGCCTCGTTGACCGAAGCCCAAATGCGCATTTTGCGCAGATCGCGCGCCACGAGGAACAGCGAACTGGCGCTCATCGATGAAACGACGGTCTGCCCCAGATTCACGCGGCGGTCAACGACCACGCCGTCAACCGGCGAAATGATCGTGCAGTAGCCAAGGTTACGCTCCGCCTTTTCGACCGAGGCGCGCGACTGAACCACCTGGGCCTGGGCTTGCGAGATGGCCGCGGCGGCAACGCCCTCCTGGGCCTCGGCGCTCTCGAAGGCGGCCTGATACGAGTCGAAGTCGCTTTGGGAGAGAGCCGGCCCCACGCCTATTGCCTGTGCCCTAGCCCAGTCCTTGCGAGCATGTTCGAGATCGACCTGCGCCTTGCGCAGGCCCGCCTTGGCGGAGGCGACGGTAGCCTCAGCATTGGCCATCTGTGCGCGCGCCACGTCGAGATCCGCCAAATACGTGACATCGTCGATCCGCGCCAGCACCATGCCGTTGGTGACGTCCGAGCAGTAGTCAACCTCGCCCCCGGCCGCGTCCGTGCCGAATGCCACGATCTTGCCGCTCACCTGCGCCCCAACGTCAACGAGCTCCTCCGGCTCCAGAGTGCCGCTAGCGGCGATGGTGGAGACGACATCGGCGATTACCGCCGGTTCCGTGGAGAACACCACCGCGGATGATCCCGAACCGCTCCGGGCGGAAACGCCCAGACCGGCGACGACGGCGACAATTGCAGCGATGGCCAGCGCGACGGCCCCCTTTGCGCCGATGCGTCCGGATCGCGAATCGCGTGACGGCGTTGTCGCGTCAGAGGTCGCGCCGGCTGGCCGGATGCCGTGTGGAAGAAGCGCGCGCAACGCCCGCTCGACGCGGCTCCTGTCCCCGCGCAGCCGCGCCCTGCCGGCCGCCAGCGCCTCGTTTGTCCAGTCGAAAAGCGTCGGATCGGCCGGGGCGCCGAGATGGGTCTTGCGCGCAATGGCGGCGTCCGGATCCATGCCGCGAAGGTCTTCAAGATGGTCGCGGACGGCGTGGTAGGCGTCGCGGAACGGCATTCCGCCGGCGACAAGTTCAAGAGCCCTGTCGGTGGCGAACACTCCAGGCTCTGCGAACGCCGCGCGGAGACGCCCGGGATCGGCCCGGAGCCCCCCGACGAGCTTGGCCATGATGCGCAGCGATGAGCGAGTGGCGTCCATCGCCTCCATGACCATCTTCTTCGTGTCCTGCAAATCGCGGTTGTAGCCGCCCGGCATAGCGCTGAGCGCGGTGTTGACGGCCGCTGAAAGACCGCAGACCTGCGCCGCCTTCGAGCGCAGGAGCTCGCAAACGTCCGGATTGTATTTCTGCGGCATGATCGACGAACCCGTGCAGAATTCGCGCGGCAGAGCGAAATACCCGAACTCCGGCATGGAAAACAGGATCAGGTCCTCCGCCAGACGCGAAAGGGTGAGCATCGTCTGCGCGAGCGCGGCGATCGTTTCGGCCTCGATTTTTCCGCGCGAGTTGCCAGCCGCAAGAACATTGCGGACCGGTTCGCGGAATCCGAGAAGCCGCGCCGTGAGGGCGCGATCGATCGGCAGCGGCACACCGTATGACGCCGCTGATCCAAGCGGGCAGCAATCGACAAGCGTGCATGCGGTTTCGAGGATGGGCAGGTCGTCGCGCAGCAGCTCCTCGGCCCAGGCGCCGGCCCACACTCCGACACTGCTTGGCATGGCGGGCTGAAGGTGGGTCCGCCCCACCATAGGCAAATCGCGGTTTCGGCGTCCGAACGCGGCGAGAACGTCCGCAAGCTCCAGAACTTCGCGGCGAGCGCCGAAGAGCTCGTCGCGCAGGAAGAGACGAATCGCGGTGGCGCTCTGGTCGTTGCGCGAACGCCCAGTATGGACGCGCTTTCCGAGGTCGCCGAGTTTCTCCGTGAGGTTGCGCTCTATCGCGAGGTGGCAGTCCTGGTCCTCCTCCGTGATCTCAAGGGCGCCGGCTCGCGCCAGATCGCGCAGACGCGACAGTTCGCGCAGAACGTCGCGAAGATCGGCCCCGGAGAAAATTCTGGGCTTGTAGCGCATTCGCGCCAGCATTGTGGCGTGAGCGGCCGTGCCGTAGCAATCCCATTCGGCGAGTCGCCGGTCCAGGATCGGGTCGAGGCCGACCGTGAATGAAAGCACGTCCGGGTCGATCGCGCCCACAACCGTTTTGGCGGCGCGTCCGGCCGCCGCGCCGGCCGCTTTGCGTTCGGCGGCTCTGTCGCCGCCGGAAGAGGTCTTTTTCATTTTTTCGGATTGATCCGCCTTGCGGCGGCTGCGGTTTTAGGACGTTTTGACTGCTTGGGCAAGGTTTTGCCGCGCGAGGGTTCGTCAGACGCGGATTTGCCGGACGCCGGTTTCCCCTGAACTTGATTCTTCCGCTTTGCAACATGCCGCACTGACGGCTTTGCCGCTTTTTCAGCGGCCTCCGCAGCGCGGGCCTCGGCCTCCGCCTTCCAGATCGGACCCAAAATCTCCTGTTCGACGCGCGGCAAAAGACGCACTCTGACGGAAGTCCTGGCCGGAACGGCGAACCGCTCCCCGGTGTGGGGGTTGTATCCAGTGCGTCCGGATCGGCGCGAAAGTTCAATCCTGCAGATGCCCGGAATGACGAACGGACCTTCGCGCACCGCCGCGCAGACCATCTTGACAAGTTCGGAAAAGACCGCGCGGACCTGCCTTTGCGGAATGTTCGATCGAAACGACAGCATTCGAACCGTCTGTATCGGCGAATGGTTGTTCTTCTTCATCTGTCTGATTGACCGCGCGACGGCGGAGTGAACATGGAAATGTCGAGTGGAATGCCGCGCGGGGCGAGCTCGCCGAGAAATGTCGGAATCGCGCCAGTCGCCTCGAAAAAGCCGCGGACGCGACCGTTCTCGTCGAGTCCCGTCTGCCTGAACTCAAACAGGTCCAGCATCGTCGGGCGGTCGCCCTCCAGTCCGGTCAGCTCGCTGATGCACGTCACCTTGCGCGAGCCGTCGGAAAGACGCGATTCGTGGACGACGACATCCACAGCCGATGCGATCTGCTCCCGGATGGCGCGCGACGGGAGATCGAGACCGGACATCAGGACCATGGTTTCGAGACGCGGCACCACGTCGCGAGGCGAATTCGCGTGGACGGTCGTAAGGGAGCCGTCGTGGCCTGTGTTCATCGCCTGCAGCATGTCGAGCGCCTCGCCGCCACGGCATTCCCCGACGATTATGCGGTCTGGACGCATTCGCAGGGCGTTGCGCACGAGGTCCCGGATCGTCACCGCCCCGCGGCCCTCGATGTTTGGCGGCCGCGCCTCCAAACGGACGAGATGCGGCTGCGCCAGGCGCAGCTCGGCGGCGTCCTCGATCGTGAGTATGCGCTCGGTCTCCGGCAGAAAGTTCGAGAGAACGTTGAGCAGGGTTGTCTTTCCGGAACCAGTTCCGCCAGAGACGACGATATTTTTGCGCAGCAGCACGCACGCCCGAAGGAAGTCAGCCATCTGTGGCGTCATGGTCCCGAAGCGGACGAGATCGTCGGCGAAAAGCTGGCGGCGGGCGAATTTCCGGATTGTAATGCAGGGTCCGACAAGCGAAAGCGGATGAATGACGCAGTTCACGCGCGATCCATCGGGAAGACGCGCATCGACGTATGGCTGGCTTTCGTCCACGCGGCGACCAAGCGGGGCCACGATGCGCTCCATTACGGCCATTACGGCGTCTTCGTCCATGAACGAACGTCCCGTCAGCTCCAGCCTCCCGGAGCGCTCCACGTAGATGCGTCCCGGTCCGTTTACCATGATTTCGGAGACCGAATCGTCGGCAAGCAGGTCCTCAAGAGGGCCGAGGCCAATCGCTTCGGCCAGAATTTCGCGGCGGAGGGCGTCGGGATCCGTTCCGGGAGGAAGCCGGGCACGCACTTCCTCGACCAGTCCGTCGATCGTCGAGCGCGCCCGCTCGCGGACCTCCTCCGGACTCGCCTTTGAGGCGGAAAGTCGCTTGACGTCCAGTCGCCGAACAAGCTCGGCGTGAATCTGGCGCTTGAGCGACCTCCGCTGCGGATCTTCGGGCGGCGGCGCCGGGGACGCGGAGGACGGCGGCGCCGACGATGGCATGGATGGGGCGCTCAATGGCTGCGCTGTGGGCGCTGGCGGCGCGGGCGGCATTGTAGGCGCGGGCGGCGCGGACGGCATTGTAGGCGCGGGCGGAGCGGGATGAACTGGAGCGGACTGCCGCGGCGCGCCAACCACTATGGTGCAGACCCCAATCGAGATCGGCGTGGAAGGAGTCACGTCCGCGCCACGGCGACCAACGGGGATGCCGTTCACGCACGTGCCGGAGTCGGTCCCCATGTCTTCGATTCTGGCGCCTTCTGGAGTGAGCGTGAGTATGGCGTGACGGTCGGCGACGGACGAGTCGGGAATGCGAAGTCTGCAGCGCGAACCGGAGCCTATCACATGAACGCCGTCGGGAAGCGCCACGCGCAGCGGCGCCTCTCCGTCGCGGAACACCGTCACTTCTCTCGTCTGCATGCCGTCTCCCCTCGGAATTTGGGACCCGCCGCCTGCAAAGCGCGGACTTACTGCCCCCGTGTCGCCCCGGGACGCCTAAGCGTCTTCTGCCGGTATTCGTTGAGGGAACTCAGCTCGGCCTCGATCTTGGAAAAATCGACGCGCGGCAGATCCGTTTCGTAATGCACGTCGGCAGGATTGCGAAGCGTAAGGAACAGCTTGCCGCGCATCTGCTGCGCGAACACTAGAACTTCCGCCTCGCGCGGCGTCGCCAGCAGAGTCACTGTCGAATATCCGCCTGATCCGCCAGTCCGGGCTGCGGAGCGCGCGGTCTCCGAGCCGGTGGCCAGAACCGTGGCGTTCTGGAGGACTGTCATCGTCACGAGACTTTCGCCGCCTTCCGCGCCGCCGGTTCCGGGAAGGACGAACGAGCCAAGCACATCGACATGGTCGTTCGGACGCACGAGACCGGACACCGCCGCCGCGCCGGAAACAGGGATGGACACGGCGCGAAGCCCCGAACGCACGTCGTCGGCCAGACCGCGCACGGCATCGCGCCCGCCGTCCAGATACGACCACAGAAGCGGCGCTCCGGCGTCCGCCGTATGGACAAGGCGGCGGCCCACGACGTGCAGCAGGTCGTCCACCGGAACATGGTCCGAGGTGGCAAGACCGGCCAGAACTGGCATGTCGCGAAGATCGTCAAGACGCACCGTCGTGCCCGCCGGAAGCGCACGGGCCAGGCCGACGACGCGCACCACGGATTGACTGCGCCTTATGCGTTCCTTCATGGCCTCGACCTCGCGGTTCCGGGCGTCGAGCCAGGCGCGGGCAAGAAACGCGGCGAGCACCGCCGCCGCGAGGGAAACTAGAAGAAGGGCTTTCTGCTTCATAACTTGCGGCGAATCATACCACATCGAAAACTCACCGGCAAGAAGTCACGGAATTGCGCGAGCGGGATCGCGGCAACAATCAGCGGTCGGTTTTCGGAGGCGGACCTTGAGGCGTCGAAAACATCACGTGAACGTCTTACGGCCTGAGGATTTCGACGTTGCGAACCCAGAAGGTTAGGCGCATTCCTAGCGGGTTGCACCCGATGCGGATGGCCTCGACGTCGGCGAGGCCGCCGTCGGAGGTGGTGAGTTCGACGTAGCGCCGCTCCCACGAACCGGTGGGCGGGGCGTATTCAAAGAAGTCCTCGGGGCCGCCTTTGCCGCCCTCGCGCACGAGCATGAAGTTGCTTCCGCCGGTCTTGAAGTCGTTTTCGACCTTGTCCTGCGCGCTTTTCACCTCGAAGACCGCCCGGACGGCGCCGGGCAGTCCGCGCAGTTGCGGCGGCAGTGTCAGCACCGGGTAGAGCCAGCGGTCGACGGCGGGGTCGGTCCATTCGGCGTCGAAGCGCACCGCCTGCTCGGACTCGTCCCACGAGGCGCGCCAGGTGGCGGCGGAGTCGTTGCGCTCCCACGCCGCCGGATCGCGCCACGGCAGAGGCACCCTTTCGCACGAGCCGAGGAGCGTCCGCTCAAAGAGGACCGGCATCGTGAGCCTGGTGGTCGCTAGCCCGTTGAAGGATCCGCGAAGAACGAGCGTGGCGTATGGCGACGGGCCTCTGGAAGCCGGCGCTTCGTCATCCTCCGCGCGCAATGCGCACTCGAATTCGGCCTTGTCGATGGGGGCGATTTCGACTGTCTCGCCGGGCAGCCCCTCAAGCCGGACTCCGGCGGCTTCGACGGTGCCGGTCGCGGCGGTGCCGGAGAGGTTCCAGACCTGCACGTGCAGGCGCGGCGCTTCCGCCTTGGCGACGGCCAGCGTCTTCTGCGCTCCGATCTCGAAGTCGTCGGGCGCGAGATCGACGCGGAAGACAATGGGGGAAACGGCGCGTGCGGCGCGGTGCTGCGCACCGCGCTCGCCCGCGACGGCAAGGCGCGGTTGCGCCGCCTCCAGCCCTTGCAGCCCGGAGACGTAGGCGGGGTAGCGCGTGGCCGTGAGATGCAACGCTCCGGAGGCGTCCGGCTCGGCGGCGGAGACGCCGCCGCACATGTCGGCGATGCGCAACGGAATGCCCGCAGACGCTGGTGGTTGCAAAACCCACTCGCGCGCACAATCCGGCTCGGCGCCGACGAGCGTCGTGTTGGATGGCGCCTTGTCGAGCGGGGATTCGGCCCAGAAGACCACGGTCTGCGAGCCGTCGGGCTGCTCGTAGAGATACGCTCGGATGCCGGCGGGGGCGTTCATGCGGCCAAGAAGCGTGGCCTGGCCGAGTTCGCGGATCTGCGTGGCCAGCGCGACGTAGGAGGGCTTCACGGTGCCGTCGCGGCGGAGCATGCCCCAGTCCTTTTTGCCGCCACGCTCGCTGTAGGCGCCAAGGATGAAGAAGTAGTTGCGCGCCACGCCCTCCATCTGGAGCGAGACATTGGCCTTGGCGCAGTATTCGGCCACCACGAGTTCCTGCTCCGGCGAATGGGCGGTGTAGGCGGGGCGCACGCCCGGTTCGGTTGCCGGACCCTCGTTGTTCGTGCCGCATTCCGTGATCCAGACGGGGCGGTCACCGACGCCGGCGGCGTCCAGCGATTCGCGGAGTTTGGCGAGTATGTCCGGAAGGAGCGACAGCGCGGCGTAGGTGTGGTAGTTGAAAATGTCGAGGAACTGCGCCGCGTCGTTCGCGAAAAGCTCGCGCTGGTAGGCGCTGGATGGAGGGCGGCACAGCGCGCCGTTGAGAATCGGCATGTCGGGTCGCGCGGATTTGAAGCCGAGGTAGGCCGCCTTGAGCGCGGCGGCGTAGTCCCAGACCGGCTCCGGCGCGAAGTCGATGTCCGGCTCGTTCCAGAACTCCCAGTCCTCCATGTGGCCGTCGAAGGCGATCGCGGTCTCGGCGCAGAAGCGGTGGAGCGCGGCGAGGTCGCCGGGAAGTTTTTGGAGGCGGCCGGCCCACGGCGGACAGTCGTGGAAGCAGCCCGAAAGCGCGATGCCGCGCTCGTGGAAAAGGTCGGCGGAGGCGATCAGGCGCGAAAAGTCGGGCGGGGCGTCGGGCGAAGGCTGCGCCTCGCGCCAGCGCATGCGCTCGCGGACGTGGCGGAGACCTGCGAGCGCCGCCAGGTCGGCGATGGTGCGGATGGCGTCGCCGCCGTTCCACGGGCAGTCGAAGGCGCCAGTGGCGATGTAGGAGGCGGCGGAGTCGGCGGCGAAGAAGTCGGCGCCACCCGCGCCACCCGGAGGCGCCACCACCGCCAGCGTGGCGAGTGTTTGCCGGGGCGCGGGCGACTCGCTTGCGGAATCCGCGGCCGCCATGCAATAGTATCCCGCCTGAAGCGGCGGGAGGGCGGCGTGGCCTTCGGAATCGAAGGCACCGGCGATGCCGGTGTCGCCGCCGCGCCAGTCGAGGAGCCGCCATGCCGCGCCCGGCTCGCCGCCGGAGGCGGAGACGGGCGCGCCCTCGACGGCGACGTGGCCGGGGGCGTCGAAGAGGACGCGGCTCGCCCCGCATGAACGAACGGCGGACTGGAGTCCGCCTCCCCCTTGACCGGCGGCTAGAAAGTCGCCTCCCCTTTGACCGGCGGACTGGAGTCCGCCTCCCCCCTGCGGCTCGCCGGGAGGACTATCCGCCGCGAACGCAGCACAAATGAAACCCAATGTGGATAAAAAAACAACCTTTCCCATGACCTTGCCTCTCAACCTTTTTCCCTCTCTTCCTTTCAACCCCTCAACTTTTCAACCTCTCAACCTTTCAACTTTTCAACCTCTCAACCTTTCAACTTTTCAACCTCTCAACCTTTCAACTTTTCAACCCGCGCGACTCGCGCTTTCGCGCGAGTCGCGCGACGGTCCATGCGCGGAAGGCGCTGGGCCAGGGGGCGAGAACATCGTTGAAGTAGCCGGGATCCGGGACGGGGCGGTATTTATTGTAGCGTGCCTGGCAGAAGCCCTCGTTCTGAGAGCCGATCGGGCGCTGCCTGTCGTGGATGAAGTCGCCGAGCCGACGCGTGACGCCTTGCAGGGAGTTGGCCCACAGGAGGCGCGCGAACGCCCGGAAGTCGCCGTTGCCGGTGAGGTCGGCCAGTTCCACGAGGTCCGGCACGATGATCGCGCCCCAGGGGTCGATGCACTGGTGTTCGAGGCTCACGGCCGTGCCGCCGGTGGTGTGGTAGCCGTATTTCGCAAAGTCCGTTTCGGGCGCGGCAACAGTGTCGAAGAAAAACATCCATGAAAGAAAATACCAAGCGGCCTTTTCGGCGCGTTCGAGGTGCTTCCCGTCGCCGGTTGCGCGATAGAGCGCAAGAGAGCCGGCGACGAACGGCCAGGCTGTCTCTTTGTCGATGCACTGGCAGTCGATCGCGCCGGCGGTGCAGAGGAAGTGGTCAAGGTCGCGCTCGAAGTAGAAGTCGCTTGCGCGGAGCGCGGCATCGAGCCAGCGCCTCTCGCCGGTTTCGTCGTAAAGCTCCGCAAGCGCCGGTATGAGGAAACCGCCAATGGTGCCGTCGCGTTCGAGCGGCGTGCCGTCGACGCGCCAACGCTTGCCGAAGCCCCATTCGTCGGACCAATGCTCAACGAAGAAGCCGCAGATGCGCTCCGCGAAGGCGACGAACTCCGGCTTGTCGATGCCGTGCGCGCGCAGGAGGCGGGCCATGCGGACGGCCTCGGCGGCCGCCCAGCCCATGTTGCAGACGTCGATCGGGCGCTTTTCAAGGGCGCCCTCGAAGAAGTTGTGGTTGTAGCAGCTGTGGAGGAGTCCGCTTGGGCGCTGCGTCGCCACGAAGGCGTCGAAGATTCCGATGGCCTTTTCGAGAAGGGCGGGGTCGGGAATGGACGGGGGCTGCGCCACCGAACCCCCGGATGCGGCCGCAGACGCGGCCGCTGCAAAACCAAGCGCGCGGAGGGCGAGCATGCGGGCGCCGAGGAAGTTCTGGCCGGCCCAGCCTACCTCGAAGGTCTCGCACCATGTGCCAAGGTCGGTCCAGTACTCCCACTTCATGCGCTCCGCGATTTCCTCGCGGGAGATGCGCATCCCGGAGCAGTCGTGGGCCATGCGGTTCACGACGTGTTCGCAAACGAGCCACTTGCCCTTGTAGGGGTAGAGAAGTGCGTGGAGGTATCGGACGCCGAGATCGAACGCCTCGGTTTCGTCCATGCACGGCTCCAGGCGGGGGCGCAGCAGCCGCATGGCGTGGCCGGCCAGCGCCGCGAAGGCGTAGTTAGGCCACTTCGGACGGCACAAGCAGACGAACGACTTCGCCGTGAACCTCCCGCCGGGGGCGAGCGTGATGGCGGTCTCGTAGCGCGGTCCGAACTCCCCCTTGGCCGTGTAGGTCAGCGGCGCTTCGACGACCGGGCGCACCAAAACATGGTCAAAAGTTGAAAAGTTGAAAGGTTGAAAAGTTGAAAAGTCAGAAGGTTGAAGGCCGCAGGCGCTGACGAGCGACTCCGGCGTGTCGGCGGCGGCGAAGAGGGCGACGCCGACATCGGCGCTCTCGGTGAGGGTGCAGCCGGGGATGCCGGTGCGCTCATAGGAGAAAAACCACGGCTCGCCGTCGCGCGAAAGGCCGGTGGGGATCGGGGTGGCGGACGCGGAGGAATCCGTCCCGTTGCCGTTGTAGTTCACGCAGGGAATCAGGTAGCGCGACGCCTCGAAGCAGTCGCGGACGCGAAGTTCGTCGCGGAAGGAGACCGGCGCGTCGCCGGCATTTTCGATCGTCCGCGTGACGGCGAACGCGCCGTCGCCGAGGTCTTCGACGCGCTCCTCCGCAAGGCGCAGCGCCGGATCCGGCGCCAGCCACGGCAGAAGTTCGGCAACGGCCCCGTCGCGATCGCCGACGAGTCCGGAAGGGGCGAAAAATCGATTCATTTCCATGTCTTTGACAAACTATCCGAAAAATTCCTTGCGCGGTAGAATGATAAATGATAGCATTGATGTCGTTCGATGCAATCAATGCAATCACAGGGAGACGGCAATGAAAACGATGACGATACGGAACATTCCCGACGAGGTGGCGGCATACCTTTCAGGCCGGGCCGCATCCGATGGAACGAGCGTGAATGCGACAACCGTGGCGCTACTAAGCAGGGCGGCGGGATTTGAGCCACGCCAGCGCAGGCGGCGCGACCTGTCGTGGCTTGCCGGCTCGTGGTCTCCCGAAGAGGCACGGCGCTTCGACGAAACCGTCGCGAGTTGCCGGAAAGTCGATGAAAAGGACTGGGAATGAGAATCTGCCTCGACACCAACGCGTTTAGCGCCCTGACCAAAGGCAATCCCCGGGTGAAGGCAGTGGTCGAAGAGGCGGACGAAGTGATTCTTCCTGCGATCGTTTTCGGAGAACTCATGTTCGGGTTCCTGAACGGCTCCCGCTTTTCGGAAAACGAAAAGTTGCTTTCACGTTTTTTGGAAGAAGGCGGCGTCGCTCTGCAGCCTGTGACGCGCGACATCGCCGAGCGATATGGATATGTCAAAGCGGCGCTGAAGAAAAACGGGACGCCGATTCCGGAAAATGACATCTGGATCGCCGCTACGGCGCTGGAAACCGGATCGCGTCTCGTCACATACGACTCCGATTTCGCCCATGTCGGCGGACTGGTAGTCATTTCACCTTGAGTCGCCACGGAATGTAAAGGAACGCACTTGCGGCGTGGCGGAAGTTGCCGCCACGCCGCACGGATAGACGGGACACTAGCGCACCACGAGCACGAAGGCATCGATGTGGGAGAGGTAGATGCCGCTAGCGCGATACGAAACCGCCCAGTCGTCGGGAAGGCCGGCGACGGAGGCGAAGCGGCCGGTGTAGTTACCCTCGACGATCTTGTAGAGGCCCTTGTCGGCGTTCTTGTCGAAGGTTTCGCCGCCGACCACCGCGAGTGAAAGCACGGAGAGGTCCTGCGCGACATCGAACTTCACCTTGCCGCAACCCGTCGCGTCGCCGGCGATTTCAATCGGGCCGGAGAGGATTTTCGGTGCCTGCCGGAACTCGATTGTTCCGCCGATGGATGGAGCAATGGTGCCGGTCACGGAGACCTTCGTGCAGTTTTCAAGTCTGCCGTCGCCGGAGATTCCGCTGAATGTGGCTTCAGTCGGCGTGTTTGCGGAGTCGTATTTGTTGAAGATGACATAACCGTTGTTCTTCAGTACGAGTTTCGCGCCGGACGGCAACTGGTTGTCACCACCGCGTTGCTGGAGAGTGCAACGATCAACTGTCGTTGGGCCATTGTACGATTGTGGCACCATGATGCAGACGGACCAGTCTTTGGCGCCGCGCACCGTAAGTCCTCCATCAGACTCGCCCGCCGCGACGCCGCTCACAAGCGGCCGGTACCACCAGAGGTTATTGCTGTTCGAGACATCGAACACCGCGCCGCCGGGACCGACGGCAAAGGTGATGCGGTCCCATGCCGCATTGAGGGGATCGTTCACGAACGACCTTTTATTGATGTCCGCATCCGTGGTTTTAGGTGGAACGACGTGTGTTGTCTGCAAGGCGCCGCCGTTGAAGACAATCGTCGCGATGTTAGTTTTGTTTGCGGCGCTGTCGATCCAGAGCTGCCTGGCGCGCAGGAGACCGTTCGCTTCCAGGCGCAGGACAACCGGGTTGTTCGTCATGTATTGTGCCGGACGGAATGTGTCGCAGTCGATGACGCCGCCGTCGCGGATGACGGTGCAGCCGGCGCCGAGGGCGTTTAGGAACTCGCCGCCGGAGGTCTTGAGCGTGCCGCCGCAGACGTCGAGACGACCGTAAAGGGAGGCCTTGGTTTCCGCGTTGTAGTAGCCGACCTGGACATTCTTTCCCGGAGAGTCCGGGGAGACCACGACTTCGCCGCCGGAAAGCGTGAGCGTCCCGGTAGTCGCCTCGGCGGTGCCGCCGCTGCCATGGACGTAGAGCGGAGCCGCGTCGTTGAGGCTGGTGCCGTTCACGATCGTCGTGCCGCTCTTGATTTCGGTGTTGCCCTCGATGGTGAGGCGACCGACGTTGTTGGTGCGCCCCTCGCCGGGATCGAGAACGACGAGGCCGCCCTTCCAGCTGCCGCCAGTGGGCGTCCACCGATACGTGGAAATCATGCGGGTGGTCGTGGGCAGAGCTCCGGGTTCGTGCTCGCCGTTGATTTCGCCGTGGATGGTCAGCGTCTTGCCGGCCTTCGCGATGACGTGGAAGTTGCGGCCGCTGGAGATGAGAACGTTGCGATTCGTATGAAGGGCAAGATCCGTGTCGCCGAAAAGAACCGTACTGGAGCCGCGCACGAAAACGGAATCCGCCGGCTCCGCCGGCACGGCGCCGAACGCGCCGTCGTGTGCGGGGGCGACAAGCAGGCCGCTATTCGAATCCAGGAAGACGCCGCCGTTGTAGGTAGCTCCGTCGGCATCGAGATACATCAAATGTTTGCCGGCGAGGTGCAACCCGCCATCGTTTGCCGCGCCGGTTT
Source organism: Verrucomicrobia bacterium UBA6982 (assembly GCA_002448475.1). Classification (GTDB taxonomy): domain Bacteria; phylum Verrucomicrobiota; class Kiritimatiellia; order RFP12; family UBA3636; genus UBA3636. Next base: position 16,508 of record DJYI01000107.1, read on the forward strand.
TGAACGGAACCTTGAGCCGGAGGTTCGCCGCGACGGCGTTGCTGACGGTCATGCCCTCCTCGCCAATCGTGATCGGGCAGTTGGCCCATGTCCCGACGGCGTCGCTGCCGCTGCATACCCATGGCAGGTAGGAGTCGCCGCCTGCGTAGGAGTTGACGAGCATGCCGCCGTCGAAATGGAGGAACCCGTAGCGCGAGCTCGCGCCGATGCCGGGATCAAGTCGCAACCCGTGCTGGCCGGTGATTTCAAGAATGCCGCCGTCGACGACGTTGAAGCCGAACTTGTCCTGAAGGCTGGACGGGACGTTCTGGAAATGGCGCATCACGCGGGCGCGGAATTTACCGCCCTTGCCGACGGTGACGATGCCGGAACTGTTGAGCGACGGAAGCGAGCCGTTTTTGAAGTTGCAGAGAAGTTCCTTGTTTACCGCCGTGGCATCTACGGTGCCATTGGTGATGACCATATATTTGGAGCGGAACCCGGCATATTGATCTCCATTGCCAGTACCGACGGTGAACGAGCCGCCGCCCGTGACGACCGTTTCGTCACCATCGAAAAGAACGTTCATGCCGTCGCCCGCGCCAGACCCCGAACCGCCGCTGACCGTCGTCGCGCCGCCGTCGAAGACGAGCTTGCCGGCGGTGTGCTTGATGCGCTTGAACGTGTTGTTCGCGCCCTGGAGAACGAGGGTGCCAGCGCCCTGCTTGTCGAAGCGGGCGGAGGTCGAGTCGCCGGTGGAGGTGACGTTTCCGGTCACCGTAACTGTGTCGCCCGAGGCGACGGCGAATGCGCCGTTTGTCGTGATGTTCGAGGAAATCACCGTGTCGGTGGCCAGCGCGCCGGGGACGGCCGCGCAAAGCGCAAGCGCGAAAAGCGCCTTTACCCTGAAATCCTGTGCGGGTGTGTTCATGTTGTCGTTTTCTCCCTGTTCGTGGTCTTGGCGGGAATGGACGGCGCCAACCCGCCCCACGACGCCCGATTATAGGGGAAAACGCCGCCGGAGCAACGGACAAACCGTGCGTTTTGTAGAAGAGAAAGCGGATGCTTTGTCGATGGATGCTTGCATTTCCGCCGGGATGGGGCTATGCTCCACGGCCATGGGATTGCGCTCTTCCTCCCCGCTTCGCAACGTCGCCGTCGTGCTGCATCTGGCGCACGGCTCGCATCGCGACGTGCTGCACGGCATCTCCCGTGCCGTGACGGGGCGTGACCGCTGGAACTTCCGCGTGGTCGACTACGCGCTGTGGCGCAACCGGGAGACGATGCGCGAGGTCATCTCCGAGTGGGCGAACGGCGTCATCACGACCGGGCCGGACGATCCGGTCGTGGAGGAAAGCCTCTTCGCGTGCCGCGGCCCGCTCGTCGTCGTCGGCACCCCGCCCGCGCCGGACGTCGGAACCCAGCCGCGAAGTCTGGCGTTCGTCGGACTCGATGAACGGGCCATCGGCCGCGCCGGCGCGGACTACCTCTTCTCGCTCGGCCGCTTCCGGTCGTTCGGCTTCGTGAAGGGCAGCGACCGCTACGCCGCGAAATTCCGGGCCGAGGGGTTTGTCGCGCGGCTCCGGGAGCGCGGCGCCGATGTCCGGGTGTTCGAACCGGACGCGAACTCGAGGCGCGCCGAACCCGTGCCGCTGGTGGAATGGCTCCGTACGCTGCCGAAGCCGCGCGCCGTGATGGCGAACACCGACGGCGCCGCCACGGTGGCGCTCGCGGCGGCGGCCGCGGCGCGGCTGCACGTCCCGCGCGACGTGGCGCTCATCGGCTGCGACAACGACGAGCTGCTGTGCGAATCCTCTTCCCCCACCCTGACGAGCCTCGCCCCGAACCACGTGCGGCTCGGCGAAATGGCCGCCGCCGCGCTGCGCCGCCTTTTCGCTGGGCCGGCGGGGATGCACCTGGAGGAGGTCTGCTCCGACGTGCGGGTCGTCGAGCGCCAGAGCGCGCGGCCGATCTCCCCCGCGACGGCGCTTGCCGAACGCGCCGCGGCGCTTATCCGCGACGGCGCGGCCGAGGGGGCCGGCGTCGCGGACATCGTGCGGCGGCTCGGCGTCTCGCGCTCGCTCGCCGGAATGCGCTACCGCGAGGTCATGGGCGGGACGATGCGCGACGCGATTCTGCGCCGGCGCCTGGAGGAGGTGAAGCGCAAGCTGCGCGAAACCGACATGGCCGTGGGGCAGATCGCCGCCTCGTGCGGGTTCCGCTCCGAGGCGCACGCGCGCCGGCTTTTCCGGGCGCGCTTCGGATGCTCCATGCGGCAGTGGCGCCGCGGCGCGGGAGACCTGACGCGCCGCGCTCCCGGCCAGACGGAAGCGCGATCGTCTAAGGAATAGGCCGCCGCATTTCGGCGACGGAACGGACTTCAGAGACGTTCCGTCACAAGTCTGGCTCCTTCGAAAAACAGCGGTTCTTCGCCGACGGGGACGCTCCACGTGCCGTCCGCGCCTCGTGCCGGGTGCAGGAGGCGTCCGGTGAAGTCGCGGAAGACCGGAGTGGAGGCTGCGGACTCCCCTGGGAGCGCGGGCATCTTGCCCGCGGCGATTTCGCGGGCTGGAAGCCCGCGCTCCCAGGAGGGCATCTTGCCCGCGGACGAGGCACATTGCATTTTGCAAAAATGAAAGTATGGTATTGTTTTTGCACGGGCCTTTTGATATGCTCCGTGGCCGACAAGGAGAGAACAATGATCGAGAGAGACCTTGCGGCAAAAGCGCACGACCTTTGGAGCAAATATCCGGTTTTGACTCTGACGGGGCCGCGTCAGTCCGGAAAAACGACACTGGCAAGGCACGCATTCCCGGAAGCGGAATACGTGAATCTCGAGGCACCGGACATCCACGCCATGGCCATGGCCGATCCGAGGGAGTTTCTGCGACAGCATCCGGCTCCGGCGATCTTCGACGAAATCCAGTACGCGCCGGAACTTCTTCGGTACATTCAGGCGATTGTGGACGAATCCGGGCGGACCTCGCAGTTCGTCCTGACGGGCAGCCATCAACCGGCGCTCCAAGCGGCAATCGGAGAATCGCTCGCCGGGCGGACCGGGCTCCTCGAGTTGCTTCCTCTCACAATCGGCGAATTGCGCAGGGCTGGCGTCACCAAGACCAGGGACGAATGGCTGTTCAGCGGATTCATGCCGCGCCTTTACGACTCCGTCATCGCCCCGACGGAACTGTATCGCGACTATTTCCGCACGTATGTCGAGCGCGACGTGAGGCAGCTTGCGAATTTGCGGCGTCTCTCGGCGTTCGAGACGTTTGTCCGGCTTCTTGCCGGACGCATCGGGCAGCTATTGAACTTCAATTCGCTCGCGGACGACGCCGGAATATCGGTCCAGACCGTCAAGGAGTGGCTGTCTGTCATGGAAGCGTCGTATATCGTGCAGGTATTGCGGCCATATTACCGAAATTTCGGGAAACGTTTCGTAAAGGCTCCGAAAGTCTATTTTACGGAACCCGGGCTTGCCGCATTCTTGCTCGGAATCCGGGATCCTGGACAGATTGCGGTGCATCCTCTCGTCGGCGGGCTTTTCGAGAACATGGTCATCCTGGAAATCCTCAAGGACCGCCTGAACCGCGGCGAGGAGGCCGACATGTATTTCATGCGGACTTCATCCGGAGTCGAAGCCGACGTCGTCGTCGAGAATGGCGGCCGTCTGGATCTTTACGAGATCAAGTCCTCTTCGACATTCCGGGCGGACATGACGGCGAACGTGGCCAAAATCGCGTCAATCGCGGGGAACGCGGGACGCAAGGCGGTTGTCTACGCCGGCCCCTCGGCCGGTACGGTCGGAGGTTGCGAAGTCTTGGACTTCCGCGACTTGGGACGGTGTTGAATCTCGTCGGCGTGGCGCCCCCGGACTCTAGAACTCGATTTCGGGAGACGGAACGGCCTTCAGAGACGTTCCGTCACAAGTCTGGCTCCTTCGAAAAACAGCGGTTCTTCGCCGACGGGGACGCTCCACGTGCCGTCCGTGCCTCGTGCCGGGCGCAGGAGGCGTCCGGTGAAAGACAAATGGTGCGGAGAGGATTTTCATGGTCTGGGAAAACGTGGCGCTTTGACGTGGTATTCCCTGCAAAGAACCGGAAGACGCGCCTTTGCGGCTTGCGCCCGCTCGATGGCATCGCGGGCGATGGCAGGCGGAATGTCGACTTGGGCGGCCAGCCGCATCAGGTCTTCCACGCCCGGGTTTTCACCTTCCCCGGCAACGGAGAGCGTCTGCCAGCCGCCAGGTCCGTTGGCGAACGTGAAATCGTAGAACGGAGCGAGAGACCACGAGCCCGTCTCGTCCATGAGGAACGACGTGTTCTTCAAGTGGTCGTCGCGGTTGTGAAGAAGGACGTTCAGGCAGGCCCGCAAAAAGAGTTCCCGTTGCGCGGCCGCGTCGCGCAGAAGCGCGGCCGAAAGCCGAAAGAGAACCTCGTATTCATCGCCAGGCGTGCGGAAATCGGCGTGTAAAAGACCGGCCGCGGAATGCATGTGGATTCGGCGTCCTCCGGGGGCGCGGTCGAACCGCCGCGTGGCAAAAAACCGACCGGCCTTCGTTTCCACGAGCCTGTGCGCGGTCATGGAAGCCCCAGCCTCCGCAGCCAGTTCTGCATAGACATGCTCAAGCGCACCCGCGTCCTTTCCGTCAGTGCGGGTGTTGAATTTGACGATCCATGGCTCAAACCCACCGGGAAGCGCACTGTCTGGCGGGCAGACCTCTCCGGTTTCGGGGTTGAATCCGACATAGGCCTTCGGACGCGCGCCGCCCGAACTTCCGGCGGCGCGTCCGAGCGCGGGAAGCACCTCCTCGATCCGGTCGTCGTCAAAATCCCAGGCGTTGCGGGCAAGAACGTCGAGTGGAGCCTCTTCGACCTTCCCCTCCGAATCGGCAGGTTCGAACGCAAGGGCGCCCATGCCGTCACCCCCGAGCGCGGCAAAGCGCTCCAGGAGGGTCGGAAGTCGCCCATGCAACTTGCGAAAACGCGCGTCCACGATTCTGCGGCCCCAGCCATCGGGCAGCGCATCTTCGAACACGCCGAACGTCTCCATGCCGCCCTTTCGGTCGTAGGCGAACACTCCGGGCCGGACGGGAAGACGAATGGGCGAAAGGGGCAGTGGCGCGGCGAGGAACGATTCGTCGAACTGGAAGAGCGAATCGCGCCCGCTCTGCGAAAGAATTCCCACGGGCCGGATGGAATGCGGTGCGAACGCGAACGAGACGTGCAATCGGTCGAGGCTCATGTGCGCGCCTCCTTTGTCCGCCCGTGGCGAATGCGCCGGGGCCGCGGAGCCGACGGCCGGAACGAGCGAAGGTCGTCCGGTAGTTCGGCAAGGCGGCATTGTTCCTCCAAAAACGCATGCAGCGAGTCTAGGGCGTCGAGCGCGAACAGGACCCGTGCCAGACGGTCCGTCGAAACGACACCCATCCGCTCCAGGCGCGAAAGCGTCGAGGCGGGCACTCCGGCACGCGACGAAAGTTCGGGTTGCGTCCAGCGCCGCTTTTGCCGCAACGCCCGGACGAGCCGACCAAGTTCCGCCGTGACGTCACGCGGTCCGACGAAGGAAATGGAAATGTCCGTATTCATGGCGACGGGAATCATACGGCAAAATATGGGAATAAGCAACAAAAAAATCAACTTTATTGCAATATATGGCTATTATTTCATCAAAATCGAACCGCAAGCCGGCACCGAAGTCAAGCACGTAGAAGGGCGCGCCGGGACGCCGCACCCCCTGTCGCGGACTCCACTGGGAGCGATGCCTCCTTGGGGGGTGCGGCCTCCGGCCGCGCCGCATCCGCGAAGCGCAGGGCCATGCTTCCAGCACCAGACTCCATCCGGCTCGTTCCAGACCTCCCATGCGGCGACGCGGCCGCGGAAATGCATCACCGTGGCCGTCACGTATGCGCGCCAGGCGCGGCGCTGCTCGTCGGTGAAGATCGGCGGGACGCCCACCGCGCCGAAGACCTTCTCGGCGCCGCCGCCGTAGAGGCCGTTGCCATAGCAGAGGCACATCCACGGCTTAAGACCAAGGGCGACGAGCGAATCGACGATGGCGTCGAGCCACGCGAAATCGTAAACGCCCTTTTCGCGCTCGGTGCGCTGCCAGCCGCTCTGCAGACGCATCCACGACACGCCGGTTTGCGGCAGGAACGGATACGCCCCGGACGGGTCGAAAAGGTCGCGGTCGAGCTTCTCGAAGCCAAGACGAGGAATTCGGAGCGAACCCCGTTGCGCGTGTCAAGAATCGGGATGTCCATCGCGAGTGGTTTGCGGTTTACGCCTAGCGAATGGAGATCAAGGTGGCGTCGGAGTTCTCCCTTGCGGCGGAGACCGTGGCGAAGCCGGCGGCGGCGACGGTGTCGTGCGTCGCCTGGATCCAGTCCGCCGAGCGCGCCACGCGCGAGATGCGCAGTTCGTCGATGAGGCCGTTGAAGGGCCACGCCCCTGCGCCGTCGCCGGCGGTGTTGAGGTTGCCGAGCCAGAGCGGGCGGTTGCTGTCGTGGAGGGTGTTGTCGTAATAGGTCCCGCCAGTCGCTTTCGACTCGCCGTCGAGATAGCCGTATCTTTTCCCTGAGACCGTGTCGCGCACATACGCCTGATGCGCCCATGCGTCTGGCGCTGGTAGCATGCCCGAAGACAGTGCCAGATTGCCTTGCCCGCTCCCGTTCGTCTTGCCAATGGCCAAACAGCCTTGGCCGGGTTTCTCATGTCCGAGTATATACGCGAAATTGGCGCCCCCGTTGTATCTCTTCGACAGAATCCACTTGCCGCCGTCGGATGTGGCGGTCGTGTCCGATTTTGTCCAGACCTCGATGGTGAAGGAGTCGAACCCGTCGAGGTCGGGGTCGTCCGCCGCGACGAGGCGTGTCCCGTTCGTGGCGGTGGAGAAGTCCACGGCCCCGCCGGCGATGCCCGACGCGCCCAGGGCGGCGTTGCCGACGCTTGTCGCGAACGGGGTGGCGACGCCGGTCGATTCGACGAGCGGAAGGGCGCTTTGACCAAGGTGCCAGACGGCGACATAGCCGGAATCCCAGACGGACTCGGCGCTGGGCGGGCATGGCACGACGTTGCCGTAGTAGGCCGTGATCTTCGTCGCGGCGTCGAGAGACGGCACCTTCACCCAGACGAGCGACTCGCCGTCCGGGTTCCATGTTTCGATCTCATGGGCGAGGAGGTGGCCTTCGGCGTCCGCGAAGCGCAGGTCGCCTCCTTCCGCCATTTTCAGGTCGGCATACGAGAAGTTCCGGATGCCCTTTCCGGTTCCGGCGTCAAACGGCGCGATCCGCACGAGGACGGGAAATCCCGAAAGCGCGGACGATCCCGCGTAGCCGGAAAATGAAACGGAGAACTTTCGGGAATAGGATCGCCAGTCGTCTGCAAGGCCGCTGTAAACGGCGAAGCCGTCCGAAGCGACCGTGTCGTGCGTCGCCTGGATCCAGTCCTTCGAGCGCGCCACCTTGGAGAAGCGCACTTCGTCGATCAGGCCGTTGAAGGGGAACTTTCCTTCCCCGTCGCCCGACGTATTGCAGTTGCCGAGCCAGAGCGGACGGGCACTATTGTGGAGGGTGTTGCCGTAATACGTCCCGCCGGTCGCCTTCGACACGCCGTCGAGGTAGCATGCTCTCGTCCCTGCGGTCGTGTCGCGCACGATGGCCTGGTGGCCCCAGACATTCGCCGCCGGCATCAGCCCAGACGAATACTCGAAGCGCTGAGAACTCTTGCCATCCGTAGTTCCGAGGGCTACCTGAACGCAGCCGTCGCTCTCGTGCCCGATAAGATACGCGACATTTGCGCCGCCATTGTATCGCTTCGAGAATATGCACCGGCCGGATTTGGCCGTTGTGTCCGACTTTGTCCAGAACTCGATGGTGAAGGAGTTGAAACCATCGAGGTCGTCGTCGTCCGCTGCGACGAGGCGCGTCCCGTTCGTGGCGGCGGAGAAGTCCACGGCCCCGCCGGAAATGCCCGCCGCGCCAAGCACGACATTGCCGACTTTTGTCGCGAACGGAGTCGTGACGCCCGTCGATTCAACGAGCGGCGTGGCGCTTTCGCCGAGGTGCCAGACGGCGACGTAGCCGGAGTCCCAGACGGACTCCGCGCTTGCCGCGCAGGGGGACGGATTGCCGTAGTAGGCGGTAATGGCCGTGTCTTTCGTGAGCGACGGCACCTTGACCCAGACGGTCGATTCGCCATCCGGGTTCCACGTGTCGATCTCATGCGGGAGGAGGTTTCCCTCCGCGTCGGCAAACCGAAGGTCGCCGCCTTTCGCGATCCGGCACTTGGCGTAGTCGAAGCCGTTCCGTTCGGGCGAGAGCCGGACGAGGACGGGGAAGTCCGCCAGCGCCGTCGATCCGGCATAGCCCGGAAACGAAATCTGGAACTTCCGCGCGTAGTCCTCCCAGTTTTCCGCGAATGCGCCGGTCGGCATGGCCGCCGCCGCCGTGAGGATGGCCGCCAGGGCCAATGCGTTCTTCTTCCTGTTCATTTTGTCGTTCCTTCCGTGATGGGGGTTGAAAAAGGCCGTGCGTTGTCCGCTGTCAACGGTTGCCTGTTCGCTGTTCGTTGTTCGTTGTTCGCTGTTCGTTGTTCGCTGTTCGCTGTCAGTTGTCGAAGTCCATGTCCTCGCAAACGGCGAGGCTCCGCGTTTCGGCGACGTTCTCGAACGTGTTGCCGCGGAAGCGGCAGTCGCCGGAGTGGTTGAACTTGAGCGCCGTGCCGGGAATGTCGCGGAACGCGCACCCCTCGACCTCCACGGCGCGGATCGGGGCGGCGGTCGCCTTCGCCCACGTCCTGCGACCGTCGCCGGAATGGCGGTAGTGTCCCACGACGCCGCAATTGCACTTCTCAATCGTGCAGTTCCTCACGAGCACGTTGTAGGGGGACGGCCCCTCAGTGAAGTCGCCGAGGAAACTCGCGCGGACGCCCTCCTGCCAGACGTTCCGCATGCGGCAGTTTTCGACGATGGCGTCCGGCGTCTGGATCACGACGCCCGTCCAGCGCCCGTTTTTCCACGAGCAGCCGGAGACGATCGTGCCGATGCCCCGGAAGCGAGGCGCGAACATGGCCTTGCCGTCGAACGACGCCGGAACGGGCCGGTCGAGGCGCGTCGTCGGCCTCCCCTCCGCGTCGCGCCCTTCGCCAAGCACGCGGCGGTTGGCGAGATACTGCCCCGTGAACGGGTCGCCGAAGACGACGAGGGATCCGGCGGGATTGGTCCCGTAGTTGCGCTCCCGCACGACTTCCATGCCGTCCGGCGACGGGTGGACGACGACCATGTTCGCCAGCGAGTTGAAGCCGTCGTCGCCCATGTTCTCGAAATGGCAGTCCAGCAGAAACGTCCCGGGCGCGCTGAAGCAGCCGTCGGCGTCGGTGGCGAACCGGAATCCCTCGCGCGGGAAGACGCGGAAGCGGTGGAACGTCGTCATGTAGCTGCGGTAGTAGGCATCGACCGCGCCAGCCCGGGAGTTGCGCACCCAGACGTCCTCCACCGTCATGTAGGAGCAGTCGGCGATGACGAGGGACGGGAACCAGTTGCAGCGGTTCGGGATCGCGAGGAATCCGCCGGGGACGATTCCCTTCAAATGGTTGTCGAAGCCGCCCTTGTCGAAGTCGCGGCGGAACCGGAGCCGCCACACCCCGCCGCCAAGGTCCTCGCAGCGGTCGTCGGCACGGCAGTCCCAGTGCAGGAGGCGGGCGGACGGCATGAGTTCCCCCTCCGGCGTGAACTCGAAGCCATGGGATTCCCGTCCCTTCGCCGATTCCGGCTTCCAGCACGGATCGTCCGGGCGGAGCGAACCGGGCGTGAGGCGGACATCGACGAACTGCTCGTCCTCCCGGCGGTCAACCGCCAGCACTTCGCCCTCCAGAAACGGCTGCTGCTCGAAGGAGAGCTCGACGTTGCGGAACGTGCAGTTGCGGCAGTTTGCGAACGCGATGCCCTTGGTCTCGTAAACGCCAAACCTAATCTGGGTCGTCTCGGGGCTTTCGCCCTCGATGGCGCAGTTCCGAAGCCCCCATACTGAGATGTTCGAGCGGAGAGCCTTCCCGTCTTCGACCTGGCCGAACTCGCTCACGTAGGGCGGCGGATTGGTGGCCGAGCCAATGAAGAAGCGGCCCTTGCCGAGCTTTAGGACACTCGGCTTGCCATCGAGGGAGCGCACCGCGTCCAGCGCCTTGACGAATGCCTCCGCGTCGTCGGCGCGCCCGTCGCCCTTTGCGCCGAAGTCGGCGAGGCGAAGAACGACCGGGTTGTTTTCCGGGCGCGGCGCGACGGCGAGGTTCGCCGCCTCCTCGCGGAAGATCTTGTCGAAAAGCTCGAGGTCGGCCGTCGCCTGTTCCGCGAAGCCGAGGCCCGTCGCGTCGCCGCGCGAGAGGTAGCGGCGGGCGAACGCCTCGGTGCGGGCGCGCGCCTCGCGCCGCTTCGCAAGCCGGATGCGGGCGAGGTCGCCCTCCGGGATGGCGGCGAAGGCGGCGTCGACCATGCCGTCCGTCTCCTTCGCGCGGGCGACGACGGCGTCGAGTTCGCCGGTGATGCGGCGCGTCTCCGCCGGGCGATCCTCGACGGGGAATGCCGAATCGGCGTAGGGCGGGGGCAAGTCATCCGCCAGCGCCGCCGCAGCTGCCAGAAAGGTCGCCAGCGCGGCGCGAAACGGCGTCGCGGCCAAAAGGGCGCGATCACGATGCGATCGGGGATGTTTCATGGAGGAAACGCGGATTTCTACGTCGCGGACCATCCGCGCGCAACTGGTTGCATACTATCCGATCCCGGAGTAAAAGACAAGCGCGAAGACTATCGATTAGGCAAAATAAAAACTATCAATTGAGAAATTTGATGATCCGGCCGACACGTGGCAGGTGTTCGGGCCGTCTCCGCGCCATTGGATTTCAACCTAAGAACAGCAGTTGGCCATGACGGCGTCGGTTGCGAGCTTGTCGATGTTGGCAGGGGTCATGCCGTGGTAGTCGATCTCGATGGCGCTGTCGCCGGCGAGCCATTGGGCAATGCGGTTGAGGGCGGTGGCGTCGAAGCGCGTCATGGGTTTTTCCTGGGTTGTGTGGGGCCAGGCGGCGGGGGCGAGCATGAGGAGGCGTCCGGTGGCGCAGGCGTCGAAGTAGCGGCCATGCGGCTTTTTGAGAGGCGAGAAGCCCTTGTTCTGGAGTGTGACGAGCGGCAGGTTGCGGGCGAGCGCTTCGCGGGCGATCTGGCGTTCGCCGTCGGAGATGCAGGGGCTTATGATGACGGCGCCATGTGCGGCGGCGGCCAAGGCTGCTGCAAGGCGCTCCTCGTATTCCCGGGTGGAGCGCTCCACGACCGAAGCGCCTGCGGAGTCGCGGGCGATTTTGAGGCCGCCGCCGGTTTTGGGGACTCGCCTGTAGGCGAAAAAGCCGCGCGAACACTGCACCTGGTGGAGCGGGCGTTCCAGCAGGTGGCGGTTGCCGATGGCCTCGAACCGGCCTGCAAGCCGCCCGCCGTCGAGTGGCAGCACAAGGCGCGCCACGCGCCGGAAAAGCTCGGGGCTGGCGCGTTTCTCGGCCAACCGGTCGGGATTTGCGCGCACATAGGCCACCATGGCTGGTAACTGCCCCTCTCCGAACAGGATTGTATCCTGGAAGCCCTCGGCCCATGAGGGACCGGGGCAAAAATGCCCCGGCACGGGACTGTTCTGTGCCTCGCCATTTTTGGCGAGGTTTTTCCACCTCTTTGCCGCGCCGGCCTTGAAACCGCGAATCAGGGTGCCGAGCGGCTTTGGCAGCTGCTCGCACACAAACACCACGAAATGGAAATGCTCTGGCATCAGCTGGCGCTCGATAATTTGCACCTGCGGGTAGAGGCGCGGCATTTCCGCCAAGGCCTCTAGCACCGCCTCGCCGTAGGGTGTGGGCGCGATGCGCCACAAACCGTGGCAAGAATGCCCCGGCACGGGTCTGTTCTGTGCCTCGCCATTTTTGGCGAGGGTCCCCAGCCACTCGCGCGAGCGATCGGCGAGCGTGACCGTAATCATGTAGATGGCCCGCTGGCTGTAGTCCCAGCCGGCGAGCCGTCGCGTCATGCGATGTCTTGTTTCCGCCCGGATCATATCATCTCCTTCTGTTCCTGCTATCCCGTAGCAAAATCATTCGACCCCGGCCCGCGCAGCGCGTTCTTCCGCCACGCGCGCATGGTAAGGCCGGTTGCGCGCTTGAAGAGGATGCCGAGGTAGGGGCCGGGGACGTAGCCGCAGCGGGCGGGGATGTCGTCGATGGGAACGTCGGGGCGGCGCAGCAGCTCCATCGCCTCGTCGAGGCGGCGGCCGTGGATTTCGTCGAGGACCGTGTGTCCGACGGCCTGCCGGAACCGGAGGTCGGCGAGGCGGCGGGAGCAGCCCATGACGGCCACGACGTCGCCGACGCGGATCGGGCGGCATGCGTTCTGGCGAATCCATTCCAGCGCGCGGGACACGCGCCCGTCGATCACCTTGAGCACCCGCGTCGAGGCGCGCCGCACGACGCGCTCCACGCCGTAGCGGGCGACGGGCGGCTCGCCTTCGGACGGGCGGCTCCTTCGTCCGCGGCGGAGCGCGAGGCGGGAGAGCAGCTGCGCCGCCGCCCGGCCGCCCGCCTCGACGTCCACGCGAATGCTCGTCAGCGTCGGATCGTTGCGCTCGCAGTACTCGAGGTGGTCGTCCACGCCGATCACGGCGACGTCATGCGGAATGCGCAGGCCAAGCGCCTGGCATGCGCTGCGGACCATCACTGCCGCGACGTCGTTCGCCGCGAAGACGCCAAGTGGGGTTTCGCGCTTGGAGAGGAACTGCGAAAGCTCCCTGCTGAAGAGAGTCGCGTCGAAGACGGCGGATTCGGAGGGGGCGAACGCGGCGCAGGGGCGTCCGAATGCCTCCACCGCGCGCGCGAACGATTTTCCGCGCTCGCAACTCCAGACCGGCGCGCCGAGAGCCGGAACGAACGCGAAACGCCGGATGTCGGCGGAAAGGAGTTCGCGCGCGGCGGCGTCGGCGACCGCGTCCGGATCGCTCATGGCGCAGCCGCACCGCTCCGGCCGCTCCGTCGCGGCCGCCGCGTCCCAAATCACGAGCGGCAGCGCGGCTGCGGCCCGGTCCGCGCGCGCCGCGTTCGCGTACATCGGATCGACGATCATGCCGTCGGGCTTCCAGAAGGCGATCCATTTCGAGAAGTCCGGCACGTCGCCGAAATGGCTGCCCTCGACGACATCGACCGACCACCCGTTTTCCTTCGCCCAGGACGAGATGCCGTCGATTTCGCGCTGGGAATTGTGGCCCATCTCGGCCACGACGACGAGAATCCTGTTCGCGCTCTTCATGCGTCCGTCCCGGTTGCGCCAATCATGACGCGCTTGTTGCGGTGCGCGTTGGCAATGTCGCCTGCGCACGAGCCATGTTCGGCGCGCTCCGACGCCTCGAACAGCGCGAGCGCCTCGTCCATGCCGGCAAGCGCGCCTTCGCGGTCTCCGGCGTCGTGGAGCGCGAGGGCGCGGTTTTCGACGGCGCGCGCGAGGTGCGGCCTGTAGGCGCCCGGCTCGGCTTCAGCGAGCTTGCGCAAAATCCCGATCGCTTCGTCGAAGTCGCGCAGCGCCTCTTTTACGCGCCCCTCTCCGAAGCGGCGCAGCGCGTCGGCGCGCCAGGCGAGGGCGCGGGCGTAGTTCGCCGAATCGCATGGCGCGCCGGACGCCGCGTGTTGGCGAAAGACGGGAAGCGCCTCGTCGAACGCGGAGATCGCCTCCTCTCCCATGCCGAGTTCGCCGAGCTGGACTCCGAGGTTCGAGGAGGCGCGCGCCAGCGCCAGGGCGTGGCGCCCGGGATCGCGCGCGGCGAGCGTCCGGCGGACGTTCACGCTTTCGCGCAGGAGCGACACCGCGTCCATGGGGCGGTCCTGGAAGCTGCGCAGGGCGCCCATTGCCGAAAGGGTCGCGGCAAGTCCCGGCAGCGCCGCGGGGTCTCGCCTTGCGGCGGCGCGCCGCATTTCGAGCGCTTCCGCCAGGTCGCGCTCCGCCTCGTCGAGTTTTCCCGCCAGGCGGCGCGCGACGCCGCGCCGGTGCAGCGTTTCCGAAAGATCGGCGCCGTCTCCGCCGCCGGACGGTCCGTTTCGCAAGGCGTCCGCGGCGATGCCGTAGGCGTTTTCGGCGTCCGCCAGGCGTCCGGCGGATTCGAAAAGCCGTCCCGTTTCGAGCGCGAGCGCCGCGCGGACGGCGCCGTCCGGTTCGGCCTTGAGCGCAGGCAGAGCCTTTTCCGCCGACGCGAGAACCGATGTGCGCGACGAGCCGCCGGCGTTTCCAGGATTGGCGGCGGAAAGCAGCGTCCGCACGAATTCGACCGCGCCCTGCGTTCGGCTCCTTTCGTTTTTCGCCCTTTTGCGGGCCGCGACGGATTCCGACGCGAGCGCGGCCAGGTTCTCGAAGAGCGCCGCGACGAGAGAAAAAAGCGGCATCCGACGGTGGCGGACCGCGCGGGCGAAGGCCGCCGCGTCCGGATACCGGTCCGCCGGAAGCGCGGCGGTGGCCTTGCGCAGGACGGGCCGCCACGAGAGCGGGACGCGGCCGTCGAAGCAGCGGCTGGCGAGCATCCCCAGGGCGTAAACGTCGGCGGCGGGGCCCAGCGTCTCCCGCGTGAACTGCTCCGGGGCGGCGTATCCGGGCGTTCCGAACCCCACCACCTTGCCGCTTTCCACCGAAAGAGGCTCCCGCGCATCGCGCGCCGCGCCTTCGCCGTCGTCGATACGCTTCGCGAAGCCCAAGTCCACGAGGACGGGCGACCCGTCGGACCGGAACATGACGTTTCCAGGCTTGACGTCGCGGTGGACGAAGCCCCGCGAGTGCAGGCATTCGAGCGCGCCGCACAGCGCGACGACAAGCCGTTCGACGTCGCGGGAGCGTCCGGGCAGCTCGTCCGGGCGCAGCTCCTCCATCGCAAGCCACGGCACAGAGCCGCATTCGCCGCTGTCCACCAGGCGCGGCAGCGCCTCGTGCGGGCAGGACGCGAGGAGCGCCGCCTCCAGGCGAAAGCGCGCGGCCGTTTTGTCCCCGGGATCGCGGGGGACTTTGAGCGCGACGACGGCGCCGTCCGGCTCGCTCCTGGCGCGCAGGACTTCGGCGCTCGCGCCGCGCCCCAGAAGCCCGAGCACGCGGAAGCGCCCGAACTGCGCCCCGTCTTCGAGAACGCGGGAGGGAAGTTTCTTCGGACCCTCGGTGCGCAGCCACGACTCCAGCGCGCCGCCGTCGCCGTCCGGGCCGCTTCCGCCGGTCATGCTGTCGCCGTTGTCCGTCATGTCTTTCGCGATGTCCCCACAACCGATACTTGCGATCCGCGGCGTTTTCTTACGGCGCCGGGGCTCCGCCAAGCGCCGCGACGGTTTCGCTCAGCTTCCGCGTCATCCGGCTTTTCATCTGGTCCGCCACGTTGCGGTCGATGCCAAAGTCCCGCGCCACGTCCGCCGGTTTTTCCCCCTTGACGGCGATTCGCACGAACACCTGCTTGGTCGATTCGCGAATCGACTCGTCCGCGAGAAGCTGCTTGAGGGCAATTTCGAAAACGGCGTTGCGCCAGGCCTCCTCGTCGAGGTCCTCGGCGTCCTCCGCCGGCGACGGCCCGGGATCCGGCGCGCCCTCGGCCGCGTCCTGGGAGGCGTCGATGCGGCGTCTTTCGGCCGCCATTCCGCGCAGCGCCGCAATCGCCTTTTTGCACATGATTCCGGTGAGATAGTTGTGGAACGCTCCGTTTTCGTCCGGGACGTATTGGTAGTGCGGCAGGGCCGTCATGAGGACGACCAGCGTCTCCTGGACAATGTCGTCGGCCTCTCCGGCGAGCGACGGAAACCGCGTCGCGAGAAAGCGCTCCATCATCGGGCGGTAGCGCGCGACGAATTCCGCCCAGCGCGGCGATTCGGCATTTGCGCCGATTTCGGCGAGAAGCCTTTGCGACGTTTTGGGAACCGAACTGGCGGACATGCCTTTCATGACGGAGGATGTGCTTTCGGCGGGAAATCATACCACCCCGGATTCCGCGATTCAACGGCTAAAACGACAACCTGAATCTGTTGCGCGCCGCGCCGGTTGTGATATTATCCGCCGCAAGCAACTCTTCAGACCTTGGGCAATGAAAAAGAAACCAATCCATTCTGAGACCACCACCACGACATCGCGCCACGCGGGAATCCCGCGCCCCGAATATCCGAGGATGCAATTCCGCCGCGAGGATTCGTGGATCAATCTCAACGGGACGTGGGATTTTGCAATCGACCGTTCCGGTTCGGCCCGCGAGCGCGGCATTGTTTCAAGAAAGGAATTGTTCGACCGCAAGATAGTGGTTCCGTTCTGCCCAGAGTCAAAACTCTCGGGGATCGGCGACACCGACTTCATGGACGATGTCTGGTATCGTCGCGAAGTGGTCTTCCCGGCGGACTGGGCGGGCAAGAGAATCCTCCTGCATTTCGACGGCGTGGATTTCCTGTCGGAATTCTGGCTTGACGGCGTTCCGGTATTCTCCCACAACGGCGGATCAGCCCCCTTCGCCATGGATGTCACGAGATTCGCCAAGCCGGGCGAAAGTCAGGTCCTCGTAGTCCATGCGCACGATGATGTCCGCGGGAAAATGCAGGGCGGCGGCAAGCAGAGCCCCGGCTTCTTCTCCAAGGGCTGCCACTACACGCGAGTGACAGGCATCTGGAAGACCGTCTGGGCCGAAGCGGTCCATCCGCAGGGGCTCGCGTCATGTCGCGTCTCTCCGAATTTCGACACTTCGGAGGTACTACTCGAACCGCGCTTCCTCTCATGCTCTTCAGGCGATCGTTTCCGCGCAGTCGTGCGCGCCGGTCGCAAGGTCGTCGCAGAGCGGGAAGTTCCAGCGACGCAGGGCGCGCCGGTCTGCGTCGCCGTGCCGGATGCGCGCGCATGGTCGCCGGCCGATCCCTTCCTCTACGACCTTGAGCTATCGGTCGTTCGCGGCGGCGAGGAAATCGATCATGTTGACAGCTACTTCGCGATGCGCAAGGTTTCGTGCGAGGACGGACGGATCCTTCTCAATGGCAAGCCGACATTCCTGCGGTTCGTCCTTGATCAGGGATTCTACCCGGACGGCGTGTGGACCGCGCCGTCAGACGCCGAACTCAAGACGGACATAGAACGCTCGCTCGCGATGGGATTCAACGGCGCCCGCCTCCACCAGAAGGTATTCGAAGACCGCTGGCACTACTGGGCGGACCGCCTCGGCTACCTCACATGGGCCGAGTATCCAAGTTGGGGATTCGACGCCGCCGCACCGGAAGCGCAGCGCAATTTCCTCGAAGAGTGGCAGGCCGTCGTGGTCGCACTGCGCGACCACCCGTCGATCATCGGCTGGTCGCCGCTCAACGAGAGCACGGTCAACAACGGATTCGGCGGATGGAAGGACGGCGAGGCATGGGCCGATCCAAAAGATCCGAAGCTGGAACCATACCGCAGACTCGTCCGCTCCGTCGTCCTTGCCACTCGCGCCCTCGATCCCACGCGCCCGGTGAACGATTCAAGCGGCTGGATACACGTCGAAACCGATCTCTGGACCGTCCATAGCTACCGCGCCACGCCGGCCGAGCAGAAAAAGTGGCTGTTCCCGAAAACAGGGGATCGCGACGTGGCGGCCAACGTTTCGGGCGTCGAACCTCCGCATGACGGACAGCCAGTCCTGCTCGACGAGTGGGGCGGCTTCAAGTATTTGCTCCCCGAAGATCGCAAGGGCGACTCGGGGTGGGGCTACAACGGACTCAGCCTCACTGAGGAAAGGGACTTTCTCGACCGCATCGGAGCGCAGACCGCGCTGTTCGCACGCCTCAAACCGCTGGCCGGCTGGTGCTACACGCAGCTCACGGACGTCGAACAGGAGCAGAACGGAGTCTATACCTACGACCGCCGCCCCAAAGCCGCCCCCGAAAAACTCGCCGCCATATTCGGCGTCAAGCCGAAGTGGAGCGAATTCTAGCGAGAGGAACCGGGGCGCGCACTGGCGAGAGGAACCCGGGCGCGGACCAGACTCCGGCCCGGCCTAGTTGCGGCGCGCGTTCCGGTCCCGGTCAATTCCGCCCGTTCACCTCAAAGGAGAAAACGCGGGCGGTCGGCGCTCCCCAGGTGGAGAGTGGCACGAGCCGGACCCCATGGGCGCGGCAGTTCAGCGGAACGCGCACCAGGCGCATGTGGTTGTCCGGCACTTCCCCCTCCATCCTCCAGGAGCCGTCAGACCGCAAACTCTCGATCCGAAACGCCCGCACAAGCGAGCGCGGCGTCCCCATCGGAGGATCGCCCAGAGCGCGGTAGTGCCGTCCCTGGGCGTATTCCGAATTGCCGCCCAGCGGGCGCGGCGAGTCCGTTCGGTTGAGATCGCTGTCAAAGACAATCCGGGCCTCGCGAAGTTCCGTCTCGGCGGCGAAACGGTATTCGGCCGCCGCGCCGAGAGGCGCCTCCCAGGCATGGGAGCCGTCGTCCCAGTCGCGGTCCATGCCGTCGCGCAGCCGCTCCACGCCCTCCCCTCCGGTAGAGGAAAGAGAGGCGGACGCGCAAGGTCCGCGTATTTCGCGACGCAGACCGGGAATCATGCAATCGTCGTCGAGAAGCGCACGGCGCAGATCGTCAAGAAGTCTGCCGCGACCGACATCGCGGCAATCGACGCCCTCGCGCACGGCAATCGCGGCGGCCGTGCCGACGGCCTGCCCCTCCAGAGCGCACGTGGCCATCACGCGCGTGGCGCTCATGGCCACATGGGAGCAGCTGATGTCGCGTCCCGCGCAGAACAGATTCGGAACATTGCGCGAATAGAGGCATCGGTATGGGATGCCGAACGGACTTGGGCAGTCCGTGTATTTGGTCCCGGGGCCGTCGTGATAGAACCCCTTAGGATAGTGATTGTCGATCCGCCAGCCGCCGTAGGCGACAACATCCGGAAAATTCCCGCCGGACTGGACCTCGCCCTGCACAAGAACGTGGTCGCCGAGATAGCGGCGGCTCTCGCGCTTGCCTGGAAGCGATCCAACCCATTCGAGGGAAAAGTTGCGCAGTTTGTCCTTGAGCGCGGAATGGTTCTTCACGTAATCCCACACGCCGAACGCTATGCGCAACAGTTCGCCGCGATGCATTTCGGCATTGCCTATCGAATCGTCGGCGCCTCCGGTTTCGATCCACCAGTAATTCGTGGCGAACGGATCGATCTGTCGATGCTTGATCCACTTGTGCGCCTCCGGAGCGCTGTAGTCGTAGGCCCAGGGCGGCGGGACAAACACCTGTTCGCGCGGACGCTCGTCCACCTGAAACAGAATGGAGTTTCCCATCGTGCAGCTGTCGGACTCGGTCGGGGCTTCGCTTTCGCCATATTCGGAACGAGCCTCTCGCCCGAGACGAAAGTCGGCTCCGGAAAGTGGGGCCAGAACGGCATCGCCGGTGCAATCGGCAAAGAGACGGGCCTCGACCTCGATCCAGCGCTGGGTGGTTGTCTGCCACGCGCGGATGCTCCTCACTGCGGAGCCGGACATCTCGCATGAGCAGACCGACGCGTCGAGTTCGAGACGCAGATTCGGTTCGCGCGAGGCAATTCCCCACAGAACCGAATCAAAAAGCGGCCACGCCGCCTCCGGATTGTAGCGGTAGTTTTCCAGAAATATCTCCTCCAGCAATCCAGTCTCGCGTCGATTTGGACCATGCGCGCCAAGCGCGTGCATCCGGATTTCGCTGGATGCGTTGCCGCCCAGCATCGGGCGATCCTGAACAAGCACGGTCTTTGCGCCGTGCCTGGCGGCGGACAAGGCGGCGCAGAGACCGGCAAGTCCTCCGCCCGCCACACAGAAGTCCGCCTCCATTCGTTCGGTCTGGAACTGCATTGTCCGCCCCCGCCATGCACTTGTCTAGGAAAGCGCCTCGTCGATCGCCCTTGCAAGCTGGTCGGCGCACGACGTGCCGCGCCCGCGGCAGTCGTTGCCGCGCAGAATGTCGGCTGCGCGGCGGGCGTCCGCGCCTTCAAGCAGCTTGCCAATCGCCGCGGTGTTGCCGGGGCATCCTCCGTCGAAGCGAACATTGTGAAGAGTTGTTCCGTCAAGATCAAAGGTTATCTTTCTGGAGCAGACGCCCGTAGTCGTGAATTCGTGTGTTTCCATGTCCTTGACCCAACTTGGTTTCGCGCGCATTCTCCCCCAAAACCCCGTCAAACGCAACCGCCAGACGCCAGACCGTTATTTTTTGCTGTCATTTTTCAGGGTTTTGTGGGAGAATCCCGTCCCCGGACGAATGTCCGCATATCAAAAACAAAGAGAAATACAGAAATGTCGTTCTTCAAATTCTCCAAGCCGCAGCAACAGCCTTGGTCTCCAGCCGGAGCCGCCGGAGCATCATCCGGATTCGAGGAAAGGAAGGATTCTCCAGCGCCGGCGACGGTTGACAGAACTGCGGAGGCGCCAGTTCCGGCAAGCGCCACGGCGCCAATGCCAGCGGAAACCGCCACACCGGGCCCCGCCCCTCTTGCGCAGCAAGCGGGATTCGGCGGCCAGCGCTCCGGCGCCCGCCCCTCGCAGGCGCTCGCCGCACTAAGGTCCCAGTTCGGAGCGCCTGGCGGTCGTCCCCGCCGGGACCGTCCGTTCCCACGCAGGCCACCGCCCCCGCGCATATTCCACGAAAGCGATCCCGTTCCCTCAGTCGAACTTCCAGAAGGCGGGACGATTGTCGTTCGCAACTGCTCGACGAAGCGTGTGCTCCAGCTTCTCATCGGCGAGTTCGGCGGACGCGCGGAAGACATTTCCGGACGCTATTTCATCCCCGCCGCCCAGGATCTGCCACGCATACACGACTTCGCCAAAAAGAACGGCTTTTTCGTCAAGGAGTCGCTCGTCGGCAAGATTCTGATGCTTGACGTAATGGTGGATCGCTCGATTCGCGGTCCTGGCGGCCGCCAGTTTGACGACGGCGACGACGACCGCGAATAATTCACGCCATCGGCGCTCCGGACACCCCCCGGACGGAGCGCCGGCAGACGTGAAAATCGCAAGGCAAAAAAACGCTTGCATTGAAAAGGGGCGTGTGCTAACATCCGCCCCGTTCGCGTCACTAAGGCACGGACAAACCTCCAAGGGGAGGTGGCGCAATTGGTTAGCGCTCCGGACTGTCGATCCGGTGGTTGCGGGTTCGATCCCCGTCCTTCCCGCCAGTTGAACAAACACCCGAAATCGCCTCGATTTCGGGTGTTTTTTTTGCTTTGCGGCATTCCCCCAAAGCGGCTTGGTCGATCGTCGGATTGGTCGATTTTGTCGTCGTCCGACCAAATCGACGAAATCAAACGCCGGCAGGCCTGCGGCCGCCGCGCGCGATGATTGGCTTGGTCGATCGTCGGATTGGTCGATTTTGTCGACGACCGACCAAATCGACGAAATCGACTAAGCCAATCGCCAGAAGGTCTGCGGCCGACTTTTCAACCGTTCATGGCCGGGCGCTTACCCTCGTGGCATGGCGCGACAGCAAACCGCATCAAGTAGCTCAACCGCCGCCGTCGACGATACATTGATGACCATGTTCAGACAATTCGGCCGGAGGGACTAGACCATAGAAGCGTTCAAGAAACATTGTGATCGCGGCCAACGCGGCCGTTGCCTTGGCGATCTATGCATCGACTCTTTTTGCCGAGTCTCACTGGCGCGAACTCCCAACCAGCTGGCAGGCGCGGAGGCTCTCCGCAGCGAAGCCCCCTGGTTTGGAATCCGTGGTGGCGACATGGGTGCAGTTTATCAATTAAAAAGCACATCGAAGGGACGCAACCACTAACCCTATTTGTCGAATGCAGGTGCACCGAACGAGCTCTAGGTCTCCGGTTGGGCCTCCTTCAGGCGTTCGAATGGCGTTTTCGGCGTGTCGAACGCATAGTGGAATATCATGTGCAGTCCGTCCTTCGGTTCTTTCGAAATCAACCTCTTGCTGGGAACGAACGAATTGACGTCCAGGGCAAGATTCGCGGCAATCCAGAACCTGCGCCTCAATCGCTCCGTGCAATTGCTCCCATTCTTTTACAAGCCGCCCAATTCGCGCGTGCATGTATGGCGCGCACATAAAGCCGCTTGCTCGATGCTGCGAGAGCGCCATCGCCTCAAACTCCGCTCCGCATGTCTTGCTGCGCCCGCGCCGTTGCTTGAATGGACGTTCCCGCTCAGGCGCTTTATCAGCTTGTTTTCGACCAATCGGAAATGCCGTCTGAAGGCTCGTCAGGAAATTTCCCTTCGCCTCCTTGCTTTTCAGGCGGTTGCAGTGGTTGAGCAAACCGGGAGGGAGTTCCAGCAATGTCGTGTCCGACATGGCTTTCATCCCCGCGCATTCTACGGTGGACCCGTATTTGACAAACAGGGTTTTCCGTTTTTCCGCGTCGGTGCACCTAACAATGACAAACTGCGCCTGTGCCGGTCAGACCGTCAAGCCATTGACATTTTGAGTAGTTTGGGTAGTATTGTCTGCGGAACGGGGAATCCCGACTCTCAAAAACAACATGACACAGACCATGACAACAACCAAAGAATGGAAATGGGCCGCTGCCGCCGTTCTGGCCGCGTCGCTTTGCGCAAACGCCGTCGCCGACAGGATCGTTTCGGCGGACTGCGCGCTTTCGGCGGACGAGAACTGGACCGCCGACGGCCTCGTCACGCTCTCCGGCGCGACGATCGACCTCGCGGGCCACTCGCTCAAGGTCGCCGCCATCGGCGCCTACTTCGCGACTCTGCGCGGCGCCGGCGCCGCCACCGCGTGAGCGCCATCGATTTTGCCGGAGAAACGACATTCTCCTCGCTGCTCGGCACCTTCGGCAACCGCCCCTGGCCGACGATCTTTCTCGTCGAATGACAATGTTGCCATTTGCCAATCCCAGTTCCCAATTCCGCCACCTTCAGATTCCATTCATTGCATTCGCATAACACGGAGATTTTTCAGCCACAAAGAACACAAAGGACACAAAGCCTTCTCTGCGAACTCTGAGACTAAAAACCTTACAACTTTTCAACCTTTCAACTGTTTAACATGACAATGCACAACATTCCCGTCTCCGACGCGGCCCGCGCCAAGGCCCGCGACTTCATCGAAAACGAAACGCAGTTCCATCTCGGGTTCCTGCCGACCGAGCAGTCCAACCCCATCACCGCGACGCTTGAGGAGGACTTCAAGCGCTCCACGCTCGCGGGCGTCCAGTGCCTGCAGCGCGGCGACAGGCAGATACCGATCGTCATGCGCCACGTCTTCGCGGGCGCCAAATTCGAGGCGCTGGTGGAATCCATCGTCGAAACGCTCCGTGCGCCGAAGGGGCGCATCGTCTTTTCCGGGTGCGGAGCCACGGGGCGCCTCTCCATCCTGCTCGAATCGCTGTGGCGCGACTTCTTCCACCGCCGCGCGGCTGAACTCACGAAGGAGGAGCAGGCGCTCGCGGACCGGTCGGCCTCGATCATGACCGGCGGCGACTTCGCCCTCATCCGCAGCGTCGAATTCTTCGAGGACTTCGCGGAAGGCGGGCGCCGCCAGGCCGCCGCGCTCGGCGTCGGCGAGGGCGACACCTTCGTCGCCATCACCGAAGGCGGCGAGACGTCGTCCGTCCTCGGCACGCTCGAATACGCCGCCGAGCACGGCGCGAAGTGCTTCCTCGTCTTCAACAACCCGGCCGACATCCTGCGCGCGCATCTCGACCGCTCGCGCAAGGCCATCGACGACCCGCGCGTCACGGTGCTCGACATCTACTGCGGCTCCATGTCGCTCGCCGGCTCCACGCGAATGCAGGCCACGACGAGCGAGCAGCTGCTCTGCTCGTGCGCGCTGGAGGCGGCGCTCTGCCGCCTCATGCCGCGCTTCGCGCCGGAGACGGCGCCGGACTACACCTCCGCCTTCGAGGAGCTGCTTTCGGGATTGGAGTCTCCGGGCGGCCGCGCCGGGATCGCCAAGGCGATCGAGCTGGAGAAGGGAATCTACGACGCGCACGGGCGCGTCACCTACCTGGCAGACAAGTGCATGCTCGACCTCTTCACCGACAACACCGAGCGCAGCCCGACCTTCATGCTCCCGCCACTGCGCTCCAGCCGCGAAAGGGCGCTGGCGCAGTCGTGGGCGTTCGTCAAGAATCCGCTGCACCCCACGGAGGAATGCTGGAGCGAAATGATGCGGCGCGCTCCGCGCTGCCTCGAATTCACGTCCGAAGACGCGCGTTCGCTCGGCATGCCGCAGCGCTTCATCGACTCCCCTCCCCTCATCAAATACTCCGACCTCGTCACCTACATGATCGGCAACGAGCCGGCGCCCGAGCGCATCGACGGCTTCGCGCGCGCCGCCGCCGTGACGCTCTCCGTGGGCGAAACCGACGCTGGCTACCTCGCCGCCGCAGACCGCCTCGCCGCCGCATGGCCGGAGCGCGTCCGGTTCCAGATCGGGCGCGCCGGGACCGACGCGCCCGCGCCGGACATCCACATCGACATGGACATCCCGGATTCGCCGCTGGAAATCTGGAAGCACCTCGCCGTGAAACTCGCCTTCAACTGCCTGTCCACGGGAACCATGGCCGCCATGGGGCGCGTCGCCGGAAACTGGATGAGCTGGGTCAGCATCTCCAACAAGAAACTGATCGACCGCGGCATACGGCTGCTCTCAGAACTCGGCGGCGTAGGCTACGAAGAGTCCGCACAGAGGATCTTCGCCGCCGAAGAGTGGGTGCAGGCTCGGGACTGGACCGGCAGGGAGGAGCCATGCGCCGTGCAGGTGGCGCTTGCCGCCCTGAAGGGCGCGGCTGTCTAGCCGCGCACCGTCCGGAATGGAACGGGGGAAGCGACCATGCCGACACGCAAGGCAAGAACCGACCTCAAAATGCCGCCCTTCGCGCTTCAGCCAGGAGACGGCCGGCCGCTCGCGCGCCAGGTTGTGGACGGACTGCGCGAAGCCGTCGCCGGCGGCTACTACAGCCACGGCGACCGCATCCCGGACTACCGCGCCCTCGCCGCCGCGCTCGGCGTGAGCGCCTTCGTGACGAAGGCCGCAGTGCGCCGCCTGGCGCTCGAAGGAGTGCTGGAGGCGCGCCCGAGCCGCGGCACCTTCGTGCGCGGCGTTCCGGGCAGGACGTGGCGCGGCCACGTGGTGTTCGCGCGCATGGAGTCGGCGGTCAACCCGTTTCTGGCGGCGCTGGCCAGCGAGCTTCGCGTCGTCCTCAAACGCGCCGACTACCTCTTTTCGCAGGCGACCGTCGGGACGGGAAACGACGGCTCATTCGACTTCTCGCTGCTCGACGCCGTTCTTTCGCGCTCGGTCGATCTCGTGATTGCGCGATGCTCCCCGCCGCAGGTGTTCCGGCATCTGGCCGAGCGCGGCGTACCGTTCGCGGCCGTGGCGGATCTCGCCGCGCCGCCGGCGGGCGCGGCGGGCATGACGCGGCTCGACTACGGCGCGGCCGTGCCGGACTTTCTGGCGGCTTGCCGCGCGGCGGGGATATCCAAGGTCAGCGTTTGCCGCGCGGCGGGCTTTCACCGATACGCGCCGCTCCCGCGACTTAGAGGCGCCTGCGGAATCGCCGTCAGGACGCTGCCGCTGAAGCCGGACACCAAGGGCGACTTCGCCATGGAGCGCGCCGGATACGACGGCTTCAGGAAACATCTCGCCTCACGTCGCCCCGACCGCGACACCATCTATCTCTTCAGCGACGACCATCTTGCGCGAGGCGCATTCCTCGCAATCGCCGAAGCCGGACTCACCATCCCGCGCGACATCCGCATTGCCACCTGGGCCAACGCCGGCATCGGCCCCTTCCATCCGCGCGAACTCTCGCGCATGGAGATCGACCCCGTGGCGGCGGGCGAAACGCTCGCCCGCGCCGCGCTCAAATTCCTCCGCACCGGCGCCTACCCCGCCGGCACTTCCATCGGCCCGGTCTGGCACGATGGGGAGACAATCGGGATTCCAACTACGAGCGACGCATGAAAAACGGCGTCGCTTTTCCGCGACGGTGCACCTAACAATGACAAACTGCTGGGTCGCGCGCTTGTTTTCCCTCGCAGCGGAGCTGTGGTAGGATTCCCGACATGAAATCGCCAGCGAAAAAGGAAACGTCCGGCATTCTCCGCTTTGCCACACTCCGCACGATGCCGGAACGCGAGGCGGACGCCGCCGCGTGGTTCCACGAGAAATGGGGCGTGCCGGAAGCGGCATATCTCGAATGCATGGACGCCTTCCTCTCAGGCCGCACCGAATACGGCTGGTATCTCTGCCTTGACGGCGACCGGATCGTCGGCGGCCTGGGCGTGATCGAGAACGACTTCCACGAGCGGAAGGACCTGACGCCCAACGTCTGCGCCGTCTACGTCGAGGGATTCCACCGCCGCCGCGGCATCGCGGGGCGGCTTCTCGGCATGGCGGTGGAGGATTTACGCGGCAAGGGCGTCTCGCCGGTTTATCTCCTCACCGACCACACGGGATTCTACGAGCGGTACGGCTGGGAATTCCTGTGCACTGCGATGGGCGACGGCGAGACCGAGCCATCGCGAATCTACGTCCACCGATAGACGGCGGGAAAATCGGAATTGAAATCCCGAAACACCATTGGTAAATCGGAATTCGCCTTTTGAAACACCATTGGTAAATCGGAATTCGCCTTTTGAAACACCATTGGTAAATCGGAATTCACTTGCCTTGCCGCTGCCTTTACGGTAGAAGGCTCCGCGTTTCCGGTCGCGGCTCGTCGGGGTGTCGCGCGCCGCACAAAAAAGCACGGGCGGCCTCGCGGCCGTCCGTGCCCGCCCGAACCCGATGCCCATCGGTTGAGGGTCGCCGCCACTCGGCGGCGGAGCCCCTCGGGCTACCAACGAAAGGGGAGGGGCGCTAGACGCCCGCCTCGGCCTTGACCTGTGCCGTCCAGGCGGCGATGCGGCCGGCCGTCTTGTCGGCTTCCGTTCATCTCGTCGAGCGCGAGGTCCGCCGCGCCCGTGCGACTTCCGACTGGAAAACCCGTTTCGACAGGCTCGTGGAAGAAACCAGCCGCCGTCGCGACGCCCCGTATCGCTTCTGCCGGGCCGACGCATACGCGGAGGCGTTGGCGTGACATTCCTCTTGTGGCATCCGCGCCGTGAATCCCTTCAAGTAGCTTCACGAACGGCGGACCCGGCGGCGCTGCGCGCCGCCGAGTCCGCGCGGCTAGCGGCCGAGCGCGGCCTTGGCGAGAGCCGAGCCAGCGTTCCAGGCCTGCCCGGCCTTTTCGCCCGAGGCGTAGTAGCCGTGGCGGAACTGGTCGAAGGCGATGGCGTCCAGCTTCGCGGGATCGACCTTGCCCTGTTCATCGAGGACGCGCTCCTCGGCGAGGGTGTTGACGATCGTGCCCACGACGGCGAAGAGCGTCTTCGTTTCGGCGATCTCCGCCAGCGTGCATTCCATCGCGACGGGGAACTCCTCGAGGACGGGCGCGTTCACGCGCGACGACTTCGCCGCGTGGAGGCCGGAGCGGGCGAACTTGTCCGCGACCTGGTTGCCCGAGACGATGCCGACGTAGTCCGCCTCGGCCATGTGCGTGCGGTCGGCGAGCGCGACGGTGAAGGCGCCAGTTTCGCGGATGGCCTTCGTGGTGGCGTGGTCGGCGTCGAGGAAAAGGGCGATCTTGTCCGTGTCGCAGATCTGCCCCCACGCAGCGTTCATGGTCTGGATCGTCCCGGCCTTGTCGTAGGCGGCGATGACGAGGACGGGCATGGGGAAGACGGCCTGGACGGTTCCGAGGTCTTTTTTCATGGTGTGGATTCCTTGTGGGTCTTGGGGTTCGAAAAAAAGTTGGCGGCGCCTGCGGCTACCATTTCACGGGCTCGTTCAGGATCGTTCCGTCCGAGGGGTTGACGGAGCCGGGCGCGGCGGCGACGTATTGGACGCAGAGCATCACGAGCGGCTTGTCGCCCGTGTTGCGGACGGCGCGCTTGCCAGCCGGGGCGACGCGGACGACGCTGCCCTCCTTCACCGGGATGTTCGTGCCGTCGACCTGGTATTCGCCTTCGCCGGAGAGGAAGAAGTAGAGCTCCTCGTGGTCCTTGTGGACGTGGTAGAAGCCGCCCTCCGTCCCGGGCGCGAAGACCTGCAGCGAGAAGTCCGCGCCGCCGGCCTTGACGGCCGCGCCGCCGAACACCTTGCCGGGGATCTTCGTCTCGGGTCCGAGCGCGAGCACGTAGTCCTTCAGTTCGGCCATCGGGCCGATGTCGATCGCGGTGGCGTTGGCGATGTCGCAGGTGGTCTTGATTTCCTTCATGGTGTTTTCCTTTCGGTTGTGGGTTGGGGTTGAAAAGTTGAAAGGTTGAAAAGTTGAAAGGCGGAAAGGATGGTGGCTATGGGAGCGGGTCATCGTCCCGGGAAAGCGACTTTTCGAGGAGGCGCTCGAGGGTCTCGGACTCCTCACGGGAAAGCCCCGCGTAGAGGAAGGCGCAGAAACGGCGGGAGATCGAGCGGAAGGCGGGGCGGAGCGCCTCGCCGGCCGGCGTGAGGCGGACGAGGATGCTCCGGGCGTCGCGCTCCGACGC
>DJYI01000089.1 GCA_002448475.1 Verrucomicrobia bacterium UBA6982
GGCGCACGAGGCCGTTGGAGAGGGACCACGAGCCGTCGGCATCCTGCCGGAAGCCGACGATTCCCGACACTTCCGTGCCGGGCGCAGAACAAGCCGCGCGGGCGGCGGCGAAGAAGCGCTCGCGCTCGGATGAGCCGCCATCGTGAACGATGGCGCCTGGGAGCGCGGGCATCCTGCCCGCGGCGAGTTCGCGGGCTGGAAGCCCGCGCTCCCAGGAAGCCTCGGCATGGACGCGGCGGAACATCGCGGTCAGCTCCTCGTAGGGCTTCCCCTCCTCGTTCACGAGCCCGTAGTTGCTGTCTTCGGGGAAGAGCCGGCTGATGCCCTCGGCCGGCTGGTCGAGCCACATGAAATAGTCGTTTCCGACGACGAACGGGAGCGAAAGCAGCGTCTTCAGGCAGAGCTCGGTGGCGGCGGCGCGCTCGGCCTGCGTTTCGACGCGCATCCCGGCGCCGTAGGTGCTGGGGCGCGCGTCGAGCGCCGGGAAGCTCCATTCGGTGATCATCATGGGCCTGCCGCACAGCGCGTGGACTTCCGCCAGATGTTCCGCGAAGGGGCGGCCTCCGCGCCTGTCGAGCACGACGCCCTCGTCGAGCTGCGCCCACGGATACATGTTGAGGGAGACGATGTCGCAGACCTTCCCTGCCTCTTCCCAGATGACGTCGTTGTGGCCCGAAAAGCCGGCGAAGCGGCAGCCCAGGACCATGTGGTTCGGATCGGCCTTGCAGATGGCGGCGGCGGTCGCGGAGAAGTAGCGGCGCGCCGTTTCGCGCAGAAAGGCGACGGCCGGGCTGCCGGGGTTTTCCGCTGCGATGCGCTCGGCGGCCTGTCGCGCCGAATGGCCTTTGGGAAGCGCCATCGCGAGGTCGAAGAGGCCGAGTCCGGTTTTCTTCTGCCCGCCCCACCACGCGAGTTCGTTGTCGATGAAGTAGCCCACGAGCCACGGGTCGTTCTTGTGGCGCGCGACTTTCACGCGGCAGGCCCATTCGAGCGCCTTTTCGTAGCCTGGATGGAAGACATTGGGAAAACTCGTGCCGGGCGAATGGCGGTTCGGGGAAATCCACCATTCCTCGGCGCCGAAGGTGAAGCGGTCGCTCAGATAGAGGCAATCGACGTGGGCGAGCGAGCGGTGGCGCAGACCGGCGTCCCCGCCCGAGCCGAGCAGCGTGAACCCCCAGCCGGCGAGCCGGTCGAGCGTTTCCGCGCGCCACGCATCGAGGTCGGGATAGTTTCGGGCGACATGGCGGCCGTATGGGCTGTAGCCCAGCGCCTCGCAATGAAATCCGGACGCGCTGACGTGATCGACGCCCTGCAGCACAACGGCGCGGCCGAGCGGGTCGATCGCCCAGTCGCGGCCGTCGATGGTCTCGACGTGGAAGAACCCCGTGGCCTTTCCGCGAATCCCCGTATCCGGGCCGACGGGCCGGTAGGGCGGAATGGGATTGTTCACAAATGTCAAATGTTCATCATTGTTCACAAATGACAAATTCAAATTGTCGGCGCTGGTATTTGCCATTTGCGATTTGTGGACATTTGTGTCAATTGCGGATTTGTGGACAATGTCTTCCACCCTCGCCCGGAAGCGCCCGGAGACGCGCAGCGCCGGCGAGCCGGGGCCGATGGGCGAACCGGGGCGCGGCTCGTAGGCGCAGCGGTGCAGGAGCGCCCCCGTGGCGGCGTCGCGGGCCTCGCCCTCGACCCGCTCCGGCGTCACGCGGAGCCGCAGTTCGACGGGGTTGCCCCAGTCCCAAGCGCCGGCGTCCTCGAACGCTACGCGCTTGAAGCGGCTTTGCGCGCCGAGTTCGCGGCTGATGTAGGCCTCCAGCAGAAAGCCGTGCCTGGCGCCGGCTCGGTCGGGTCCCTTGATGAGCGAGAAGTGCCAGTAGTCGCCGGTGCCGTCGATGTCCCAGCAGGCGATGCCCACGCGCCCCGTTTCCGGGTCGTCGCAGGAGCGGGGCGTCACGGTCGCGCGCATCTCGACGCTCCGCGAAAGCGGCGCGTCGCCTAGCGCCAGGCCGAAGGAGAGCGACTCCATCGCGTCCCCGTCCGGACGCCAGCCCAGCGGGTCGAAGGCCGGAAACGCGACCCGCGCCGCCCGGACGGACGGCGCGGCGGCGGCGGCAAACAGGATGAGGCAGATTCGTGCCGTCCGCATGTCGGGTTTCCCGGCTATTCCAGCGTCCAGGCGACGCGGATGCCGAAGTCCTGCTTCGCCGTCAGATCCCAACCAAATTGGAACGAGGCGCGATGGCGCCATGGGCCGCGCTGGAAACTCGCTCCTTTTGCAGGATGATACACTGATGCGTTTCCAGCCGTTGGCGTTTCCACGTAAGGATTTGCATCATTGCCGCTGAAAGCGTCAAGGCAGATTTCCCAGACATTGCCATGCATGTCGTAGAGGCCCCAGGAATTCGGCCTGTAGGAGCCGACTGTAGCCGTGCCGCACGTCGTGTCAACATTCTCGCTCGTCGTGGTGAGCGTGCCGGCCGCCGCAGAGTATGTCCCCATTGCGTTGTTGTAGGCGTTGCGGGCGATTTCGTTGAAGGCGGTGTCTTCGTAATCCTTCTTGTCGCCAGCGCCGTTCAGCGACGACGAGATGGCCGTGCCGTCGCCCCATTTGTAGTTGCCGTTGCCAGCACGGCACGCATATTCCCACTGCGCGGCACCGGGAAGGTCAAAGTCGAAGGCATTGCCAAACTTAGCGCGGAGTTTTCCGAGAAACGACGTATTGCCCGGAGGAGTGGTGTTGGCGGTATTACGGATCCACGCCCAAGTGATATTCTCGACGGGACGAGCCGCCTTGCATGCGTCGTTCTTGTGGTGGGAGGGCCAATTCGCAACCGAAGAGGCAATCTGCTGCCACTGCTGCTGTGTCACCTCATAGACGCCAATGTAGTAGTCGTGCGAAAAGGAGACCTCATGCTGCTTTTCACGGGTTCCGAAGTATCCGTATTCGTCCGTGGGGCTGCCCATCATGAAGGACTTTCCGCGCGCATAGATGCGGCGCATGAGGAGCGAGGTCGTCTTGTAGAGGATGTCCTGGACGCCGCCCGGGACGGCTTCGGCGCAGGTGTAGTACTTGACGTCGCCCGAGACAAGGTCGGCGGCGAGATACATCGGCGGGTCGTTCGTGGCCCAGGCCGTGACGACGGCCGTGAGTTCGATGCCATCGCCGGAGGCGAACTTCTGGTTCGGCCACGACTTGTCCGGATGCCAGACGAGGGAACGGGCGCCGGGCTGCACGACCTTGTTGGCGTCGCCGTCGATCGCCCAGACGTTGTTCTGGCCGATCGAGACGCCGTTGGTGCAGATGTCCAGCGTGATGATGGCCGGCTCGTCCGCGAGCGTGTAGTTCACGGTGACGGCGCGGGTGAGTCCGTCCTGCGAGAGCGTGACGTTCGAGACGGACGGCACCGCCGCGCTGGCTTGCGCCGCCAGCGCGGCGACGACGAATGACGAGAAGCGGAGAACAAATGTCTTCATGTGCGTTGGATGTTGATTTGGAGTTTGCTCTTTGGGTTGCCTAGGATTTCTGGATTTCCTAGTCCTTAGCGGACGACGATTACGAACCCGGCGGGCGCGTTGGAGTTGAATCTTTCCAGGGTGCCGGCCGAGGAGACCGACGTCGAGACGAACGACGTGAACTGCGCCATCGCCGACGCGGCGGCGGCGCGGGACGCTACGAACGAGTCGAATGCGTCTAGGGGCGCGGCACTCGTGCCAGTGGCGACATGGTGCGCGCTTTGGTCCGGGAAGCCGTCCGAGACGGCCACGGCGCGCGCGACGCGCGGCGCGGCGCACGCCGCCATGGCGACGGCCGCCACAAGCGCGACGATCCTGTGTATGTTCATTTCCGTGGGATGCCTTTCATGTGTTCCGCAGGGCACAGCGCCGCGCGGCGAAAGCAATCATAGCGAAAGGCCAACGGAAATTGTGGATGAATCAAACACTTATTTTTGGAAGAATCAAACACCATTCATGACCACCCAATGCCGGACGGTTTCGCCGACGCGGTCGCGGAAAACGTGGCGAAACACGTCGGAGGAAGAGTAGCCGCATTGGGCGGCGACGACGTCCGGGGGCTTGCCCTCGCGCAGGAGTTCCCTGGCGCGGGCGAGCCGGACGTCGTGGATTTCGGTGAGGATCGAACGTCCGAGGACGGTGCGGAAAAGCTTGTCGGCCATGGTGCGCCCGACGCCCATGCATCGGGCGACGGCCGGTGGGGCGAAGCCGTCTTCGCAGGCGTGAAGGCGGATGTATTCCATGGCGCGGGCGACTCTCCTGTCGCGCGCGAAGCGGGAGGATGCGCGCAGCACGACGCGCCAGGGCGGGATGACGAGCGGAGCGGGGCGGCGCGAGGGGCGGCGCATCCACTCGTCCAGCAGCCCCGCCGCCGCGCCTGCCTCGACGGCGCGGTCGAGCGCGACGCTTGACAGCGACGGCTTTGTGGCGTCACAGAGCTGCGCGTTGTCGCCGACGCCCACGACGGCCACGTCGTCCGGGACGCGCACCCCCGCGCCGGCGCAGGCCGAAAGGACGGCCTCGCCGACGATGTCGGTGCACGCCAGCACGCCGCATGGCTTCGGAAGCGAGGCGATCCAGCGGTCCAGTGGAGGCTCGAATTCGTAAAACTCCTTCCCGGCGGCTTCGACGCAATGGCGGAACGAGTCGCTGCGCTCGCGGCTCCACGACGTGTCATGCGGCGCCGGGACGAATGCGTAGTGGTCGCATCCGGACCGGAAAAGGACACGCACCGCCGCGGCGGCGATTTCGGACGAATCCCAGCAGACTGTCACTGGCCTGTCGCTCGGAGGAAAGTCCGCGCTGGCTGAACGATGCACGAAAACTGCCGGGACGCGCGGCCCGAACGCCGTCCGGACCTCGGCCGGGAAAACGGCACCGCGCCACACCGCGATGCCGTCCGGCCGCAGTATGCGCGCCAGTTCGGCGAGCGAACCGGCGCTGCGCGACGAGCGGGCGAGCCGCGCAGCGCCGTTCGCCGCGCGCGACACCTCCGCGGAAAAGAAATCCCAATGCCGCTCCTCCGCCTTGCGGCGAAAGGCGTCGAGTCCGTCCCGCGCGCGGTGGTCGTCGCCCGGCAGGAGCATCAGGACGCATCGGTCGTGCGTTCTGCGCTGAGATGCGGAGGAACGCGGGACAGCCATGGAGATCAGACGAAGTGGTTGCCGGCTATGGATTGACGCCCTGCCGGCGCAATTCGGCCTGGATGTCGGCCGGAGGCACGGCGCGGGGGACGATTCCCCGCGCGGCGGCGATCGCCGCCGCGACGCCCACGCCCTGGCCGACGTTGAGGCAGATGGGCATGGCGCGGAAGTTCGAATGCGCCTTGTGGGTGCCGCCGATGTTGCGCCCGGCCAGCAGCAGCCCGTCGAGAGCCTCCGGAACGCACGAGCGGTAGGGGATGGTGTATTTTCCCCTGGCCCGGAAAAGCGCCTGCGCGCCATGGGCGTCGAGTCCGGCCCCCCGGGTGTTGTGGATGTCGAAGTTGAAGTGGTTGCGGGTGGCGATCCAGTCGTCGAACTGGCGGGCCTCGACGATGTCCTCTTCCGTCAGCGTGTGGAGGGTGCGGAAGTGGCGCGTCTCGCGGACCCCGATCTGGGAAGCGGAGGCGACGACGTAACAGTGCTCGTAGCCGGGCGCGTAGCGGCGCAGGAACGAGACGATCGACTCCATCTGCCGCCGGCATTCGAGTTCGGCGCGCGTGAGGGCAGCTGCGTCCGTGCCGTCGATGTCGGTGACGTTCGTCATGTTGACGCACATCTCGCCGGGAAGGTGCTGGCGGTAGAGAAGCACGTGGCCGGCGGGCGGCGGGAGGTTCTCGCGGGCGAGCGCCTGGATTTCGCCGGCGGGGACGGCGACCGTCGTCTCGAAGCTTCCCGGAGAAATGCATCGCGCGGTGTCCACGCCTCCGAGCCGGAACATGAGCGTGACGGGCTGGCAGACGCCGTCGCCCTCGCGCCCCATGTCGAACGCCGCGCCCGCGCGGGCCGCGACGTCGCCGTCGCCCGTGGCATCGACCACGACCTTCGCGAAGATGGCCTCGCGGCCGGACTTGCTCTCGGTCACGACTCCCCGCGCACGTCCGTCCTCGACGATGGCATCGACCACGTTCGTGTAGAGGCGCAACTGGACGCCGGCTTCGTCGAGGAGCCGCAGATAGGCGTTCTTGAGCGCCTCGTGGCAAATGTAGTTGTCTTTCTTCCCGACCTCGTCCTCGGGCAGGAGGACGCTCCGGGACTGGAGCCGGCAAATCTCCTCCATGAGCGGAGACTCGGTGGAGCCCGTCCAGTGCGACATCATGCCGGTGGTGGAGACGCCGCCGACGGCGTTGCCGGCCTCGACGAGCAGGACGCGGCGGCAACCGGCGCGCGCGGCGCCAAGCGCGGCGCCGACGCCTGCCGGGCCGGCGCCGCAGACGAGGACGTCCACCTCGGCCGCGACGGGAATTTGCCGTGAAGGTTCGGTGTATGTTTTCATTTGAACTGGCTGGGTCAATTTGGAATGCCCCTTTGTCGCTTGCGGCCCAAATCCTAGCAAAACGCGGGTGTGAATGCAAAAGCGGCCTCCGCGCCGGGTGTGACCAAACTTTGTCAGAACGCAAAGGCCGCAATCACGCGGGCCGATGTGTCCTGGGCCTCGCCCAGTTGAAAGGTTGAAAAGTTGAAAGGTTGAAAAGTCTTTTGCGACTAAACAACCTTCAACCCTTCAAACTCCCTTGGTTGCTATCGCTCAACACGGAGGAAACGGAGAGACGGAGACACGGAGAAATGAGTTTTGGACACA
>DJYI01000125.1:0-708 GCA_002448475.1 Verrucomicrobia bacterium UBA6982
GGCGCGCCCCGCCGGCACGCTCCAAGTGCGCGTCCGCGCCGAGTTCCACCGCCCCGCCGCCGCGCAGACGCTCCAGAACTCCAACGACGACGATCCGAATCTCGGATGGTCCGTCCGCGCGCGCCTCTTCGACGAAACCGGCCGCCCCGTTCCCGGCGCCGCCGCGCTGGAATCCGGACCGCTTTCGCGCGACTACCGGGCGACGCTCTGGGAGGCGGCGCTGAGCCCGGCGCGTCCGCTCCGTTCGGTGAAGCCATGGAGCGCCGAGTCCCCCGCGCTCTACACGCTGCTCGTTGAGCTCTGCGACGAAACGGGCCGCCTCGTCGAGGCGACCGCGCTGCGCGTCGGCTTCCGCGACGTTCGCGTCGCGGGGCGGGAACTGCTCGTGAACGGGAAGGCCGTCGAAATCCGCGGCGTCAACCGCCACGAATTCCACGAACGCCTGGGCAAGCGCTGCCCGCCGGAAACGGATCTGGAGGACGTGCGGCTCCTGAAGCGCTTCAACTTCAACGCCGTGCGCTGCAGCCACTACCCCGTCGCGTCGAGCTTCTACGACCTCTGCGACGAATGCGGCCTCTACGTCTGGGACGAAGCGGACATCGAATGTCACGCCGAGCGCCAGCGCCTCCCGCACGACGAATCGTGGCGCGCGGCCTTTCTGGAACGCGGCCTGCGCATGGTCGCCCGCGACCGCAACCACCCCTCGGT
>DJYI01000125.1:786-4307 GCA_002448475.1 Verrucomicrobia bacterium UBA6982
TGGTCGCTCGGCAACGAGAGCGGCATCGGCGAAAACCACATAGCGCTCGCCCGCGCCGTCCGGGCCGCGGACCCGACGCGCCCCATCCACTACGAGGGCGCAATGCACGCCGGCCCGGCCGAGGGCACCCACCTCTTCGGCTCCCCGGTTTCGCGGGAGCTCACCGACATCGTGACGCCCATGTATCCGCAGATCAAGGAGCAGATGCTGCGCTGGGCTCGCGAAGTGCCCGACGACCGCCCGATGATCAACTGCGAATACGCCCACGCCATGGGCAACAGCTGCGGCGGCCTTGCCGACTACTGGCGCGCCATCCGCGCGACGCACGGCCTTCAGGGCGGCTTCATCTGGGACTGGGTCGAGCAGGGAATCGTGCGCCCGGACAAGGGCGACTGGGGATACGGGGGCGACTTCGGCGACGAACCGAACGACGTCAACTTCTGCTGCAACGGCATGGTCAATCCCGACCGCTCGCCCAAGCCGCAGCTGTGGGACGCCAAGCGCATTCTCCAGCCGCTCGCCTTTTCGCTTGCGGACGTTCGGCGCGGCCTCCTGCGCGCCGAAAACCGCGACTGTTTCCGCAACGCCCGCGAATGGCTGCAAGCCTCGTGGACGCTCGAAGAAGACGGCGTCTGCGTCGCGCGCGGTCGCGTCTCCGCCCTCGACATCCAGCCGCAAGGCTCCGCGACGCTGCGCCTCCTCGGCTGGGAGAGCCTGCGCAAGCGAGCTCATCCGGCCGGCGGCGAGCGCTACCTTACCGTCTCCGCCACGCTCCGAAAGGCCGCCTCCTGGGCCCCCGCTGGCCATGTAGTCGCCTGGGACCAGTTTGCGCTCCCGTCTCCCGCCCCGACGCTCCCCGCGCGCGAAACGCCCGCGCCGCATTCCGGCGCGCAGGCGCTCTGCTGCGAGGACCTCGTTCCCGTCTTCACCATCTGGCGCTGCCCCACCGACAACGAGTGCATCCGTGGCCGGGCGGACGGCGACCGCGGCAACCTCTGGAAGGCCTACGGCCGCTGGTGCGCCCTCGGGCTCGACAAAGGCGGAGAGTCGCGCATCGCCCACCGCATGGAGCGCACCGCGCTGCCCGGCGGCGCCGTCGAGTTCCGCCACGAGTTCGCCGTCCCGGACGACCTCGACGACATACCGCGTCTCGCCGTGCGCTTCACGCTGCCCGGCGCGCTCGAGCGCCTTTCGTGGTTCGGCCTCGGCCCGCACGAAAACTATCCCGACCGCCACGAGGGTTCGCGCATCGGCCTGTGGCGCTCCACCGTTTCGGAGCAGTTTTTCCCCTACGTCGTGCCGCAGGAACACGGGCGCCACGGCGAAACGCGCTGGGTGGAATTGCGCGACGCGCGCGGCCGCGGCCTCCGCGTGGAAACCATCGGCGCTCCGCTGGCCTTCCGCGCGACGCACCTGCCGGACGAAGCGCTCTGGAACGCGCGCCACATTTCGGAATTGAAGCCGGAAGTGGCGACCACCCTTTACATTGAAGCCGCAGCGCGCGGCCTCGGCACCGGATCGTGCGGCCCGGACACGCTCCCGCAATACCGAATCCATCCCGGCGTTTACCGCCTCGCATACCGCCTTTCCCCGACATGAACCACTACGCTCGCACGTTTTCCCTTCTCGCTCTCTGCGCCGCCGCCCGCTTCGCGATGGCGGGCGCCGCTTCGCCCTACGGCGTCTGCTCCCACATCACGCGCGTCGGCTACGGCTACCGCGACGAATCGTGCGCCCACATCGCGGACACCGGGATTGGCGCGGTCAGGTCCGATGTCGATTGGTATCGTTGCCAGCCCGCGCCGGACGTCCCCTTCGACTTTTCCTTCTACGACGCCGTGCTCGCCTCGTGCGAAGCTCGCGGCCTGCGTTTTCTCCCGATTCTCATGCGCCCTCCCGCGTGGGCGAAGCCGATCGGGGAGCATCTCGAAGAGTGGGGCGCCTTCGTCGAAGCCTTCGTCCGGCGCTACGGCATGCGCTGCCCCGACATCGAGATCATGAACGAGACGAACCTCCGCGTGTTCTGGGGCTCGGATCCCGATCCCGAAACATACGCCGCCGTCCTGCGCACCGCCTTCGCGGCGGCGAGGCGCGCGGAGCCAGGCGTCCGAGTCCTTCTCGGCGGCCTCAACGGCGTGCCGCTGCCCTACCTCAGGCGCGTTCTCGAATGCGCCGGCCCGGACTCGTTTGACGCCGTTTGCGTTCATCCCTACACGCATCCCTATCCGCCGGAGCCGGCGCTGGAGCAAAATCTCGCGTCGCTGCGCGCGCTGCTCGCCGAATTCGGCGCCGCCGACAAGCCGGTCATCGTCTCCGAACTCGGCTGGCCGACGCACCAGGCGAACGTCGAAGGCCTGCCGCTACTGCGCATGCTCCTCGCGGCGGCGCGGCCCGAACAAAAGGCGTGGCGCTGCGTTTACGCGACCACGGCCCCCGAATCCGGCGCCTCGACCGTCGCTTCCGCAATCGCCGCCGCGCTCCCATCCGGCTCCACGTGCGAAGAGCTCTTCGGCGACGCGCTCCGCGCCCGCCTCGCCACCGGCGGCGTCGATGCCGTGATCTATCCCTTCGACGAGACGTTCCCGGCCGACACCTTCGACGACGTGTTCGCCTTCGTGCGCGACGGCGGCGTCCTCGTCGATATTGGCGGCATGCCCATGTGGTATCCATGCACCGAAACCGCGCCCGGCGTCTTCTCGAAGAATCTCCGCGGCGAGGACGCCGCGCCGCTGCGCGACCGTTTCCGCCTTTCGCTCGACGCCTGGTGGCTCAATCCCGCGCTCCCGCGCGAAGCTCGCGCCTTCCCGACGCCGGCGGCCGGCGCCGCCGGCTACAAGGGCGACCCCGCCGGAGAGCGCGCCCGCCGCTTCTTCAAGCCCGACCGCCTCGGCCCGGAGGACGAATTCGTTCCCCTGCTCGTCATGAAGGACACGGCGGGCGGAGAGGCGGTGGCCGCCTCGCTCATCCGCTACGGCGGCGACATGAAAGGCTGCCTCGCCGTGTCCGGCGTAATGGGCCGCAACGCCTCGGTGCCCATCGACGAAGCGGCGCAGGCGCGCTATCTCGTGCGCTCGCTCGCCATCTGCCTCGCGCTCGGCGTGGACGGCTACTACTGGTATGAATTCCGCTCGACGGAAGAGGATCCGAACTACAGCGAGCATCACTTCGGGCTCACGCACAAGGACTTTGCCCCCAAGCCGGCGCTCGAAGCCTACCGCGCGTTCATCGCGCGCCGCCCGCCCGGCTCCGTGCAGCGCGACATCCCGCTGCGCGACCCCGACACCGGCCTCTACCGCTCCGAATGGAAGCGCCCCGACGGTACCGTCGGCGGGGTCCTCTGGAAGCCGGGCGAAATCGAAGACCCCGTCTTCTACTAGGGCCGGCGGGGAGTAGGAGCGCGGAAGCAGTCAGCGAAAGCAAGCGCGGAAAAACTCAAAGGGCGCGACCAGAAACTGTCCATGCAACGGAACGCAAGGAGCGCTAGGAAAATAGCGACTGTGGCATCGGACGCCGCCGTTGGC